>NZ_JBOEQD010000001.1:0-301962 GCF_050689125.1 Rothia sp. L_38 | reverse complement strand
ACGGCCCTCGGTGGGTGAGGCTACACCGGAGATGCCCTTGATGTAGCCCAGCATACCGGCTTCATCGGAAGAGAAGTGGAAGGGGTCAGAGGGATTGTTGACGGCCTCATCACGAATCATCACAGGGATGACATCGGTGCCGGATGCTTCAAGGCGGTCAGCAACAACCTTGGCAGCGTTAAATGCTTCGTCTGAGCCGTTGGAGGCGTTCAGAGGTGAGTGGATACCAACTTCACCGTTGAGGGTGTAGGTGTTTGGTGCGCCGTCGGTCAGCAGCAGGGCGGTGTCGTACTTAACGCCGGTCTCTGCCTGGTGCTTTTCGATAGCGGCCAGGGCAGCTTCCCAGTTGGTGCCCAGAGTGAGGTAGTTAACGCCGTCCCAGGCCTCGCCCTCAGTTCCTACGGGGGCATCCTTGGAATGCTTGTCGATGCCGTCAATCCAGGCCAAAGCAGCGGCCTTACCAGCATCGGTGCTGACGTTGAATACAGCAGATGGCTGGTTGCCGGGGAGAATGGTGATTTCGCCCAGTCCTGCCTCAGAGAAGTTAGTGTTCTGGAAGTTCACAGCAGAGTCACGAGCAAAGGTGAAGAAAGAGACCTCAGCACCATCAACCTTGGAAAGACGCTCGACCATCTGCTTGGCCTGGTCTTTCATGGTTGCAGTCTCAGAGGCATCAAAAGAGCGGGAGAGGTCAAAGGTCATAGCCACACGCGGAGGTGCACATTCACCAGCTTCGATAGCAGCCTTAGCAGCTGCAACCTTGGCGTCGTAGGCTGCCTTGTCAGTCTTGAACTGAGCCAGTGCGCTCTCGTAGGAGGCAAGGTCTGCCTTGTACTGGGCCAGTTCAGCTTCGTAAGCGGCCTGGCGTTCAGCGTTAATCTTCTCAGCCTCAGCCTTAGCAGCTACAGCAGCCTGATAAGCGGCATCATCTTTCTGGTACTGAGCCAGTTCAGCTTCGAACTTGGCATCAGCTGCGGCCTTATCTTCCTTGAACTGGGCAATCTTGGCGGTAATCTCAGCAATCTTGGCCTCAGAGTCAGCAGTGATGGTATCCAGTGCCGCCTGAACCTCAGCGGTTGAGCCGGTGGTAATGGTCTTGACCTGGGTTTCTGAGATGTTCAGACCTGCGTCCTTAGCGGCCGCAACAGCAGCGAGCAGCGCCGAGTTATCGACAGGAACTTCGCGGGTGGTGGATTCTGCTTCAGATGCGCTGATAACTGAGCCAAATGAGCCAGTATCGACCGCGTTTGATGCGGGCATGGAGGCAAAAATAGAGGATGCAACCAGGCCGGTTGCAACCAGGGCGCCAGACTTGCTGGCTACTACCTTAAAGGATGCTCGTGACACGTCTTAGGTGTCCTTTCTTCAGATATGTGTGAATCGAGTGATTCGCGTGGTGTTTGTTTCTTCCCGCCTAGTGGAGAGGCGGTGTTTCCATCACAGATACCCTCAGCTCACTGCTAGGTGAACTAGGTAGGGACTGCGGAGGTCTATTGAGGGGCCGAGTTATCCCGAATCAGGGGCTTACTGGCCAGAATGAAAGTTCAGCGGGTAGCCAGATGAAGGAGCTACAGACTGTTTGGTGATAGCCGCGTCGATTAAGTCCATCAGCCCCAGAGTGAAAGTGATGCTGGGGTAAAGTTCGCCGTCGATGGTGACGTTATTGGCAGTGAGAGTGCGGCGGGCTACCGGCTTTTGATAGCCATACGGGGCTGGGGTGGCCCACTCTTGTGCAATGACGGTTGCCTCGGTGAGGTCTTGTGCGTTTTCAAAGGTAGCCCCCTGGGCGGTAAGCCATTGGCCGAAGGTGTCGCCTAGCAGGGTGTTGATGTCGAGATAGTGGGTGATGCTCATGTGCTTCTCTCCAGAAAGTGGTGTATGTGAGTGAGGGAAAGAGTGCCAGGTGAAGAGCTGTGGCAATACGTTCGTGGGGGACATTGCCACAGACTCTCTCACTCTGGTCGCACCTTTAGAGGTTCTCTCGCGAGAGATTGGCGGGTGTCCGCTTTCCAGGTGGTCAACCCCGCCAGCACTTCAATTATATATAAGAAAGAGCAATAGTTATTCTTTTCCGAAACTTTTGAACACAAAAATAGAAACCCCATGTCAAAGGCAGTTTTTTAGGGCGACACGAAGAGTTTCACATCAGATGCCAGGAAGAGATTGGCCTGCTCAAGGGCTTCTACCAGCTCCACGTTAGGCCGACCGGCTAAATATTTCTGGCGGCTCAGGCCAAAGACTTCTTCAAAGTAGAGATTCCCTGTTGCCACCAGCGCAGGTAGCGGTGAGGTTTTTAGGTATGCAGCTAGTTCCAAGATGCGATAGATCGGCAGTGTTCCGTCGCTGACCTGCTGGGAGAAGTTGGAGGGTTTCATCTCTAGGTGCTGGGCCAGCTCTTTTTGGGTCACTGTGCGGCGATTGACATCCAGCCAGCGCTTGAGTTGCGACCCTGGAGGGTCAAAGCCTGCCCCGGCCTGTGCTTTACCTTCTCGTACAAAGCGTTGATGCAGCAATTCGAGGGCTGAGTAAAGAGGTGCGGCATCAACAAGGGTGAGCTGGTTTTGATTGAGTGATTCATATCCGTCAAAGCTACCTAGCTCCCCTGCCGGGTTTTGCCCGTATGCCCTGGCGATGACGATAACCGTCTTGGGTGTGATGCGGTTGCCGCTTCGCTGTTCTGAGATGGTAGAGAGGCTTAGGTCTGCCTTGGTGCAGATTTCCAGGAGGGTAGCATCTGGTGCGATGCCCTCTATCCACCGGGTGAACGCTGGTGATGCAATATTCACTGGGTGCTTCCTTGCAGGTTGTCGGAGGTCTACCCTGATTTTACGGTATGTGCTTTCACTGCCTTTTGAGGTGGAGTGGGGGCTGGTCAAAAAAATTATTCATATCATTTCATATCACATGGTTGCATATCATATTAGTTAGGGGTTAGACTGTAGGCATGATCTTACTTATCGGAAACCATAAAGGAGGGGTGGGCAAGTCCACCCTGACCGTCAACCTAGCCACCACCCTCCAGCAGCAGGGAAAGAGCATCACTATTGTTGAGGCCGACCCCTCTATCCACACCGCCTCACGCTGGGCAGATGACAGGGATGAACTTGGGCACGGCTCCATCATGACCCTCCGCAAAGAGGGCCGCCTGGGAGCAACCCTGCGGGAGCTCAACGAGAGCTACGATGTGGTTCTTGTCGATACCGCAGGTAAGGACTCCAAGGAATTGCGTTCAGCGATGGTAGTTGCTGACCTCATGCTTATCCCCACTCGCCCAGCCCAGGCCGACCTGGATGCAACCGTGGACTTGATGCAGATGGTGGATGAGGCCCAAGACATGAATCCCAGCCTCATTCCCCTGATTGTCATTTCGCAGGCGTCCACCCACGTGATGAGCTCTGAGGCACAGGAGTCTAAGGAGTACCTGGCCCAGGCAGCACCGCAGGCAGCCCTGGCAGATGTGGTGGTTCATCACCGCAAGGCGTATCAGGCGGCACTAGCTGAGGGCAAGGCTGTTACCGAGGGTACTGATTCAAAGGCCAAGGCTGAGATTCAGTTACTCGCCCAAGAAATTCTCACACTGACCGAAGGACGATAATGGCATCTACTTTTCGCCAGCGGCCCACCCCAAAAAATGAGGATGCCTTTATTGAGGCAGCAGAGGCACCGCGCACCATATCCGAGCCCGAGCAGGGCGCGGATAAGTCCGCAGATTCACCCGAAGCCCGTCTTGAAAAGCGGGCGGCAGGACGCAAGTACGGTATCTACACCCTCAGAGGCACTGAGTCTCAGGCCGAGCTACTGAAATATGCGGCCAAGCAGAAGGGTATGAGCCAAAACGAGCTGATTAGCCATTACCTCTTTGAGGCTATCGAGTTTGAGTTTGGTGCGGACATCCCCATCAAGTAATCACATCATGTCATGTCACATGATTCTGAATATCTGGAGAACCCCATGAACAACGAAATTTCCCTCACCATCACCGGCAACCTCACCCGCGACCCCGACCTGCGATTCTTCAAAGAAGGGGCAGCAGTGGTCTACATGACCGTTGCCCACACCCCGCGAGTCTGGTCAGCGGCAGAAAAAGACTACGTTGCTGGCGTCACCACCTACATGGACGTCGAAGTACGCTCCAAGGGTAGCGAACGTCAGAACGATTACGTTCAGCGCATCAGCGAAGAACTGCAAAAGGGCGACCGAGTTATGGCCACCGGCATGCTTGTAACCAAGGAACGCAAGCGCGACGGCGAAACGATTCGCTCCTTGAGCCTAATTGCTGATGAGGTAGCAGTCTCGAACCGGTTCGTCTCTATCACCATCAACCGCAAACCCAAGCCCACACCAAGCGCACCGGAAGAAGCAGCCTGGACTGCCGCACCCGTACCCACTTCCCCCGACTCGCAGCGCCCGCCCCTTGCAGGCTGGGACAGCTAGCTAGCACCACATTCTCACCCAGGAGGCTAAGATGAGCCAGATTTACTACACCGTTCCAAACCACCCCCAGCAGCAGGTGCCGCAGGCCCCGATGCCTGCACCGATTCAGCAGCAGTACTACTACCAGCAGCCCATGATGGCACCTGCACCGCGCAAGCAGAATCCTGTAGCCGGTTTCTTCCGTGGGGTCGGAAACGCGTTCCGCTGGCTCCTCTTAGCCTTCCACCACACCGCAGTGGCCCTGAGCTGGATATACATCCTCATCCCATTCCTGGGCTGGAACCGCTACAGCCGCATCCTGCTGGGCTACATTGGACTGACTTTCTTCTCAGTGTCCACCATCCTGTTTATCTACAACCTACTCAGTGGCAACCTTGAGATTCCTCAGACCTACTAGCTAACCCCTAACAGCCTAGTTTCGTAAATCAATAACTTTCTATTAAACATATCTTTCCACGATTAAAGTAGGTGGCATCTATCAGCTATCTACATGGAGTACATCGTGGCGAAAAAACACGGCCTAATTGAGGGCCAGCTCGATATTTTCGAGTTCCTATTCTCAAACCCCCAGGAGGTTCAAGATGAGCAACTACGCAACAATAGCCAGGCAGAACTGGCAGACCCTAGCGCCGAGCACCTACACCCAGATGCAGCAGGAAATGAACCTGGACGAGCACTTTCAGCAGATTCAGGAACAGGCCGAGCTAATGGTTCAGGATCTGATGTTCCAGTACGCGGGCCAGGACTCCCCGAACGAGGGCTACCTACAGAAGGTGGGCCGTTTGGAAGCAGCCAAGAAGCGAGCAGAGGAAACAGTGCGTCAGGAGCTTTTGACTCCCCCGCAGGAGCTGTGGGAGCAGGAGGTGCCTCAGCCGATGAGCGAGTGGGAGATTCAGAGCGAGATGCTGTGGAACGACCAGTACCTGCGCGATTTGAAGACCAGCATCAACAGCCAGTACCTGAGCTCGGAGGAACCGCAGGACATCGAAATCCGCTCAGCGAACCTGGCCTACCAGGAGAAGGCAGCCCCTTATCTGGAGAGGCAGCAGGAGCTTCAGCAGATGCTCGAATCCTTGAAGAACAATCAGTAGAGCAAGCTACGGTGAGCAGCCCAGCTGGGGCTCTCACCGCTGCTGAACGCTACCGCCGCAACGTCGCAGCACTAGAGACTCTACAGACCCTACAAGGGGGCGATAGGGCTGCAACCGATGAAGAGAAGCAGCTACTAGCCCAGTACACCGGCTGGGGCGCAGGCGGCCTATCCGAAATTTTCAACGAGGCCAACCGAGAGACCGAGCCCGAGCGGTTCGAGCTCAAAGAACTACTAGGTGAAGAGGGCTACCGGCAAGCCGCCCGAGGGGTCAACTACGCCCACTACACTGACCCGACCTACACCAATGCGGTATGGAAGGGCCTGAAAGAATACGGCTTCACCAGCGGCCAAGTCCTAGAACCTGGTAGCGGTATCGGCAACTTTATTAGCAAGGCCCCCGCTGATACCCGCGTCACCGGCATCGAGATTGACCCGACAAGCGCGGCCATCTCAGCCTACCTCTACCCCGAGGCATCCATCCGCAATGAGTCCTTTGCGGAGTCCTTTATCCCCAACGGCTATTTTGATGCCGCCATCGGGAATGTGCCCTTTTCTCAGACGGTTTTGCATGATCCGCGGCATAACGCAGCGGGTCATTCCATGCACAACCACTTCATCATCAAGTCCCTGAACCTGACTAAGCCAGGGGGTATGGTTGCGCTCATTACCTCAACGGGAACCCTTGATGCTGCTGGTTCTGCTGCTCGTGAGGCTATGTATGCCCAGGCTGACCTAGTGGGAGCTTATCGTCTTCCTGAGCGTGCTTTTGATAATGCGGGCACCTCAGTTATGACCGACCTGCTGATTTTCCGTAAGCGCGTAGAGGGTGAGGCCCCGCTTTCTGATGCCTGGCTCACCAGTAAGGAATACACCGCCGAGGACGGGCAGAGCTACCACCGTAACGCCTACTTTGAGGATAATCCCCAGAACTTGCTGGGTGAAAAGGTGCTGAAAACCAATCGCTTTGGTCAGATGAGCGAGGCTATTACAGCTACCTCTCAGGAGCGCGAGAACCTGCCCCAGCGCCTAGCTGAAGCTATCGAAGCCGACGCTAAGGTGGCTCTTGCAGCTGGACGCGGCTACTCTACTACCCCGGCTAAGGTCTCAGAAGCCATGCCGCTGCTGTTGCCCGGTGAGCAACTGCTTGACCAGCATATTAGTCTTCAGGGCGACGGTACGTTCACTATCTACCAGGATAAAGAGCAGGTGCCCCTGTCGGTGCCCAAGACCCAGGTGCAGGAGCTTAAAGGCCTGCTGTCTTTGCGTGACCAGGCGAAGGCTCTTCTATCGGCAGAAGCTACCGATGCTGTCTCTGAGGCTACGATGGAGGCCGCGCGTACCCAGCTACGCAAGACCTACCTGGAGCACACCGAAAAGTACGGGCCCCTGAACGGTGGCAAAATCACCTACACCGCCAGTGGTGAGACCAGCGTGCGCCGCCGTCCGGTGATGAGTATCTTCCTCAAAGACCCTGCCGGTGCTCTCGTTCTTGGTTTGGAGAACTACTCGCAGGCTACCAACACGGCCTCCCCTGCCGACTTGCTCAACCGCCGCATCCTAGAGCCACGCAAGCCTGTCACCCACGTGGATAACGCCCTAGATGCCCTGGCCGTATCGCTCGATGTAAAGGGCAAGGTAGATGTTCAGTTCATGGGTGAGCTGATGAATGAGTCCCCCGAGGCTGTTGTCTCTGAGCTAGGAGACCGAATCTACGTCCTGCCCAACTCCCCTGCTGAGGCACCGCAATATCAGACTGCCGAAGAGTACCTATCAGGAAATGTGCGGGCCAAGCTGAAAGAAGCCCAGGCCGCCGCCGAGCTCAACCCCCATTTTGCCAAACATGTTCAGGCCCTAGAAAAGGCTATCCCCGAGGATATTGCTTCAGCGGATATTACCGTCCAGCCCGGCGCTGTCTGGATTCCCGATGAGGTACACGAGCAATTCCTGCGAGAAGAGCTAGGTGATAAGCGGGCTAACCTGCGCCGAGTACATGGCGGCATGTGGGAACTCACCAACAGCTCACGAACTGACCCCAATAACTACGGGACACCCGAGCGCACCCCGGCCCAGCTCTTCCAGGCAGCTATCGAGAAAAAGCCGATTCAGATTATCACCGACAAGCAGCTGAACCCGCAGGCCACCGCCCACGCGAATGACCAGGCCGAACGTATCGCTGACAGGTTCGCACAATGGGTCTGGGAAGACCCAGAGCGTCACCAGATGCTGGCGAGAGCCTACAACGACAGGCACAATAACTACGCGCTACGGAACTATACCGAGGCTGGCAAGGCCCTGACCTTACCGGGTCTGGTCAAGACCTTTACCCCGCATGCTCACCAGCGCACTGCGATTGCGCGCATGATTAATGAACCGAGCGTTGGTCTCTTCCACGAAGTCGGTGCCGGTAAGACCGCTGAAATGGTCATCGGTACGATGGAGCTAAAGCGCTTAGGCCTGGTGAAAAAGCCGGCAATTCTTGTGCCTAACCATATGCTGGAGCAGTTCTCTCGCGAGTGGCTAGAACTGTACCCCCAGGCGCGCCTACTGACTGCCTCATCATCAGATATTGGTAACGGGGAGAAGCATAAGCAGTTCATCGCCCGCGTGGCCACCAATGACTGGGATGCCGTCATTATGACCCACGTTGCCTTTAACAAGCTGGAGCTGTCCAATGAGGGCAAAGCGGCCTACCTGCAAAAAGAAGTCGATTTGCTCACCGAATCTCTCTACAAGAACAACGAGCGCGCGGCCCAAGCAGGTAAGCCCACCAAAACAACCAAGGAGCTACAGGAACGCATTGAGGCCCTGGAACAGGACATTAAGAAACTGCTGGCCAACCCCTCCCCTGCGGGTATCTCTTTTGAAGAGACCGGCATTGATTACCTGTGTGTTGATGAGATGCACGAGTTCAAGAACCTGAAAACTCCCTCTGCTATCCGTGGTGCCTCTATTGGGGGCTCGAAGAAGGCAACGAACCTGCATTCAGTGGTGGAGTATCTGCGTGATACGAACGGCAACCGGGTTATTACCGCAGCGACCGGAACGCCGGTGGCTAACAGTATGGCAGAGCTCTATGTGATGAACCGCTACCTTGCTCCTGAGCTTCTACGTGAGCAGGGCGTGGAGGACTTTGATTCGTGGGCCGCGACCTATGGTAAGACGGTCACTGAGCTAGAGCTCACCGTAGCTGGTGGTGATTCGTACAAGATGAATACCAGGTTCTCGAAGTTCGTCAATATCCCTGAGCTCATCCGCACCATGCACACCTATGCCGATGTGAAGCTAGCGGATGATTTGTCCTACCTGAAGCGTCCTGAGCTTGAGCCTAACGAAAAGGGTGAGGCAGCACCGCATGTTCTTTCCTTGAAGCGTTCACCGGAGCAGGCCGCCTACATCACCTATTTGGCCGAGCGGTACGAGAAGCTATCTGGGCGCGCTGACAAGGGGGAGGATAACGCGCTGGTCATTACCTCTGATGGGCGTAAGGCAGCAGCTGATTACCGCTTGATTGACCCCTCTGCTATCCCATCGGGGGAAGTGCCGACCAAGGCAGAGGCAACCGCTAAGGTGCTAGCTGAAGTCTATGAGAAGAATAAGAACCGTAGCTACCTGATTCCTGGCACGGATGAGGCTCACCCTAACCCCGGTGCTTTGCAGGTGGTCTTCTGTGACTACGGTGTTCCTGGTAAAGACCGTGGTTTCGATATGTATAACGAGCTGAGGAAGCAGTGCGTTATTGCCGGTATTCCCGAGGACAAGATTCGGTTCATCCAAGATGCTGATTCTGAGGTGAAAAAGGCCAAGCTCTTCCAGCAGTGCCGTGATGGTGAAGTGGCTGTGCTGATTGGCTCTACCTCTCGTATGGGCACCGGTACTAACATTCAGAACCGCCTGGTGCATCTGGTGCATATGGATGCCCCGTGGCGTCCTGCTGACTTGGAGCAGCGTGACGGCCGTATTTTGCGTCCTGGTAATCAGAACCAGCAGGTGCGGATTACCCAGGTTGTGACCGCTGAGACCTTTGATGCGGTGATGTGGTCAACGCTCTTGCGTAAGCAGCGGTTTATCTCTCAGGTCATGCGCGGGGATATGTCTATTCGCACGATGGAGGATCTGGGCAAGGCTGAGGTGTCGATGGCCCAGACCCAGGCGATTGCTACGGGCAACCCCTTTATCATGAAGCATTCTGAGGCCGTGGCTAAGGTTCAGAAGCTACGGAACGTGATGACTGGTTTTGAGAACGGACGTCGTCTTGCCCAGTACCAGTACGATGCTCTCTCTGCCCGCACGAAGGTACTAGAGGAACAGATTCCGGCTATGCGGCAGGCAGCGGGCCAGGTGGTTGAGACCTCTGGGGATAAGTTCGCAGCTGTGATGAATGGCCAGCGGTTCGATTCACGTGCTGATGTTGCTGAGGCCTTGAAGCAGTGGGCTGATGGTATCGGTTCGCCCTCATGGGTGCGGGCCCAGCAGCTAGGGCCTGTTATCTCAGTCGGTGGCCTGAACTTTGTGGGCGTTCTACAGGCGGCTACTCCTGGTCATATCAGTCAGACCCCTGTGACGCTTCATGTTGAGGGTATGCCGTGGGTCAAGGTTGAGGCCGGGTATGCAGAGATGCGGCAGACCAATAGGGGCCTGGTGATGCGCCTGGAGAACGCGGTTGCATCTGTAGCCGCGAAAGCTGAGGGCATGGAGAAGGAGCTGGAGAAGGCTCGGGAGTTGATGCCTGGCTATAAGGCTAAGGCGGAGGCTGGGTTTACCCAGGTGGAGCAGGTGCGTGTAGCCGAAGCTGAGGAGCTACGTCTGAGGAAGCTGGTGGAGAAGTTCAAGACCGCTAAGGACGAAGTTCGGGAGCAGATGCTACTGGAGAGCCAGCAAGAAGAGATTAGTTTGATTGAAGATTCGGTGGAGAATCTGGAAGAGAAAGGCAAGGAACCAATGGAAGAGCTACAGGTAGCCGAAGCTGCGGGCGATGAGCAGGATAAGGTGAACGGTGTGCTGGTGGATGATGAGAGGGCCGCTGAGGGCCAGAGCATTGAGGCTCAGGATCAGGAGCGTGCCCGGCAGCTTGAGCAAGAGCACCGCCAGTTGGTAGATGAGACTAATGCTGTCAAGGCTGAATTAACTGAGGCTTGGGATGAGCTGGGTAAGGCCGAGCGGGAGCTCTTTAAGGTGGGCAATACCGAGGCTGAGATTCTGGGGAAGATGCAGGAGCGTGAACGGGTTATTGAGGCTCAGGCGCAGAGTGATTTCAAGCGGCTACGGTCTGCCGAGCAGGAGCTTGAAGAGGCTAGCTTTTTCTCTCGTTCTGCCAAGCGTGAGGCCCTGGAGCAGGTGAAGGCTGAGGTTCAGGGTAAGTACCACGGAGCTACCCAGGCCTATGAGGGGATGAAGTGGGCTAAGGAGACGGATGAAGAGCTGTCTTTGTGGAATAAGCAACTGGCCGATGTGAGGGCTAGGAAGGCTGGTTTTGTGCAGGATTCGGCTGATGCGCGGCTTAGGATCGAGAAGGCTGATGGTGCGTTGAAGCAGGTTCAGGGTAAGGCTGAGGCTGTGAAGCAGGAGCGGGTGCAGGTTGACCCTGTTTTGCGGGCGCAGAAGGTTCGAGGGGCTGGGGCGGCGCGTGAGCTGGCTGGGTCTCGTGGTGCTGATGTGCAGAGGGGGCAGGGTATGGTGCGGTAGTGGCTGGTATGCTGGCTGTGGCGCAGGTTGCTCGTTATTTTGCGTTCTTTGGCGCTGATGTTTTGTAGCGTGTGATGTGTGCCCGGTGTGTCTGGTTGCGGTGTGGTAGCCGCGATTGCAGACATAAATAAAGGGGGAGGTGCCTTAGCTCTAAGGCACCTCCCCCGCATTCTTTATATCGAGTGATTACTTATTTTCTACTTCCACCAGGTTAGCAGCATGTTTTGTGGCATAGTAGGGAAATGCGTAGATAATTGCCAATGCAATCATAGGAACCATAAACGCTTCTAGTATTTCTTTATCTGTTTCGAGGTTCGACCCAGCATAGAGGGCAGCAAATGCAAAGTACGCTACCAGCAAGGAGAAAACGCTAGAAACGCTTGCTTGCAAGCTCTTTGTGAGAGCGTCAGGATTACCCTTTCTACGCAGTAGCGCAAAGCTAAACCAGAGAATGGCTGCGGGGAAGATAAGCATGAGACCAGCAAAGAATCCAGAGCCATGCGGGAAAGCCCCACAAGCAATGTTCCAGAGAAGAACAAGAGCAAAAACTATTGAAGCAAAAGCAGCACTGTTGGCAGAAACTTTTTGGGCGTAATTTATTTCTTCAGGTTTATTCATACATAAAGAGTAACTCGTTTAGAATAAAATGTAAATGTGATTATTGCTACATACTCATTGAATGTGGGGCACATCACCAAACTAATCACACCTCTGAACTTCATAAACTACCGCACTCTACCGACACCTAAAATTAAAAAGTTCTACCCTACACTTGAACTATTATTCAAGTGTGGGATAGAATTATAACGTGACCAAGAAACGCGACCTCATCAAAAACATCAACAGAGCTGCAAGGGAAGCTGGTCTAGAGTTCAAACAAAAGCAACGTAAAGGTGGTAGGCATGATGTCTATGACCTCAATGGTGAAACTATCGCCATCCCGCGCCACAACGAAATTAACGAACTGACAACCCTTTCAATCTATAAACAGGCAGCTCATCAGCTAGGAAAGGACTGGTGGAAATAAATCATGAGCACTACAACTTACCCCGTACAAGCAACAAAAAGCGGAGCGTTCTGGCATCTGGAAGTTGAAGGCCTCCCCCAAGGCACACAGGTTCGTAAGCTTTCAGAAGCTAAAGATGCAGTTGCAGACCTAGCCAATATCTTCACTGATGTAGCGGTGGAGAACGTGAATATTGATTTGCGTATCCAGCTACCGGAAGATGTAGCAGCTATCCGAGAAGAAGCCAATAAGCTCTTCGAACAAGCAAAGGAGTCCAACGCACTAGCTGCTGAAAAGTCACGACTTGCAGCTAAACTGCTCAAAGAACAGGGAATGACTCTGAAAGAAATCGGTCAAGCCTTAGACGTTTCTTATCAACGAGTAGCGCAGCTTGTAGCAGCATAATTCTCAGGAGATACCGGCGTTGATCTTAGATGCGATGCAGAGCATCACACCTAAGATCAACGCCTTTTTGGTTTAAAGTTCATCGGTTAGGTGGGATCCTATGCGTCGCAAGCTCCTTATAGGATCCTACCTAACCTCAGTTACCACTTACCCTCTGTGCGACCTGCTGGCATTCGAGGCTAGGGGCTAGACCTTCGCTGTGCAAGCCTAAAGGCCAAGGCGTATTCAAAATTTCTTCGGTGCTCCTGCGTCGCTTATTTCCTCAGAAATTTCGATGCCGCCTTGCCCCTGCGGGGTTGCACAGCTTTGGGTCTTTAGCCCCTTGACGCCTTCTTCTGCCAGCAGGGAACGGGACGGCTACCAGCAGAGGTAGCGCCGACCTGCCGGAGCAAGTGAAAGGAAGACAAGTAATGAGCCAGCAGGGATATGTTTATGACTGGGGTAATGCAGTAGTCGAGGAAGCAGAAGCACCTCACGACCTGGAGTACCTGGAGTGGGATAAGAGCCTGAAAAATTTTGTCACGCAGGGCTATAGTCTCCAGCGCATCTACCTTCAGCCCTCTAACCGCTGCGAGGTACATGGGGACGAGTTGGGATACTGCGGGCTTGAACCCTACGAGGCAAACTTCAACGGAGCAGAATGGCGGATAGATTCGGAAACCGGTCAGTGTATGAACGCCGGGTGGATGTACGAGATGGGCGAGGCCTACATATCAGATGAAGCCAGAGCTGAAGCGCTCTGTCAGCGGCTGTGGGGGCAGAGCATAGAAGAAGCCTACGAGGATAGCGAAGAGAACCACGGCGGGGAAGTATTTTTCTATACAGAGTGGGACTAGCTCAGGAACAGGGCTTACTAGCAATCTGCTAGTAAGCCCTATCCTTTTTGGTATGCCACTATCACGAAATCGCTTGTTAAGATGAGGGCATGGACACCACAGAACGATTCAATAAACGAGTGATTAAGAGTGAAGATGTTGCAGGTTGCTGGGTGTGGGTGGGTGCTCTCGGTGATGACGGGTACGGAAGATTTTGGGTCAAGGATAGCGCAACAGGTCGGCAGAAAATTTATCGAGCACATCGTTTTGCTTTACAAGTTACTCTAGGTTTGAGTGATGCTCAGATGAACTTGGTTCATGTGCTGCATCGTTGTGACAATCCTCTGTGTGTTCGATCGACCGATGGTTCGGATAGTCATTTGGTGGTGGGCGACCATGAGCTGAATATGCAAGATAGGGCCGAGCGCAGGCGGCAGGTTGTACATGGAAATAGAAAAGTTCACGCGCAAAAGGCGCGTGAACTTCGTGATGCTATCAAAGCTAATGGGTATGACCAGCGATTAGTTAGTCAGTTTGTTCTTGGTCTGCATCCTGAGCAACAGACTCTGTTTTAGTGATTGCTACTTCGGTAAGTTCCTTGGCAAGTTTGAGCAGGCTGGAGACTTCGCTTGATGTGAGGGCCAGCCGTTCTGCAATCTCAGTGTTGCTGATACCTTCAGCTTTCATTTTCTGGACAGCTAGGGACTGCTTGTTCTGGGTTTCAGTGTGGGCGTCCTGAATTTTCTGCTGGAGAGCTTCAATCTGTGCTTGGTGTTCTGCAATTTTTGCTTCGAGGTCATCGATGCCGGTTGCAGTGGTTACGGAGAAGTATTCTTCTGCAAGGCTTAGAAGTTTGGCCTGCTTCTCTTGAATTTTTTGGGCTGCTAGTTCTGCCTTTTTGCGGGCTTCTGATACTTTGCTGCTTTTGCGAGTCATGGTGAACTCCTTGGTTCTGTGGGCTGATGTTTTGGTGTTCTCAGTTTAACATCTGCCGGGTTTTATCCTCACCACCAAACCTAGCGGTCACGGCTTTTACCGCAGATTTGTGGAGGTATTCTTTGAGCAAGTTAGCTCTTCATTTTTGCTTTGTTCTGTGGGCACCTGGACGGCGGGGCCGTCGCAGGGGCGCAAGCGCCGGGTTCGATTTTACACAATCGACACGCTCAAGGGCGTGCAAAACTTGATGGATAACCTGGGCACATCTTCCTCCGCAGGGCTCCCCCAGATGCACACAGGTTCATCCACAAGTTTCACACACCACGCTCAGTAGAGTGAACTCCTGACACACAGCCTATTCATCCCGCAGGCTCCTTTCTAAGCTGTGCACAGCAGTTACACTCCCCTGGTCTCGTGTGCAAAATCGCGGCAAGTGTGCCGGACTCATGAGCAATTTTCTCGCTGCTCGTTGTTGCTGTTCGCTGTGCTGTACTGTTCGTTCCTCACTGTTGTACAGCTTCACAGCAACCTTTGTCACGTTTGCTTTCCTATTCGTACCTCACCTGAAAACGTGCCAAAGTCACTCGCGCTAGAACCTCTCCTTCCAGCTCGCCGCCACATCTTCCTGCCAATAATTCCTCCGCAGGCTCCCCCATTATTGCCAGTTTCGCTGTGCTCGCTGTCAGTCGCTAATCGCTCTTTTTTTTCGTCACACCTCTTGCACTCAGTAACTCAGGTTGTACCAAGCATACTTACTGAAATAGAATAGACCCATGATGACCGTGCATAAGCTGTCCCACGGCGACGGCCACACCTACTACACCCATGAGGTGGCAACAGGTGATGCACTGCGCTCAAATGACCGTGAAATCGGTGATTACTACACCGTTGAGGGCATGCCCCCTGGTCAGTGGGTTGGTTCATCTATCCATGAGCTCGGGGTCTCTGGCAACGTCACTGAAGCTCAGATGGAAATGCTCTTTAGCGGTAAAGCCAAACCCTTGACCCCCGAGATGTACACCGAAGCTCTTGAGGCTGCTGGTGTAGCTGGCGAGTTTGCGCGCATCCGAGTCATGGAAGAAGAGCGCGTTAAGTACGCAGAAGAGAACTGGCGCATCATTCATGAGGTCAGAAAGGGAACCCCCGAACAACGTATTGGCCGCATGATTGGTCTATCCCGAGAAGCCGTGAATAAGCGCAAACTAAAGATGATGAAGCTCAATACCGTTGAACCGTACAGCGGTAAAGTACCCTCTCTTGCAGAAGCCAAAGAGAGCATCATCGCAACCTACACCATGACCCCGGCTCAGCACCGAGCAGCAGAAGCCAAGGCAGAAGAAGCCAAAGAAAAAGCCAAACTAAAGTGGATCAAAGAGCACGACTTTGGCAACAGAGACCACTCCTACCCCACCGCTAACAAGGACTTCCTCAAGGCAGTTCAGAAGAAAATCGACAAGCACAACAGCCTTGGAAAGGCCGAACCATCCAAGGCTGAAATGCGTGCCTACCGCCTAGAAGTAGCCGCCAAAATGTTCCGCGAAGAGAACGGCTACAACCCCGAAAACGAAGAGCTAGTACGCTACATGCAGCGCCTAGAAAAGCCTGCACAACAGTCAATCGCCGGTTACGACCTCGTATTCTCCCCCACCAAATCAGTCTCAATCGCCTGGGGACTGGGTAACGAAAACCTCCGCAAAGGCATCGAAAAAGCCCACGAAGCAGCCATTGCAGATGTCATTACCTACCTGGAAGAAAACGCGCTTTACACCCGCCGTGGGCAAGGCGGTGTTGAGCAAATCGACGTTGACGGCGGCATTATCGGCACTAAATTCCGTCACTACGACTCCCGAGAAGGCGACCCCAATATCCACGACCACCTGGTCATCGTCAACCGAGTCAAGGGTGCAGATGGTAGATGGTCAGCCATCGACGGGCGCAATATTTACGGCTACGGGGTCAGCGCCTCCGAACTTTATAACACCAAAATCTCCCAGTACATTCACCAGAACCTGGGCCTTGAGTTCGTTAAAGTACCGCGTAAAGGCAAGTTCATTTACGAGCTGGCCGGGTTCGAAGATAAAGCAATCCAGGCCTTTTCATCACGCCGCGCCAGCATCAACAAAGAGTACAAAAAGGTTCATGCCCAGTTCGTCAAAGACCACGGCTATGAGCCTAACGAGCGTCAGGTCAAGCAACTCTACCAGCAGGTTACTCTCTCAACTCGCCCCCAGAAACTCGAAGCCAAGTCCCTCAAAGACCTCAATGAACTATGGCGCGAGAAAGCTGCATCCCTCAAAGATGTTTACCTACCCACCGGCGATGAGCTAGAACTACATCTGCGTAATTCTTCTACTACGCAGGCTGAAAAGGTTGTTTCCGGTAAGAGCGAAGCCCTCACTACCTCACCCCTAGAGCACGCCGAAAAGATTATTGGCCGTCTTGAAAATACGCGTTCGATGTGGAGCGACCGCCACATCGAAGCCGAGGCACACCGCTACTTCCGAGAGCTCACCAACGGCTCTTTCATTGACGACGACATCTTCCAAAACACCATCAAGTCCGTCAAAAATATCTCTCTTTCAATGCGGGCCGAGCACACAATGGACGTGCCCGAAGAGAAGTTCCGTAAGGACGGCACCAGCGTCTGCACCCGCGCAGGTAGCCAGCTCTACACCACCCACCGCGTCATCGAAGGCGAGCAGAACCTACTCTCAGCAGCACGCAATGACGCCACCGCCCCGGCTCAAAAAGATACCTTTGAGCAGCAGCTCAAAGCCCACCGGAAAGCCAGCCAGGTATCAGAAGCACAGGAAAACATGGCCCGTGCTTTTGCCACCAGCCCCAAGCGTCTAGTCGTTGGTATAGGCCCTGCCGGTGCCGGTAAGACCACCTCAACCGTGCTGACCGTCAAGACCATCAAGGCACAAGGACGCAAGGTTATCGACCTAGCCCCCACCGCAGCAGCGGCAGCTGTCATGAGCCAAGAGCTGGGAATCGAGGCCACCACTCTTGACCGTTTCCTACACGAAAGCGACAAGACCAAGCACACCTTGACCCACGGCGACGTCCTGCTGGTGGACGAAATCAGCATGGTCTCAACCCCCAAACTCAACGAGCTACTGACCCATTCCTACAACAGCGGTGCAGTTATCCGAGGTATGGGCGATACCCGTCAGCTCTCAGCCGTTGGTGCCGGTGGTGCCCTACGACTGATTGAACGAGAAGTCGGTGCTGTCTATCTCGAAGACGTTTTCCGTTTCCGTAACGAGGACGGCAGCACCAACATTGAAGAGGCCAACGCCTCTATGCTCTTGCGTGAACCTGCCGCTACCGGAGCCGACAAACCCTTTGCCTGGTACATCGACAATAACCGTGTGATGGCCGGTGAATCTGATGTCATGCTCTCCAAGGTCTTTGAGGCATGGAGCGCAGATACCGCAGCCGGCAAAAAATCACTGATGCTGGCAGCTAACAATCAGGCCGTCCAAGAGCTAAATAGGCGCGCCCAGATTCAGGCCATTGCCCAGGGCAAGGTAGTGGAAAATAAGTGGGGCATCTCCCTGCATGATTCGACCACAGCCTACAAGGGCGAGACTGTCGTAACGCGTGAGAATGACCGCCGTAACCAGGTACGTGGTGGCAAAGACTTTGTGAAGAACGGCGACCTCTGGCAGGTTCTCTCCACCCGTAAAGACGGGTCTATGGTCGTCAAGAACCTCAAGCACGGTGGTAAGACTGTCCTATCAGCTCACTACGTTGCCAAGAACGTTGAGCTGGGATATGCCTCAACTATTCACCGCTCCCAGGGTGCGACCGTAGACACCGTTCACGCCTACGTTGATAAGAGCACCGACCGCGCCGGGGCCTACGTTGGTATCACCCGTGGCCGTTTCTCCAACCGCATCTACGTGGCTACCGACGCCGAGAACAACCGCGACGCCGTGCTGGAGGCTATCACTAACAACTACGATAAGAACCTCTCCGTGCATGAAGAGGTAGAGCGTCTGCGCGCAGAGACCCGCGACGTGGCAACCCGCGTCAGCATCTACAACAACCTGGCCGAGCACTCCATGAAGCAGTCCTACGCCACCATGCTGCGCCAGGAAGTCGGGGACACCCTGGCTGAGAAGATGATTAACGCCGGGGCTTACGGGGCCCTGTGCTACGAGCTAGATGAAGTCTACCGTGCCGGGTTCGACCCCCGTGATGCTGTACGCCAGGCCTTCCCCACTCGCGGGTTCGAGGACGCCCACGATGCAGCGGCCGTCATGCAGTGGCGTGTGAAGCAGGTACGCGAGCACAACGAGGCATTGCTTGAGGAACGCATGGCCCGCCCGCTAGGTGGCTACTCTGATGCCACACTGGCTAAGATGATTGCCCGTGCTGAGGCCAACCTGCCCAAGAAGCCTGATAGCGCCAACCTTGAAGATGCCAACTGGGCTGACCGTCCCTACGCTCTGGTGAAGACCGAAGAGCTACGCGAGATGCGTATGAAGACCTTTGCCCTGTTGCGCTCTCGTGAGGACGCCAAAGACCCCCATATCGACGATTTGCGGCAGAACGCTTACGCAATGGATAACGAATGGGTACGACGTGCACAGATGGGCCCGGAGCAAAAGGCCGTGGAGCAGTTCGTCCGTGGTGAGAAGCGCCGCGACCACCTCTTCACCATCGTCAAGGCTCTCAAGAGTGAACAGCGTCTGCGTAGAACCGCACTCAAGACCGTAGAAGATGCCGGGTACAAGACCCCGGCCAAGGACGCGGTACGTGCGGGGGTCTCCAACCACACCGTTGACCCGTACTGGGCTACTAACCCGATGGTCAAGCCTGAGAACAAGGCCCTGCTAGCGTCCCACCGTAAGCAAATCGGGCAGCTTATCGAACTGCGCGGTAAGCAGCTGGCCGATGAACGCCCCGAGTGGGTCAAGTCCTTGGGTGAGGTGCCAGCTTATCCCCGTGCAGCCAAGCGCTGGTACAGGATCGCCGGTGAGATTGAGGCCTACCGCAACCAGTACAAGGTGCCTGTCGGTGAGGTTGTGGCCATTCCGAAGAAGTACCAAGAATCGGAGCGCGGCCAGTACCTGCAAGCCCAGATGGTTGCCATGCACAAGAGCTCCCGCCTGTCCTCAACTCTGCTCTCTGCTGAAGAGTCCGCAAGGATTGCACAGCGAGCCGAGCACCTGCAAGAGACCCGCGAGAACCGTTCAGAGGTCGAGTACGTCCTGGATGTGCAGAACCGTGATGAGAAGGTAGCTTACCTCCAGGAGCAGGTCAGCTCCTTTGATGAGCAACTTGCGAATCTATCGGCCCAAAGCGATGAGGTGGCCCGCAAGACCCGTGAGCTCAAGCAGCTGGTAGAAGAGCTGACCCCCTTGCACCAGCAGTACCGTGTGGAGTTGCTCAAGGCTCAGTCTGATGTATTCTTTGACGCGAAGAAGGCCTACCGCCCGGTCAAGGAGGCTAAGGCAGCGCTGGAGGGGGCTAGCTTCTTCAGCCGTGCTAAGGCCGCGCGTCAGGTAGATGAGGCCACCGCCAAGTTTGCTGCATCCTATGGTGGGTTCACCACACTTGAAGAGGTTGAAGCGCAATGGGTGCCTGCCCAGGGTATTGTGCGTGAGGCCAAGGAGCGGTTCGAGCTGAACCAGGCCGCTTTGGCTCAGGCTAAGGAGCAGCTGGAGCAGTTCGAGCAGCAGGGTCAGGACGTGAAGCGAAAGATGATGAAGGCCCGTAGCTCTCGCAAGGACGCTCAGGTGAAGCTGGGTAAGTTGCAGGAGACGGTGCAGGCGCGTCAGCATCGTAGCCGTCAGATTGCTGTGGCTCTTGATGCTCAGGCCAAGCGTGAAAGCGCCGCTGACCGTCTGAACCGGCAACAAAAGGTGTTCAAGACAGCTATCCGGTAGAGGACAGTGTTCTTCCCTAAATCCCCCTTAGTTGCTCACTACCAGGAGGAGCTATATACACAGCTACATATAAAAGGGTTGTAAATCTCAGTAAAAAGTGAAACAATGTAGGTGTAGGATTCCTGAAGCAAAGGGACTCCCGCATTGCCTTAACCCCCGCCACTAGCGGGGGTTTTGTGCATCTACAACGGCTAAGGCCAGATACGCCCTCGACCTCGACTCGGTGTATATATTGAATGGTTGAATGTGTCCCATAAATCACGCTTGAACTTTTGAGCTTTTGGATTACTCTCTTCGATAGTTTCCAGCCGATTGTAGATATAGGTTGTCATGTCAGCAGCCTGAAGCAGTCTACTCTCTGTCGAAGCTATGAATTCAAGATCAGGGTCGATTCCCTGCAACTTATTTGATTTATACCCGTAGGTTCCCTGTGTTCGATAACGTGAGAAATTACTTCGGCTTGTGGTTGCGGTGTGGTGCTCATCAGCTATAATGTGCACTTGGTTTTGTTCATAGCCATAATAATTAATCTGTTCAAAAAGATGGCTGAAAGCACGTTCCCTAGGGCTCATCTGCTTATTAGCTGCTGGGTGAAGCGCAGCATGATGGATGCCTTCCACAAAAACTCGTGCACCTGATTGATAGATTGCATCGAAAACTTTGCGGAACATTGCAAACTTGATACGCAAAGGTACGTCCTTCCACACCCCCTTCCCGTTCATCATCTCACTACCGTGAAACTCTGTGTCTGGAGTCAACACCGGAACCACCTGCGAGTACTCACCCATGATTGAATCCATTTTGTCCGATATCTCTATTATTTGTTGAGCAGAAGCAACGATAGCTCCCATAAAGTAATGAGTATTAGCTCGTTCTGACTCATCGATAAAAGCAAAAATCTCTTGGCTTGGGGAGGGCGGCTGATTCTGACATCCTCCATGAGTTCGACTATCGCAAGACAGAAATTTGTGCTCGGTGTCGCAGAAGTAATAGTGCATCGGAACCCTTGGTATCTATCTTTGTTTTAACATTTATTATTCTAGCTGTCCGAAACAAATCACAGAAAAATAAAAAAAGGGGGTAGTCCACAGGATCTGTGGACTACCCCCTGGCCATTGCTGGCGACGGTGTCTATCTACTAGCTACCGGTAGATTCTTTCTCTTCTGTATCTGAGGGGCCCTCTAGCATCTGAGTGGGTTCTTCTTCTGCCGGGTAGAGCACATCCCAATTAATCTTGGGAAAGGGCCTGGGCTCAGTCATTGCCCGTTCATAGGTGTGAGGCTCAACGTGGTTATAGGGCGTGCAGTTTGAGAACGGGGAGGACGAACCATCAAAGAGCATCTTGTTCTGGATGTCAGCTTCTCGCCACCATTCCCGCAGACTCGTGGCCTGCTTCAAGGCGTCCTCATCCCCCACCGGTGTGCCGGTCATATCGACGTCGGAAATACTCACGGTCAGGGAGGCCGCCCACAGGGCGATGAGGCGGTCTACAGCCTCGGGGTGCAGATACCACTTGATGCAGGGTTGGTGCGCGCGGTTGGACTCGAGAACCTGGAAGTACCATTGCACAAAGTTCTCAAACTCGTCCTGTTGGGCGGGGCTAAGGGTCAGTAGCCGGTTCGGTTCTTGGGGGTTATACAAGGCGCAGGGGCTCCTTCTTATCTGGGGACGGGGACGGGGACGATGAGTTCTCTTTAGCTAGTCCCAGGCTGTAGCCCAGGCTGTTAGCGATTCGCTCTACTTCTTTGGGGTCAATTTTCTCTTTGAGTGCTTCATCTCTGAACCAAGGGGTGGTTTCGACCAGGCCGCGCCCTACACCTGAGATACGGCAGACGGCCCGGAACTGGGGCAGGTTACTGAGTTCGGCCACCGACATAATCTCTTCCTTGCGGCGTGAGATGGAGGTTGAGGTAGCCCCGGTATTGAACCCGCCCTCACGTGAGGCTGAGGACGAAACGGTTTTCTTCTCATAGGTGCCCAGGGTCTTAGCGATAGCCGCTAGCTCACGCTCTTCGTCAATGCCACCACCAACGACCTTGACGGTAGCCGCAGACAGCAGAGCCCTAAAGCCCTTTTCGCCGTAGAGCCTGGCCCCGTCTGAGTATGTCTGGAAATACTGATTGACGATGATGCCGCGAGACCCAAAGTAGGTGTACCGCTTGGGCATGGTGCGAATGTGAACGGTGTTGTTCGCTTCATCGAAATCGCAGACCAAGGGCGGGTCAAGCCGTGGGCTTGCCGCGTCCAAGGCGGCGTTCATGACAGCCTCAGCGAGCAGGGAGGATAAGGTGGCAGCAGAAGAGCCGCCGTCCTTGACCAGAATGATGAGGGTGTCACGGGTACGGACGAACTTGGCAGGGTCAAAGAGCTCGTGCTTGCGGACGGTGCTGGAGTCGAGCCAAGGGATAATCTCATCGTTAGAGAGCGCCGAGAGAATACGAGAGGCACCTGCCAGGATGTTCTCTTTGGTCTTATCGGGCTGTTCTGCCACCTTCTTGACATCAGCAGACAGCAGAGGGAAGTCCTGCTGAACGATGGAATAGAGCTGGGCAAGGGTTGATTCTTGAGTCATTTCCAGCATCTTCACCACCGAGTACCCGCGTGATGAGGCCGCGAGCAAGGAGGCGACAACGACTTTTTGGGCTAGAGGCTCAAAGAAAGCATCCGATGAGACGTTATCGCTTTCGCCTGAGAGCTTGGATGAGTCATTGAGGATCTTTGCGTAGGCTTCAGCGCGAGAGCGAGAGGTGATAGAACCGAGGAAGTTCCAGACCATCAGAGGCTTCTTTTCTTGGTCGTCAGCTACAGGTACAGGTAGTAGCCCCTCTGTATCCCATAACCAGATTTGGCCCATGTGCTGACGGGCGGTAATAATCTCAGCAACCCCATCAGGCTTATTGGCCGTAAAGATATAAGCCCCAGGTGCCTCAATTGCGTGGCGCACTACGATACCGCTGGTTTTACCCATGCGGGGGCCCATAAAGTACAGGCCGACTGACTCCCAGTTCTGGATTACGCATTTTCCTGACCCGATGATACGTCCGATGGTCAGGCCGGTGAGAGTAGCGTGTTTGGAGAGGTTTTTGCCGGTGGCGGTTTTCTCTAGCTTATGTGCCCCCAGCAGCTGATTCTTGCGCTCGGGTGACTTCTCATTAGGTTCTTCACCAAAGACCACGAAGAAAATAACGCAGCCGATGATGACCAGGGCAACGAGAACCCAGCTAAGGGGTGAGGCTTTGATGCGCCCGGTAATGAGTTCGAGAATACCGATAAGGGGGTTGAGGCTTGTGGTTTTGGCCCCGGTGAGCCGTTGCCCTACTTGGAGGGCAACGGCCAGACCGATAAAGCCTAGTACCAGTGTGTAGAGCCCCACCCATGAACGTGAGCGGAACATAAGGTGTGTGTCCTTTCTACTACTTCTTAGGCAGCACGCATAGGTGAGCGGGCACGAGAGATAGCTTGGCCCCATGCTCCATCAGATTCAAAGATTTCTTTCTCGCCCCGTGTGATGGTCAGCTGGAAAGGCTTACCAGGGCCCTCACCGTACTTGAGCAGGAACTTGCCGCGTCCGATGGGAGGTGAGACCTGCATGGTTTCAGGATCCATGTGACCAGCTGGTGACCAGGAGATGAGAGTGTTCTTCTCACGCTGTGTCATGGGCATGACCTTATCTAGGGCCTCCATATCGTCCTCAGCCAGCGCCCCGTAGAGCTTCATGGGTGAGCGCTCAAGGAAGCCCTTAGCCTTTTTAGTCAGGCCAGGGTCGTTGAACACAAAGTCTTTGGGGGTGTGAGTAATGAGAATCTGGGCAATACCCAAGGTGCGGTTAAGTCGGGTGATTTCGTCGATGTGGTGAATCATCTCAGGGTTAATCTCTAGCAGCGCCCAAAGCTCATCCATTGCCACGCAGTAGTTCCGCTGAGGTTCCAGGCCCACATCAGCTAGACGTTTGGCCGCGCCAATTGCAGCCTGACCGTAGGCCCAGCAGACAATCTGGACAGCAGCCAGCAGGTTCTTGTTTTTAGACTCGCGTACCGATGAGATGTCAAAGTCCACTGAACGGGTCACGTCAATCTCGGTAGTGGTCTGGCGAGAGAATACGTCACCGAACGCGCCACCGGTGTTGAAGACGTTCAAAGCCAGCACCAAATCGCGTGAAGCAGCCTTGTATTCTTCTGTGGTTTCAGTCAGTAGCGCGGTTCGCATCGCTTCGTTGCCTGCCAGAACAGCTTGACGTACATCTTCAATCAGAGGCTGGCGGGGCGGGTTTTCTGCCATGCACTGTGCATCTGCTTGGTCGATAGCAAGTGAGAGCAGCAGAGAGTCGTTGGCAACTCGGGTTGCCTTTTCATCACCTGAGAGCCGGAAGAGGGACTGCATGGTAGAGACGCGGCGGGTATGAATCTCTGCCTTGAGGGTCTTTGCGTGGCGGGTGCCATTGGCGGCATCAAAGGCTTCGAGGTCTTTGATACGGTGCCACAAAGGCCCGGCATCCAGAGGGTTAATGGCGTCCAGTTCGGGGCCAGGTTCAATGACCTGCCCGCCCAGGGCCGTGATGGTCTTTCTAAAGTCGGGCTTCACATCGCCCAGGGCCATAATCAAGAACCCTGCATCGGCAATTCCTAGCATCATTCGTTGTACCAGCGTTGATTTGCCGCGCCCGTTGAGACCCATGACGATTGCCAAGGGGGCAGAGATAATACCGGCAAGGTAGAGGGAAACAGGATCTCCGGTGACAGGCTGGCCATTGGTCAAAGAGCGGCCCAAGATGGTGCCAATGAGCGGTTCTGAGGAACCGACGCAGAAGGGGAAGAGACCGGCGACCTGTTGGGATGAGGCTGAAAATTCTACGGGTGGTTCGATGACGCTCATGTAGCCGCCACCTGATTTTTTGAATCCTCGGGAGGTCAGTTCGCTGAATTGTGCTTCTGGTGCCGGGGCTTCTTCGGGGGCAAAGTCTTTTTTGGAGCCGTTGAATTTATCGAGGATTTTGATAGTCCAGTCGATGAGGAAGTCCATGTGTCCGCCTGCCTAACGTGGTGGTGGGTGATGTTTTGAGGTGTAAAGGGGTACGTCCCCCTAAGCCAGCTAGGGCCCAGGGGGACGGGTAACGATGAGGTGCGTAGGTTAGAGCTTGAACTCGCGCGGGATGATGCCAGCTCCCAGGCCCAGGGCAAAGGCTGCATCGTGGGTGTAGGTAGCTTCACGTAAGCCCAGGTTGACCCCGGTGGCCCCGGCACGGCGCACATCGGTGGAGATACGCGGGAACTTCTTTGGGTTATCAGTGGTAGCGCTGACAATCATGGTGAACGGCACCAGCGTGGCCCCGTGTGCCATCTCGTTTTCGGTCTGTTCTGCCTTTTGAATCAGTACGCGAGAGCGGGAGCCTCCCTTTCGCCCTTTCTGGTTGCCTTCATAGAGGGCATCGTTAACGGTGCTCAGGGCGATTTCGTGGCTCTTATCCTGGGCTAGGGGCCGGTAGATAAGGGTCACGCGCTTCTTCTCTAGGTTGGCATCAGGTGAGAGTAGAGCCCGGAGCGAATCTTCCATGAAGAGGGTGGCCGGGGGTTTCCACATCTGGAAGCTCTTGGTGTAGTAGCCCGAGTGCGCGTAGTAGTCCTTTTCGGCGTCCGCGTGAGTGGGCCCTGCTTCTTCCCAGCGCAGATTGGTGCCACCATCAGCCATGCGAGCAACATCAATAGAGTGTGCCTGGCCGGGATTATAGGCGGAGTAGAAACTGTCAGTAATTGATTGGGCATCCATCAGGCGCACTGTACCGGCAGCGGCAGCTGAGAGGGTGTCCTTGAAGCTCTTGATAACCGTAGAGACTTCATCGGCCAGTTCGTCCTTGGTGCGCGCGGCAATGCCCTCTTCGCTCATGGCCCGAGCTGAAAAAGTCAGTGAGACGGTGTGCTCGATACGCGGCAGGGCCTGGTTTTCCATATCCAGTACCTCGTCCATGATTTCCCGAGCAGCTAGGGGTACTGGGGAATCACCGGCGTAACTGCGGTGCTTGGCCACAGCCAGGGGCAGGCGCATACCGGAGTCTTTGGTGGAGACAACGGATGCGGCAACCTGGATGAGGTTGGCGCTGGTGCCTGCTTGGCGCTGGAATGCGGCCCACTGGGCTACCATGCCATCGACGAACTTTTGGTCTAGGAGCTGAAGACCGGGGGCTGCAACAGACATGAAGATGGTGCCGACCTCGCGTTTAGGATCCCAGAGCAGGCCAAAGGGCTCATGGAATGAGTCGATGTAGTCTGAGCATTCGGTGGTAGCCAGTACACCCGGTAGACGGTAGGAGCCGTCGGGGGTATTACCAGAGGGGCCGGGACGGTAGGAGGTCAGGCCTTCCTTTTTTGCTTTGAGAAAGAGCTTTTTCATTTTCTTTTCCTGCCATTTGTAGCGTCCTGCAACCCCCTTGCGGAGGCGACGCAGGATGTAGATGCCGGAGATAGTGATGTAGATAAGCACAACCCACATGGAGTAGCGGGCCAGGGCGGGGATGAGGGAGAGGAGGAACCAGAGGGCAAAGGCACTAAAGATGATGCCCACTGCCAGGTTCGAGACTGCTTTGGGGATGCCAAAGAACCCTGAGTCTGGTGGGATGATGATGTTGCCGTAGCGGGTACGGGTTTCTTCTTGGGTACTCATTTACTGGCCTGCTCCTTCTGGTCTGATAGCGCCTTCGGTTTCGTCCCCAATTGCGCGGGTCATATCTTGCAGATACCGGGCTGCATCGTGGGCAGCTGTTCCCCCGCGTGGGCGGTAGGTGCTGTTGGTGGTGGTAGGTGCCCCGTTGGCAGTGGCGGGAGCCGAGGATGAGCCGCCGTCTGAGTAGCTTGATGAGAGGCTGGCACCTGAGCTTGCAGAGGTATCGGAACCTGCTGAGGTGCCCGAGACCTCAGCGGAGGTTGCCCCGGTACTTGAGCTGGAAGAACCGGCAGCACCGCTTGCGGTAGAGCTAGAGCTAGTGTCTGAGTCGGCTCCACTAGCTGGCGTCTGAGCGCTGGCACCTGTATCGAGGGCGCTAGCTCCTGCTGCATCAGAGGTACTTGCACCTGTATCGGGGGCGTCGGTGCTTGCCCCACTCTGAGCCCCAGCTGGTTCAGTAGTAGAGCTATCGGGTGCGGAGGTATCGGATGCAGGGGCACCGTCAGCTGAGTAGCTATCAGCACCGGCAGCATCAGCGTCACTGGCACCGAGATTCGAACCAGTAGCATCAGCCTCTACCCCTGGTGTGCCGCCTGGTGCAGAGGCTTCATCGGCACCAAGTTCACTAGCACCGGTTGTTTCACCAGCACCAGCACCAGTACCGCCGGCAGCGCCTGAGCCTTCTGCGGAGGCATGGGCTCCACCAGCAGCGAGCTCTGAACTTGCACCGCCAGCAGCCTCAGCACCGGCACTACCACTTGCGCTACTTGCTGCACTGGTGCCAGCTGTGGCCGTACTTGCACCAGCAGCAGTACCACCGGCGGCACTGCCCGCCGCGCCGCCAGCAGCTCCACTGGCACCGGTAGCAGCAGCGGCAGGAGCAGCACCAGCACCACCAGTAGCCGCACCCGCAGCCATCACAATAGCTGCACCCACCGCCGCCGACGCAGCAGAAGAAAGAAAACGACCACCAGATGCACCAAGGACACCAGACATAGGAGCCACCAGAGCAACCAAAGCAGGCAAAGAAAGGCAAGCGAGAATAATAGTCATCAGCCCCGCAATAATTGATAAAGCAGGGTTAGATGTACCCTCAAAGGAGCTGAGATTTCCGCCAAGAGTCAGGGCAACCCCAAAACCATAGATAATGGCAGCAGCTGGTTTGAACATCACGCAGGAAATAATCCAGCCCACTTGCTTCCAGAAGGCCCGGTTTCCTTGAGCAGTTACCGATGCAGCAGCAGTAATCGGCAAAAGACCCGACAAAAGGGAAGCCGCAATATCTGTGCCCATAGCCATCATGAGCTGAATCAGTGAAGCGAATAAGACGAACGGGGCGACATTATAAAGTGCAATAGCAATAAATCCGGTAGTAGCAATTTCTGTTCCTTGTGGGAGCGTAGAAATCATTGTGGCTCCCTCATGGCCAGCTATCTTGACGATGCCCCTAAAAATCCAAGGGGAAAACTCAGAGGAAAAAGCCATCAGTAACTGGGTGCCAGGAATCGCGACACTACCTGCAATAGCTACACGCATCAGCCCTTCGATAAGCACTGAGGTGTCTTCTTTAGCTCCAGCAGATCGTCCTACTCTCACAAAGGCAACGATAAGACCAACTGTGCCAACCATCGCAGCCAGAGGACGGGTGACGTCGCTAATCACTCTGACAACAGATTCCTCGCCATCACCGATAGGTTTAATTTCCAGCCACCAGATTCCAACGAGGTTGAGCATATCCACAAGCCAGATATAGATATATCCTGCTAAGGCTTCAAGAGCTTTGCCCAATGCAGATTGTAAAAGAGAATTGATAACAGGCATCAGTGCTTCTTTCTTCGTGTGTGCCAGTCACAGCGCTTATGTATGGTGGTGCTACCCCATAGGTGATGTGGTAGCACCACACGTTTTAGGTTCGGGTTTACATGAAGAAATTGAAGATGGTGCCAGCCATACCCATCAAAGCAGCGCCAACCAGGGGCCAAGTCGGAGCCTCGACACGTTCTTCTGCGTGCTGGCGGCGAGACTGAGCCGCCTTGACGATGCCGATGATGAAGAAAGCCAGCAGACACATCATGCCGCCGTACATAATCCAGCCGATAACGGTGGTCAGGTTTTCTGCGCCGGGGAATGCGGTGGGGGTTACGTTCATTGGTACGTTCTTTCTATTCGTGAAGAAATGGTGATTTTGGGTGTAAAAATGCCCCTATCTGCAACCGGCCCAGCGCCTGGGGGGGTGTAGATAGGGGCAACTGCACCAGCGCGGTGCAGCAGAGTGTTAGGAGCTTGCTACCTTGCTCAGGCTCTCTAGCGCCTTGCGGTAGCGGTAGGGCAACTTGGTCACGTCCTTGGGTTCTCGCAGGTCATTGACAAAGGGGATGCCCCAGCTGTGCTTGGTCATGCGAAGAGTTTTTTTGGCCTCCTTAATAGTGTCTTTTGAGAGCTTGGGGCGGTCTTCTACCAGCACGATTCCGATAATCTGCTGGCCGCTGGCAGTGGTGCCGGTGCGAAGTAGATTCTGGGCCTTGTAGAGGTGGTCAGCAGCCGTGGTGCTCACAAGAATGACCGCATCACAAACCTGGTGATTCTCGGTCAGGGCACCGCGTGCGAAGCGAACCATCGTGGATAACCCCACTCCCCCAGCTACCGGGTAGAGCCCAATGGACGATGACCCAAAGCTGGGGGCTTCAAAGTGCTTGGACACATCGTTATCGAATAACTCGCTAACGCCGATGTCCTCGACTTCTTCTTTCTTTGTAGGCGGTGCTACAAAGGGGTTAGCCGGGGCGGGTTTTTCCAGTACCGCTTGGCGGCGTGAGAAAACGGCCATGCTAATTCTCCTTTCGTAGGACGTAGAGCTTTGAGGGCACATCCTGGGCAGAGGGCTTATACAGCACCACGGCCCTACCTTGGCTATCAACGTCAGCCGGGATAACAGGGGTAGCGGAGCTAGTAGCCCAGCTGGTGACATCGCCGGTGACGCTAATGCGCTGGGGGTCAGTGCCACGAGCCCAGGCATACCCTCCACCGTAAGAGGCATTCGACCCAACATTCATTGCCTGGTTAGCGGCAACATCCACGAGGGTTGAGCCGGTCAGCAGCAGGTTACGAGCCAGGTCAACAGAAACCTGTGTCTGGTTGTAATTACCCTTGACGGTGCGACCGTTCTCCAAGGTGCCTGTCTCGGTGGCATCAGCTAGAACAATGACCTGTTCGCGTGACTCGGTATTACTAAAGGCAAAGGCCAGGTGGTTATTGACCGATGCGATAAACCCCTGGTAGGTGTAACCTCCAGGGGCTGGAATACTGACCGGAGCCGGTAGTTCAGGTGCGTCCGATGAGATGAGCCATGCTTGGGTATCGACTGTTGAGACCATCCAGACGGTGCCACCGAATACGGCAGCGGGGACGGTATCAGCTGGGGCGGTGAGCTTGGTCAGTTCACCGTGGGTGTTAGGCACCCATACCGCGCCTGTGCTGGTAAAGACTGGCACGCCTGACACCCAGTGCAAGGTAGCTTGGCTCGTGGGGCGGCTGATGGTGTGCAGTTCCCCTCCCAGTGTGCCGATAGCTGCTTGGGAGTTAGCCCCGCCAACAGCAATGATGTTCTCCCCTAGTCCTGTCACGGTGGTGATGGAGGTGATGTCAAAGCCTACAGGGTGAGCTGAGAGCTGTACCCCGTCGAGGGAGTTAGCGGTTTTCAGTTCGCCGCCCTGAGCATAGAGCAATTTATCTCCGACAATCAGCGGTGAGGCTGTGGTGGCTTCTAGGGAGTAGTCCGCGAACGTGTCCCATCCAGCTGGTGCTGAGACGGGCAGCTGTACCGGTGGTGGGGTGTAGATGGGTGCGGCTTCTTCCTGGCCGTTCTTCCATAGCACTGCTCCAATCATGGTTGCAACGCAGAGGATGAAGGCGATGATTGCTCCCCAGAGCTTAGGGGAAAGCCCCCCAAAGGTTTTACCGTTGGAGGGCTTTGATTCTTGAGGGCTGGACTCTGGGAGCATCTGTAGTTCTGTGCCTTGATGATCCATCCACATCTTGTAGATGTTTTCATCATCCATCGCTACATTCACGCGCACAGGGTGCTTGATACCGATGTCCTGGGCGATAGCACCGGCAACCTTGGCAACTTGCTCGTTGCGGTAGGCTACTTGGGTTTCGTCGGCCCATTGCTCTCTATCGTAGGAGTGGGTGATAAGAGTAGAGCCGGGTGCTGAGGCGTAGAGCTGGTGGTTCTCATCATCGACCTCTACCGTAATGACAGGAAAGAGCGGTAGCTCTGGTGGTTTGGTGGTGGGTGTGTCTTCGTTGCTCACTGGTAGGTCACTCCTGAGAAAGAGTCAACCAAAATAGAGCCGTCATCTGCCTTGATGAGAGTTACATCGTAGAAGCCACGAGGTTCACGGCCACCGATAACGCCTGATGAGCCGATACGTACGATAGCCTTATCAGCTTGTGAAAAGTCGGTTGATTCTACAAGGCGCACGATGCCGCGTGTCTTCAGGTCGTTGCGGGTACCATCTATTTGAGTGCGGAAGTTATCGGTGCCGTACGATTCGATGTGGAAAAGGTAGGCCTCGAAATCACGCTCAGGGCCGCGACGTTCGACGGCCACGGCGGCAGCGGCAACAGCGATAGCGTTGTCCTGTTCTTCCACGCTCCAGTATTGGGTGTCAGCCTGATAGGTCTCGATAGTGGCCTGCTGGGTCTGGACGGTGCTTTCCAAGGAGGCGACGTTATCCTGTGCGGTCTTGAGTTCGGCCTGGGTCTTGGAGTAGCCGATACCCAGCACCAGGGTGCTCAGGGCAAGCAGGGCAGTCAGCAGGATAAGGGCCCATGCTTTGATGGAGACTCGTTGCTTGAGGGGCTGCTGGTTTTCTGTTGTGGTGCTCATGGTGATTCCTTTCTACTGGTTGGTGTTGCCGTAGAGCATGCCGGTTTCGCTGGTTGTTGAGTTAATCTGCATTCCGCTGATAGCCCACTGCCCTTCCTCTTCTACAGCAGCTACGGTTGCAAGGGAACGTCCACCTTTATATTCGTAGCCATCTCGTCCGAGCCATGTCCATTCAACGATGACGTCTTTAGCGATAAAGCCTTCTGGCATTTCTTCTGTCTCTTCTGGGGCAAAGCTAACTACCGGGAGGGTGTAGGCTTTGCTTTTTGATACGGCCAGAAAATCCGCACTCATAGCGTTACGAACGTTGGGGTCTAGGGAGTTGTAGTATTCCTCGGTCAGCAGGGGCTGTGCGCGGAGAATGGCTGCTGTGGTGTTGGGGTCAGTGGTGCTGTCCCAGCAAAAGGCAATTTCGGTAAATCCCTTGATGAGAGCTTCGGGGTCTGACCTATCGACGGCGGCCGGGTCGGTGCAGCTGCCTTCTGCCAGAAGTTCCCGTCGTTCAGCGATACTGAGTGTTGCCGAGGGGCTTGGGCTTGCCGTTGCCGCCGGTGAAGTATTGACAGGAGCTGTCGAGCTTTCTTCGTTAGTGTCCTTATCAGGCCAGAGGATGAAGATAGCAACAACTAGGCCCAGCACGCTCAGCAGACTCAAGCCGCCCATGATCATAAGTGTGCCCTTGTACCTTTTATCGGTCATGAGTTCACCCATGCGCCTTTCTCTTTGAGGATGGGTTCGGGGTTTATATTGTGCCCGTTGTAGGGGTAAGCCGGTATAGGCGATTGCGGGTCGTAGATTTCAAAGTGTAGGTGGGTTGCAAAGGCGAACTTTGCCCCGCCACCGGTGCCACCTTCAGTACCGATAATATCGCCGCGTTTGAGGTTTTGGCCGACATTTACGTCGATGGCATGTAGATGACAGAAGCCGAACTGGAAGCCAGGGGCTTCGTTTTGTTTAGCGATGACGCAGCTGTCAGCATCGAGGATGCCAACTACAGTCATGTCGGTGGGGGTGATGATTTCTACACCGGCTTGTCCTTGGCCCAGGCCTGGGGTTGCTAGGTCTACGCCTACGTGGTTATTTTTCCAGTCCCCTGGGGGGAAGACATTTCTCATGCCAAACCCGGAAGTAAAGACGCATCCGGGGCAGGGGTTCGTCCATTCGCCGGTGCCGAGGTCGCCGTCCCAGGCTTTTGCTCCATCGACCTGTGAGCAGGTAGCTGAGAAGTTGACCTGTGCCCCGGAGGTAATGATTTCGACGTAGTGCTGTGTCTCGTTGTAGGGCGGTATGCCACCGTAGCTCAATACAGCACCGGGCCCTGCGTTGTAGGCCGCGAGGGTGAGCTTCACAATCTGGTTGGCGTCCCCGTTAGCTAGGTGCTGTACCTGGTCTTTGAGCTGCTTCATATAGCGGCCCTGGGCGGCGATTGCAGCGTGCGGGTCAAAGGGGTCTTCGCCCGGTGCGATTGCCTCCCAGGTGGAGGGAATGAACTGAGTTAGGCCTTTAGCGCCTGCCGGTGATACGGCGTTAGGATCCCAGTTTGATTCTTGCTGAATCTGCTTGGCAAGTATCTCTGCTGGAATGCCTGAGTCTTCACCGGCCTTTTTAACATCTTCTACATACTCAGCCGGGACATTGATAAGGTTCTCGCCGGTATCACTTGTAGTTGTCACTGCGGGGCTGCATTTAGATGACGCTGTTTCGATGGGGGTAATAACAGTGGCGAAGACGCCAAAGAGTAGAGGTAGCAGGGCAATGACTCCAACCAGCATTGAGATGAGGACGCCTGCACCTATAAGTAGGCCTTTATTTTTCATGCTGTCCCCCCGGCTTATCTAATGCTGGCGAGCTGGAGACCTCTACCGAAGTGTCTATCGAGACGGTCTAAAAGCTGGGTGTAAGCGTGCCAGGGTGTGATGTCCTGGTTGATGGCGTTGGAAGTAACGAGGCTGTGGCAGCTGATGCAGATGGGGCTACGGGTGCCGGTGTCTGGGCGGGTGATGGTGGTGAGTTTGGTGGTGCCGGTGCAGAGGGTGCAGCGGGTGGGGGCTTTAGCCATAGTGTGCTCTTTCGTCTACGTTTGTGGGGTTCGTAGAGGTATATGCACTTAGCTGGTGGTTTCGGCGGGCTGGTGCTGTGGTTTTTTGGAGTCCTTTGCAGCGAGGCTTCATATCGTATCGTGTGATTTCATTTCATATCACATGGTTTCATATCCCATCATTTCACAGCACATCACACGCCATTACAGCATGTCAGATACACATAAGCACAGAGCCACATCACACCACATGAAACGATGTGATATGACATGATTCTGTATGACATGGAATGATGTTATGCATGAACAGCAAGTCCCCTATCAATCACCAATTTGGCCACTGACAGCATCTTGAGGGTCTGGTTGTAGTAGTCCCGACTCAGGGAGTGGGAGATGCCTAGCTGTTCACCAAGGGCGGCCACCGCAGAGGCATTCAGGTCTGTTCCGGTAGCAATCATCGAGACCAGTACGCTAAAGCCAGCAGGCAGGTTAGCCTCCTTACCCGGCAGACAGTCAAGTAAGTCTTCGACAGTAACAGCCTCAGTGCCGCCCTGGGCAGCTAGCCGTTCATGAGCATCCAGCGCACGGTGGATAACCTGGGCCAAGCGCACAGTGTTGGCCTGATTATCCCGCAGGGTCTTTGGGGCGATACCCAGAGCCCTGGAGGCGGCAGCTACGTTGCCATCAAAGGCTAGAACGATTTTCAAGGTGCGCTCTAGGTGGGCGGGGTTTTCCATGATTGCCGCGAGGATGCCCATAATGTGGCTCAAGCGGGTATAGTCGCCGTCTTCGTCAATGATGCCGGTAGCGATGTCTTGTTCAATCAGGGAGAGGGTTTCGCTGATGCCGATGCTGGCTAGGTGGCTGTAGGTTTCATCGTGCTGGGCTTCGGTGAGTTTTTTGCGCTGGTAGGTTTTGACTTCTGTGATTGCCACAGCTCGAATCCAGGGGCCGAAAGGGCCTTTGGTGGGGTCGTAGGAGTCAAGACGCTGGTGTGCTGCTAGCCAGGTGTTTTGGTGGACGTCGTGGGCGTCGTGGGCGGGGCAAGCGCTGGTGAGGCGGGCTCGGATGAGGTAGATGGTGTTCTGCCAGTCTTCGAGCATTTCGGGTGTCCAGGCGCGGGCGGCACCGGTTTGTGTATGAGTCATGATTGTTCTCTTTGGGGTTGATGTTTTAGTCGGTGGTAGTGCTCTGCTGGTGCGGGTGAGTGATGGGGCAGGGCGCGAACCGTTACTGACCAGTGGACTAGATAAAAATGCCGGGCAATTGCGGAAGATACGGGTCAAGCTCAGGACATCTCAAACTCAGGATCTGCAATCGGTTCATCGTTGATTTGAGCTCGTCTTCAACCCAGAAATATCCAGGGGTATATCTACTTACCTTGATGAGATATCTGATGTCTGAACCGAGCATCCGGCCAATTCGCTTCTTCTGGTGAATGTCGATGCCCTGGGGGTCAAGGCTCCACTGTTCGAGCAACAGAAGTGCGCGTTAATGTCAACCAGGGCTGTTTCGATGTTTCTTCTGAACTGGCGATTTGTGAGGGATAGGCGCATAGTGATATTTCTCCTTAGTTGAGTCTGTCGTTTTCACCCTGGGGTGAAGTTACAAGAGCAGTCACGAAAAGCGACATATACAGGATCAGCACGAAAGTGGCTAGATTTTTTATATCCAGAACTGCAAGCCACGTCTGTTCAACAGTTTGTCCCAACGTCAAAGTGTTATTTTGGAGCGCACTTCTGAGGCTGATGACAAAACCAGTCGTGGAAATGTAGAGAAGGGAAAGAATTACTGTCCCGTACACAGCAATGAGGACAAGGGACTTACGCGGCGTACGGTTTTTCACTAGGCGACTTCTTTCTTTGCTTGGCGGCGGGCGCGTAGCTGGTCTCGCAGGGCTTTACCAGCCTCAACGTCTGCGGGGGTCTCGGGGCTGATGGTGGTCAGTGCGCCGGTGGCTTCTTTGAGGCACAGAGGGCAGTGGCCGGTGTACTCACGGGTGTGTACCTGGCAGAAGGCAACTGGTGCTGAGGGCAGCGGGGCTGGTGCGGCAGCTGATTGGGTTTCTTGGGCGGTGTAGCGTTCGATGGTGGCCAGGGCGGTGAGTGCTTCGATACCGCCAGGTTCGTTGCCGATGGCGCGGATGCAAAAGCCCACGGGGTTCTGCACTTGCTTGCCTCGGCGCTCTTCACGGCTAACGAGCAGGCGCATGATGGCATCGAGGGTTGGGCCGTCTACGGCGTCGAGCATGCCGGGGGTGGTGCGGTTGATTGCGGTTCGTAGTTGGAGCTGGGCGACTTCTGCGGGCATGGCCCCGATGGGCTGGGCCGGGTGGTTTTTCAAAGTCTGGTTCGCTTCAGTCAGTCCGTCAGTCATTTTTTCTCGCGCGCCTGTACTTGAGGTGACTGACTGATTGATTGATTGATTAATATCAGTCAAAAGATTTCCTTTTAACGCGCGCGTCGCGCACGCGGTTCCTATTAAGGCACTTTTTTGCTCTACCGGCAGAATCTTGTTTCCTACCGGCACTGTGGTGCCGGTAGGTGACGGGATTTTGCCGGTAAGTCTTGCCTTACCGGCATTTTTTGCCGGTAAAGCCTGACTAGGTGAAACGTTATTTTGCTGAAAGTTATCCACAGACCGACCCTCTCTACCGGCATTTTTTGCCGGTAGAGTCTGGCTAGGGGAGACTTCCCACTCGCCAGTGGTCTCATTGAGCTCTCTTGAAAGCCGCAAGAGCTCGATTTCTTCGGGTGACTCGATGTAATCAGGCAGGGTATAGGTGTCTACCTGTGGGTGCAAGATGATCAGGTCAGCTCCCCTGCCTAGCCCGAATTCACTGCGTTGGCGCTCTGTGTGTAGCAGGTCAAGTTCACGGAGTTTTTTGACTGCTTCGCGTACAGCACGTTCTTTGTAGCCGGTGGTTGCAGCGAGGACTTCTTGACCAGCGTCGTAGATGCCGTGGTGATTGCAACGGTTAGCCAGCTGAAGCAATACTTTGTATTCTGCGCCTTTGATGTCTTGCTTCATGGCCCAGGTGATGTGTTCTAGTGTCATGGGTAGCTTGATTTCTACTTGTTGAATCTGGTGAAGGTCTTAGCGGCTGAGCCTCTGTGCCGGGGCTTTATTCTGCTGCTTGTGTTTCATGAGATAGGGCGGCTTGGTTCCGGTGTTCTCCAGATGCAAGACGATGGTGTTAGTAGGGTGAGGCCCAAATTCGCCGGAGTAACGGCGTTCACGGTGCAGCAGGTTCGCTTCTTCAAACTCGCGTAGGCTTCTCATGATGGTGGATTTGCTCTGACCGGTCACGTAGGTGATGAAGTCGATGCCTTTGATTCCTTCGCGGTCTGAGAAATAGCCCTCATCGTCTGCTGTGATGCCGAGAAAGTGCAGCAGCTGGTATTGAGCTGGGCTTTTTAGCTCGTGTGTGAGTGACCACTCGTAGGCCTTGGATGACATGAGTGTAGCTTTCTATCAGGCGGTGTGATTGTGCATGTAGAATTGATGGGCGTGATACTTTGTGCCTCAGCACAGCGGGTTAGCTCTCTGAAGTGCAGGGTTTTACGTGGCTGAGTCTGGTTTCTTCGATAGGTAAGATCATCTGAGGTTCTCCAGATTTCAGTGAGCAGGCTACTTGCTCCTTTGAAGCAGGTGGCCTGCTTTTTTGTGTCCTCATGGTTTGCCCCCATTGAGGCCTGCTAGTGCTATCCAGATTTCTGCGTGGGTGATGTTGTGGGCCATTGTCTTGACCGCTAGTTCTTTTTCATCGTGCAGGAGTGTGTAGCGGATAACGCGGGCTGTGTTGCGGTGCTTGCCAGGGCGTAGTGCCGGTAGTTTCTCGCGTTTTTCGTAGGCCTTGATTTGGGTCATGAGTTCCCTGCTGGCGGTGCCTGCTTTGTAGGTGGCTAGTGTTTGGATGGGGCGTGGTTTAAGTGTCGGGAGGCCAGGCAAGGGTCCTGGAGCGTTTGTAGGCTTGTATTTGTGGCGGTGTTGGTGCATGAGCTTGGATCCTTTGGAAACAGTCATTGAATGGCTCAAAATTTAAGCGTTTTAACCCGTCAGTAGGTATATGCAGGCTGGGGGCTTAAACAGCGGGCTGTGGCAGAGATTTTTTAAAAAATTTTGTCCATCAGGCGTTGTTGCCTCTATATGAGGTTCCAGCGAAGAAGTCCATGACTTCTAGATTCATTACTGCTGCGAGGGTTTCAAGTTCGCTGATTCGGAACTCGACCCTGCCTGACATCCTGCTTTGGATCACGGGTCTACTTTTTCCGAGGATGGCTCCAATGTCCTTGTACTTGAGTTTCCTGTGGCGAGCTTGGATGCGAATGTTGCGGGCTACGATTTGGTGTGTTCTGAGTGATTGTTTAGGGGTGCTCATCAGGCCGCTACCGCCTGAGCTCCAGATGTCTTATACAAGGTTTCAACGTCTATTCCCAGATGGTCAGCGATTAGCTTCAGCTCATTGACCTTGAATTCGACTTTGCAGGTCAGACGGGAGTTGACAGATTGGCGCGATACATTCAATACCGCAGCCAACTCTCTTTGCGTAAGACCCTGACGTGCCATCTCTGCACGGACGTTGCGTGCAATCTGTTCTTTGTAACTCATACGTTAAAGAGTATTCAAGATTCTTAAACTCTTCAAGCGACAAATATAAGATTCTTAAACTTTCTGTTGGTTTTCGCTTGCACCGTGTCAAGTTATCTGTATAGCATAGAAGCATGCATACATCAGCTAAACCCCTTGGGGTCAACCAAGTTATTACTCGCGAAATCAAGTCAGCCCTAAGCCGTGAAGGTCTATCCCAGAAGGAGCTCGCTAATCGTCTTGGCATTAGCGCTGGTAGTGTCTCTCTCAAAATGCGCGCTGAGGTCTCGTTTACAATGAACGAGCTTCTGAGCATTGCAGGGATTCTAAATCTCTCCCTTAGTGAGCTGTTGGGCGACTCACTTCTACTCTCTCGTGTACCTACTCCCGAATATATGGAAGACGAAAAGGGCAAGAAAAAAGTCGCCCCGATCGGATTTATTCCGAACGGGACGACTTATCAAATGGTTGCGGGGGCAGGATTTGAACCTGCGGCCTCCGGGTTATGAGCCCGGCGAGCTACCGAACTGCTCCACCCCGCGGCGACTCATATAACTATACGCACTTCATCAACACAGCGCAAGCCAAAATTGGCATTTGTGATGTACTCTACACAAAAGGACGCCACCTGCCCGCTGAGTGCGGGAGGCGGCGTCCTTATCTACCTAAGACTGCTACAGCCTGGCTCCTAGTTGGAGGGTGAGGGGCTGGGGCTTGCCTCGGTGGTGGCAGTGCCCTCGATACCTTCAGCATCAATGGCACGCTGCAGAGCCTCGTTCAGGCGGGTCTGGGCTTCACCGTAGGCGGCCCAGTCACCAGCCTTCATGGCGGCGTCCGCGTCCTGCATCGCCTTACGTGCATCTTGTAGGGCGCCGGTCAGGCTCGCGCTGTCAGTGCTGGTCGCAGTACCGTCAGCTGCCTGAGCGGCCTCGGTTTCATCGACACCGGCATCGGCAGCGGTTTCCGCACCAGAGGAACCGCTAAAGAGTTCATCCAGGGCCTCTTCCAGGGTGGGTGCAAAACCGACCTGCTCGCCAAAGCCCACGAGGACTCGGCGCAGTGAGGGGTAGGCAGCATCACCGGACGACTGTACGTAGACCGGCTGCACGTAGAGAATACCGCCACCCACGGGCAGGGTGAGCAGGTTACCGTTGATCACGTCGGAGGCACCCTGGCGCAGCAGGTTCAGCTCGGTTGAAACAGCGGTATCTGAGTTGAAGACGTTCTGAGCCTGGCCGGGGCCGGGAACCACCGATGAGCGGGGCAGCTCAAGCAGGGTCAGCTTGCCGTAGCCTTCAGCCTTTTCGCCGTCCTTACCGGTACCGGCATCACCGTTGGCGGAGAGGAAGCCGTACATGACGTTACGGGTGTTGCTGTCTGACTGCTGGGGGATGAAGCTAGTGGTCAGTGAGAACTGAGCTGAGTCTTCACCCGGCATCTGCAGGGACATGTAGTAAGGGGGCAGGGGGCGGCCGCTGTCGTTAGTGGGGTCGTTGGGAATCGACCAGCGATCGTCCCCGTTGTAGAGACTATTTGCGTTGGTCACGTGGTAAGCATTGAGAATCTCTCGCTGAACCTTGAAAAGATCCTGCGGGTAACGCACGTGCTCAATCAGGGAAGCCGACATCTCGCTGTAGGGGCGCACCGTATCGGGGTAGACCTTCTGCCAGGTCTTCAGAACCGGGTCCTGGTCGTCCCAGGCGTAGAGGGTAACCGAGCCGTCATAGGCGTTTACAGTGGCCTTGACCGAGTTACGGATGTAGTTAACCTGCTGGCTGGGCAGGGCCTGGGTGACGCCGGATGCGGTCTCTGAATCCGAGGTTGCGTTATCAAGCTGGGCTGCCTGCGAGTAGGGGTACTGGTTGCTGGTGGTGTAGGCGTCCACAATCCAAAGTACCTGGCCATCGATGATGGCCGGGTAGGGGTTACCGTCTACGGTCAGGTAGGGGGCCACCTTCTTCACACGCTCTGAGGGATCGCGGTCGTAGAGAATCTGGGATTCGGGGCGGACGGCGTCCGACAGCAGGATGTCTGAGGACTGGAACTTGATGGCGTATGCCAGACGGTTAAAGGCGTTACCGATGACGGGGCCGCCGTTGCCGCTGAAGGTGTATTTGGCGTCCGCGCCGCTTTCGTCGTCAGCCGTCTGGGGGCGGTCAAGTTCTAGCGGTTCGTCCTCGGCGGTACCACCCACGATGGAGTAGTCGGGTGAACTCTGGCCGAAGTAGATGCGGGGCTCATAGTCACCGCTAATTGCACCGGTTGCCTGAATGCCCGACTGGATGAACTTGGGCTTACCGTCGGCTTCAACCTGGTTGCCGTAGGCGGCGATGACGCCGTAGCCGTGGGTGTAGACCACGTGCTGGTTAACCCAGGAAGACCCGGCATTCTGGTCGGGGTTCAGCTCGCGGGCGGCGATAACGGTGTCGGTCTCTGTTCCGTCGATGGTGTAGCGGTCAACCGAGAGGTTCTGCCCAAACTGGTAGTAGGGGCGGAACTGCTGCAGCTGGGCAAATGCACCGGAGACCACGTTGGGGTCGAGCAGGCGGATGTTAGAGATGGTCTCACTCTCACCGCGCAGGGCACCCGCTGCGGTTGAGGTGGTGGCGTCGTAGTTCTGAACCTCGATCTGGTCCAGGCCGTAGGCGGCGCGGGTAGCGTCGATATTGCGCTGGATGTAGGGGGCTTCTGCGGCCTGTTCGTTCGGTACGACCTGGAAGCGCTGTACAACCCAGGGGTAGATACCACCGGCAACCAGCGAAGCAATCACTAGCACGGCGGTGCCGATGATGGGCAGACGGAAGTTCCCGCGCACAGCGGCCAGAACGAAGAGGGCAGCGACCAGCAGGGAGGCGATTGCCAGAATCGCATTCACCGGGATGATCGCGTTGACGTCGCTGTACATGGCACCGGCCCAGGAACCGGACTGGTCCTGGGTTGCGTTGTAGCGGGCCAACCACAGGGTAATGCCGCGCAGCAGAACGAAGAGGGCACCGAGCACTGCGATGTGGCGGCGGAAGTGCACGGTGGTAGTAATACCGCGCTCCCCCACTACGATGCCGCCGTAGAAGTAGTGCATGACCAAAGCTGCCATCGCTGAGAAGATAATGGCGGTGCTCAGCAGGCCGGTCACCACATTGAGGAAGGGCAGGGTAAACATGAAGTAGCCCAGGTCGCGACCGAACTCGGGGTCTGTGGTACCAAAGCTTTCACCCTGGAAGAAGAGCAGGACAGTCTCCCACTGGGTCATAGCCCCACTGCCAACGAAGGCGCCCAGGAGTACCGGCACTGCTATCAGCAGAACCTTACGCATACGCTCAATACCCTGGCGGTAGCGCTCCATGTTCTGGTTAAAGAGGTCCTGCATATCGCCGTAGGGGTCGGGTACAGGGTTGCCGTTGGCATCCACTCGAGGGCCGGAAGGACGGCGGGGGCTGGGTGTTTGCAGCTGACCATGCTTATAGGCGTAAAAGAGGCTGGCCCACACGGCAATACCTACAACGAGAGTTGCAACCAGGAAGACGGCACCGCGGGTCAGGTTTTGGGTGATGAAAACCTTGAGGTAGCCCAGCTGGTCATACCAGAGGACGTCGGTGTACACCTGGGTTGCAAAAACAAAGGCTACGACCAGGGCGGCAATGATTGCCACGGTCACGGTCAGCGGCCGGTTTCTACGTTGAGGAGCGCGTGATGATGAACGGGGAGGGGTGCTTCCGGTACTCACGGGTATCCTTCAGTTGTGTTTCGTGTCTGCCGCAAAAGGTGCGGCCTGTGTGGTGGATGACGCCGCGCAGTGGGCGACGCTACATATAAGACACTATTTTGCCAAAGAAAGCTGTGAGTTTCGAGAGTAGGCTTAGCATTTCAGCTCTGGGGTGACCAGCCCCGCCCCTTAGGAACAGGTGGGGAAGGTTGCGGGGTCTTCACCCTGGCCTATGCGGGTGACCGCATCTACCGCCTCATCCAAAGTTGATACCTTGATGACGTTCAAGCGCCGAGGCACGTTACCGACAACTTCATCGCAGTTATCTGCCGGGGCCAAGAAAACCGTAGCACCGGCGTCCGCAGCTCCCCGCATCTTTTGTTCAATGCCGCCGATGCTGCCCACGGTTCCGTCCGCGTCGATGGTGCCGGTTCCAGCAAAGTGAATACCGCCGGTCATCTCACCCTCGGTCAGCTCATCGATAATACCCAGGGCAAACATCATGCCTGCCGACGGGCCGCCCACTTCTTCTAGGCCGTAGTTGACGGTCATGGGGAACTCAAAAGACCGGGCGATATACAGGCCCAGTACATAGCGCTGCCCCTGCTCGTTGTAGGAGGGGGTGACGGTGACGTCCTGTTCATTGCCGTCGCGGGTCACGGTGAGGGTAACGGGCTGCCCGGCGGACGCGTTCACCCGCTCGGTCAGGTCGGTGTAGCTTGCCAGCGGCTCACCGTTGAGATCGGTAACCACATCGCCCTCCTGGAGGATGCCCTGGCTGGGGCCACCCTCAACGGCACCTGACACCGTTAAAATCTCGGTATAGTCGATGCCCAACTGGGTGAGGGCAGCCGCCTGAGCTACCTCCTGGGAGTTGGTCATATCGGCACTATTCTGCGCACTGACCTGTTCACTGGTCACTGAAGGAGCATAGATCAAATCGCTGGGCAGTACCGCGGTAGAGTCTTCCAGCCAGGTTGCCAGCGCTCCAACCGCAAAGAGAGAAGTGTTGGGTCCGCCTGCAACCGATACCGTGGTCATATCGAGGTTGCCGGTTACCGGGTAGGTCTGGGCGCCCTCAATCTCAATGAGCGGCTTACTATCGAACTCACCGATGGTGTTGAAGGTAGGGCCGGGTGATTCGGTCACGAAATCAACCGGGATTACCAGCGAAAACATCGACAGGCCTAGGGCCCCCACCGCGCTCACCGTGCGCAAATCAGCCCGACGTTCACGGGGGCGGGCACCTGCTTTGTCCCTCTTCGAAAAAACCATAGGACTAGCCTACTAGCAAAATCGCCCAGCCCAGCCCACTCCCCAGTAAATTCCCACTTGGCTCAGGGCTAAAAGCATCCCGGGGTACGCGACGAGGTCGGTAGGCTAGTGAGAAACAGTAGCGGCGGGCGCCGCAGCCCCCTATTGAAACGAGGCAGAACGTGACCAACAACCCCTACGACTCAGCTGGCCGTGACCCCCTTGAAGAGTTCCTCAAGAAGCTACAGGAGCAGGGGTTTGATCCGTCAGCCATGAACGGGGCCACGGGCTTCGACGCCGATGCCCTCAAAAACATGGGTATCCCCCTCGACCCGGCCATGCTCTCGGGCATCTTCGCCCAGGTCAATTCCATGATGAGCGCCCAGTCTAGCGACGACCCCGTCAACTGGGACATGGCCAAGCAGCACGCCCGCCAGGTACTGGCCATGGGCGAAGACCCCTCGGTGACTTCATCCCAGACAGGCGCAGTCCGTGATGCCGCTGCCCTGGCAGATCTCTGGCTTGACCCCGTGACCATCTTCGAGCGTCCTGCCTTCGGTGTTGAAGCCTGGGCCAAAGCCGAGTGGGTTGAGAACTCCTTTGCCACCTGGAAAGACATCGCCGGCCCCGTTGCCGAAGAAGTCTCATCAGCCATGACCTCCTCTATCCAGCAGCAGATGCCCGAAGAAATGGCCGGCATGCTCGGCGGCGGCAATCTCTTTGCCGGTCTTGGCGGCATGATGTTCGGTATGCAGATGGGGCAGGCTATCGGCAAACTGGCCGAAGAGGTCGTCTCGTCCACCGACATTGGTATCCCGCTGGCCCAGGGGCGCTCAGCCCTGCTACCTGCCGGTGTTGCGGCCTTTGGCGAAGGCCTAGAAATCCCGGCCCAAGAGGTCATGCTCTACCTTGCCGTGCGCGAAGCGGCCCTGATTCGCCTGCACAAAACCAACCCCTGGCTGCGTGAAGATATCATCGACCTCATCACACGCTTCTCCCGCGGTATCCGCGTCGATATTGAACGCATGCAGCAGGCCGCAAACGACATTGACTTTGACCCATCAAACCCCGAGGCCATGATGGACGCTTTCGCCGGCGACATGTTCAAGCCCCAGCTGACGGAAGACCAGCAGCTGGCTCTAGATCGCCTCGAAACTCTACTGGCACTGATCGAAGGCTGGGTCAGCCTCATTACCGAACAAGCAACTAAAAACCTGCCCATGGCCCCGCAGCTAGCTGAGACTATGGCCCGCCGCCGAGCCACCGGCGGCCCCGCCGAACATGCCTTCTCGCAGCTGGTTGGCCTTGAGCTTCGCCCCCGCAAAATGCGCGAAGCTCTCGCCTTCTGGCGTCATTATGAAGAGAACCACGGCTTCGAAGCCCGCGATCAGCTCTGGGAAGGCCCCGAAACTCTACCCACCGGCGAAGACCTGGACGACCCCGCAGGTTTCACCTCCCGCCGGGCCCTGCTCAACGCCAGCGAGGACGAATTCGATGCAGCCCTCGAAAAGCTTCTAGCGGGCGGCTACGACGAACCCTCTGAGGGAACCGACAGCAAGGACAAGGAATAGCAGACAGGGGTCTAGGGAAACATCTTCCCTAGACCCCCTTCTTTCAGGCATCCTCTGCTTGTTTTTTCTGCCCAAAGTTGACGCCTTCCAAGAAACCCCGAGCTTTCTCAAGGTGGGGGTAGCGGGCTTCAAGGGCTCTAAACGCCGGTGAATGGTTCGGTTCAAGGAAATGGCAGAGCTCGTGGAAAATTACTGAATCCAGGGCGTATTCCGGTGCGCCCTGAAGTGTATGCGAGATGCGGATAGTGCGCTCGGCTGCCGTGGCAGAAGCCCAGCGCTGTTTCTGGTTGGTGACCCAGCGAATCGACACCGGCTCTGGGGCCTCGGGCAGGTAGGTAGCACGCAGATAGTCTGCCCGCTCCCGCAAAAACTCATCGAGGGCACCCCGCTGGGCACCGGCGTCCTTACGGGCCCGGCGGGCCTCAATCTTGGGAAGCAGACGGACAAGATAGCTCTCGACCTCCTCAGCTGTAGTGGCAGCAGGAACCATCAGGCGCAGGCGTCCGCTCTGGTTCGGTGGAGCTAGCTGCACCGTGCGGGTGCGGCGGGTAGAGCGCACCACCTCAATCTCGGGGCGGGACGCCGTTGCCGGCAGAATCTCACGCGAAATAGCCACTAAACCCCCTTGGGAGCAATGTCGTTGATAAAGCGGGAGCGTTTGCGCCCAGCCCTTCCGCCGGGGGTGCGCGAGCGCGACCAGCTCAAGGTCAGGTAGGAGCGGGCGCGGGTGATACCGACGTAGAAGAGACGGCGTTCTTCGTCGACCTCGTCGCTACTCTGGGCGAAGGAGATGGGCATAAGGCCCTCGTTGAGGCCGCAGAGGAAGACTGCCTCCCACTCCAGGCCCTTGGCTGCGTGCAGGGAAGCGAGGGTAACACCGTTGAGGGAGGGGGCATCGCGGTGCTGGGAGCGCTGGATGAGCACGGCGACCAGCTCGTAGAGGGTGAACTCCGGGGGTAGGTCGGTGGCGCCGTTAGCGGACGCCCGCTCCCGCGCTTGCCTGCGCTCGTCGGCTAGGCGGTCGGCAAGGGACACAAGAGTTTCAAGGGACTCCCAGCGGGCTCGCTCCTGACCGGAACGCTGGGGAGCCTTAGCTGACCACCCCAGGTTTTTGAGGTTATCTCTCACAAGCTGGGTGACGCTGTCGGTGGGTTCAGCTCCCTTGGCTGCCCCCTGGAGCATGCTGATAGCGGCGCGGACTTCGGGGCGGTCAAAGAACTGTTCTGCCCCGCGAAGTTGGTAGTTGATTCCGGCGTCGGTCAGGGCCTGTTCCAGGGCAGCTGACTGGGAGTTGGTGCGGTAGAGAACGGCAATGTCGGCAGCCGGGACGCCTTCCTTGTCGATGAGGTCTTTGATGTCCTCCGCGATTCCCATGGCTTCTTGCTCGTCATCTGCGTATTCGAACCACTCGGGTTTAGCCCCGGGCTCCCTCTGGGAGACCAGTTGTAGGGGCGGGGCCCAGGAGTAGCGGGTGGAGTCGGGCATCTGACGGCGGGCAGCTAGCAGGCGGTTGGCTAGGTCGACCACCTGCGGAGTGGAGCGGTAGTCACGCACCAGCTTGACCACGGTGGCGCCCTCAAAGCGGGTACGGAATTCAAGCAGGTGGCGGCTGGTTGCGCCGGCGAAAGAGTAGATGGTCTGGGAGGCGTCGCCTACCACGCACAGGTCGTCGCGGCGCCCCAGCCAGGCGTCCAGTAGGCGCTGTTGTAGGGGGGAGACGTCCTGGTACTCATCGACCACAAAGTGGCGGTACTGCTGGTGAATCTGGGCTGCAATATCGGGGTTTTCCTCGATGATGGCGACGGTCAGCAGCAGGATATCTTCAAAGTCGATGACGTTGCGCTCGTCCTTAAGCTCCTCGTAGGTGCGCAGCAGGCGCACCATGTCGATGGGGCTGATATCTGCCGGCAGCTCCCGGTGGGCCAGGTGGGGCATGAGGGAGTCGGCCGTGAGCATAGAGACCTTAGCCCACTCGATTTCACTGGCGAGGTCGCGCACGATGGCCCGGTCGGTAGCCAGCCCTAGGCGGCGAGCTGATTCGATGATGAACTGGGACTTGTTCTTGATAATCTCGGGCAGGGCTCCACCGATGGCCTGGGGCCAGAAATAGCGTAGCTGGGCGAGGGCTGCTGAGTGGAAGGTACGGGCTACGACCCCGGCTGCACCCAGTTGGCGCAGGCGCACTTTCATCTCTTCGGCTGCCCGGTTGGTAAAGGTGAGAGCCAGGACAGCCCGCGGGTTGTAGCGGCCGATGGCGATACCGTAGGCGATGCGGTGGGTGATGGCCCGGGTCTTGCCGGTACCGGCACCCGCCATCACGCACATGGGCCCAGCCAATTCGGTAGCCACCCGGCGCTGTTCGGGGTCAAGCCCCTCAAGGATAGTCTCGGGGTTGGGGGCAGACAGGGTAATGGGCTGGGCCCTGAGCTTATCGTGAATCATGGTGCTTCTCCCCTACCCTCGCAGTCCTTGTGGCCGGTAGCGGCCACGCCAGCTATCTAGTCTACCGCCCAGCAGGTCCCAGGGGCTGCCCCAGCCAGAACTCAATCAGGCGGCGGGAAATAGAGCTCGGCCCGGGTAGCTGCACAGTGCCTGACCGGTGGGCATCGAGGAGCTCTGATCGACTGAACCAGCGAATTTCCTCAATCTCAGCCCCGTCGGCTTCAACCTGGTCGGGGTTTGAGATTTCAGCAAGATAGCCGCACATCAGCGACCTGGGGAAGGGCCAGGGTTGCGACCCCAGATACTTCAGCGAAACAACCAGCCCGCCGCATTCCTCGTAGACCTCGCGCAGGACAGCGGTTTCGAGGGCTTCGCCGCCCTCAACAAACCCGGCGAAGGTAGAAAAGCGCCCTTTTCCCCAGGCCCGCGCCTGCCCCAGCAGGATTTTGCTCTCACCCCCGAACTCAGCGGTAACGGCTGTGATAACGGCGGGGTCTGTGCGGGGGAAAAGCTCTCTCCCATCTTCGGTGACCCGCACCCAGCCGCCGCGGGTAGCAAAGGTGGGGGCGCCCGTCCGCGCATCAAACCCAGAGGATGCGTGCCAGGCACTCAAGGACGCCGCAGCCGCCAGCACCTCGCTCCAGGCGAAGGCTGCCCCCTGCCCCTCATAGGCGTAGGCAGCGTAGTCGCGTATGCTCACCCACTCGCCACCCGAACGGGCTGCTACCACCTCAGCGAGGGTTTGCTCCTGGTTTTCAAAGCCCTGGAGGTTCAGGGGTGATTCTCCCAGGTCTAAGAAGCGGGCGAAGTCAGCCAGGATTACGAGCACGGGCTGTTCGTTTGGCTCCCCTATCTGGCTCGGTGCGGACGCCGCTACCCGGCTTCCCGCGAAGATGAGGGTTGGGTGCTGGTGACGGTCGCGGGACGTGTAGTCGAGTACAGCTTCAGTGTGAAGATCAAAAACCTGCGCTAGGTCCAGCGGTTCTAGCCCCTGATCAATTTTGTGAACCAGCACCTTGCCCCGGTCAACTGCAAGCAGGGCGGGGCTAAGGAGCCAGGGGTAAAGGTCGCTGGGTGTTCTATCTGTGGTGTCTTGCCTGTCCGTCAGGGCCTGCCCCAGGTACGCGAAGAACCCCGGACGCTCCCGCACGGCACCGCTTGTTCGCACCCGGTCAGTGGTCAGCGGTAACCACCCCAGGGGTGAAAACCAGCCCTGCCCGCTTGTGCCGGGCGCGGCGTCCGTATCGTCCTGCGAACTGGATACCGACAGATTAGTCATATTTTCAGCATTCATATCGGGTTCGTTCCAACTTCTCTTGTACCCTTAAAAGTGTGACTTCAACACCGCTTCAACTTGCCGCCATCGTATCAGCTGGGGTCCCCGGGCTCTACCCCGTAGCCGCCCTGCCCTCAGCCGACGACACCCTCGACTTCGACTCAGCCATCATCATTGACTCAGCCGACAAGCGCTGGCGCGTCCGTGCCCCCAAGCACCCCGAAGCGAGCGTGCGCCTCGAAGCGGAACACGTCATCCTCCAGTCCTTTACACCGGGGCTCCGAGCCCGCCTGCCCTTCCTCGTACCCACCATCGTGGGTACCGTTCCCCTCGACGGGCGGCAGGCCTTCATCTACACCCACAACCCCGGGTCCCACTACGATATCGACGATTTAGCGGACCTCTCCCACCGAACCCGCGAGGGCCAGCCCAATATTGCGGACGACATTGCCCGCTACATCGCTACCATTCACGTTTTCCCCACCACCATCGTTGAGGACGCCGACCTACCGGTTTACACCGGCCAGCAGGTCCGCGAGCGCCGCCTGGCCGAGCTTGACCTAGCTGTCGCTACCGGCAAGGTACCCTCTGGGCTGCTCACCCGCTGGGAAGAGCAGCTCAACGATTCAGTGATGTGGGACTTCCGCCCCCGCGTCATTCATGGGGACCTCAACGAAGACAACCTGGTGCTTGATCAGAAGAAAATCGTTGAGATCACCGGCTGGTCAGAGGTCTGCGTCGGTGATCCCGCTGCTGACTTCGCCTGGCTGTACGCCTGCGAAGACCCCCTCTTCAGGGAGAGGGTCTTTGCGGCCTACCGTGAAGAGATGCCCCAGGAGCCCGACCGTAACCTCGAAGCTCGAGCTAACCTCTACGCGGAGTTCGGTCTGGCCCAGTGGCTGATTCGCGGGGTCGAGCTAGAAGACCGGGTCATGATTTCTGAGGCTGTTTCTATGCTCGACCACCTCGAAGCTGAGCTGCGGGCCGTTGGAGCCCTAGCCGGCTAACTGAGCGGCCCGTTCCAGGGCCTTCTCCAGCTCTGCCCGGGTGGAGAAGTTGGTCACTTCGATACTTTTGCCGGTTGAAGCGTAGAAGAAATGGGCTTCTACGTTTTCTTCGGGTACCCCCTGTAGACGGGCAAAGCCCAGGCGGTAGAGGGAGAGCTGCACCGACCGTTCTTTGAGCTCCTTCTTGGTGCGCGGCGGCTGCCCCGTCTTCCAGTCCACCAGCTGCCAGACGGTCGAGCCGTCGCCGTCCGTCCGGGTAAAGATAGCGTCGATACGGCCGCGTACCGTTACTCCGGCAAGCGGTGTTTCCAGCGGGTATTCCAGGGCCCAGGGTTCACGGCTTGCCCAGTCGCTGGCGAGGAAGTTCTCTCGCAGGGCCGGAATATTGAGCTCTTCTTCGGTGCTGTCGTCATCGAAATCTTCGTCCATATCGAGCATGCCGCTGGTGCCGAAGTGGTCTTCAACCCAGCTGTGGAAGATGGTTCCCTGGCGGGCCGCGATGCCCGGCTTTTGGGGCATGGGGCGTCGCATGTTGTCGATGACGGCCTGCGGGTCTTTAACCAGGTTGACGAGCAGGGAGGCTGACAGATGGCCGGGTAGCTCGAAGGAGCTGTTTTCCGCGGGTGCGGCTAGCAGGCTCAGGAGCAGGTCGGTTTCTTCCTGCCAGTCTTCGATAGCGTCTCGTGCCTCTTGGCTCTGCTCCGGTGTGGGGTCGGGGAGGGCAGCGAGAGCTTCAGCCAGCGCATCTGCCTCAAGCCCTCCGCGCAGCACGTTCTGGGCCGCACGCTCGACTACCTGGCGGGGGCTGAGCCCTGTTAGGTTGCCCTGTTTGCTCTCGTTTGGGCCAGGTGCAGGGCCTGCTGCTTCGAGTTCCTGAAGGGAGGTCCAGGTCATCTGGTGGGGCCCATCGAAGGGGTCGAAGGGCCAGAGGGCGGTGGTAATCGTGGCTGACTGGGGGTTGACGACGCCTACCTGGTCAGGGTCAAGCTCGCTCAGAATTTCAGCTAACTCAACCCGGGCATCGAGTAACTCGGCGACGAAATCAGACATGAGGCGGGGCTTAGCCGTGGTTCCTTTCCAGGCCGAGGTAGTCAGAACGAGCAGGGATCGGGCACGGGTATACCCCACGTAGGCCAGACGGCGCTCTTCCAGGGTACGGTGTTCTACCGCCTGCTCCGAGAGCTGGGCCATGAAATCACCGAGATCCTGCAAGTGATCAAAGTCTGACCGCCAGCTGGGTAGGTAGGCGGCGTCCCCGCGCAGGGGCCAGGGCAGGGTGTCCGACTGCTTGGTCCAGCGCTCGTCCTTAGCATCGGGGAAGTCCCCGGCAGCCATGCCCGGAATATATACCTGGTCCCACTCCAGCCCCTTTGAAGCGTGCACGGTAAGAATCTGCACCGCGTCGTGGCGGGGGGCCTCTGCTGCCATTTCGAGCCCGGCTTCCTGCTGGGCTGCCGCATCGAGCCAGGCTAAGAAGCCGCTAATCCCCGATGCCGAGGCGCCGGTGGCGCTGAGGGCAAAACGGACGCCGTCCTCCTCCTCTTCCAGGGGCTGGCCGTTAGCAGCGGCCAGGAGCAGGGCGTTCACGCGGGGGGCTGTGGACTCGTAGGTAGCGGCCACGTCGTAGAAGGCGTCAAGGTGCCTGCGAGCCGATGTTGCGTATGCCCCCGGGCGGGCAGCTAGCTCGGTATCGAGCAGGAGGGTGCGCTCGATTTCGCTGATGAGGGTGGTGAGGTCATCGGAGGTGAACTGGCGCAGGTAGGTCAATTCTCTCGATACAGCCTGAAGTCGTTTCAAGCCTTCGGCGCTGATGGGCCGGCCGCTGCGGGCTGAGACCCAGCCCTCCTGCGGCAGGTTTTCGAGTGCCTCAATCAGGGAGGCTCCATCGGTGACGTCGGGGGCGGCAGCCTGGAGCAGGCGCCGGTAGTCTTCAGCGGACGCCGGCACCTGCTCACCAGCGTCCTTCAGGTCTCTCGCGCTGGTGGCGCCGCGTTCAGCGGCTTCGCTCAGGCCCTCAACCTCGTCGAGGATTTCCTGTTCGGTGCGCAGGGCAGCGGCCTGGGCTGTAATGCCAAACCTGATTTCAAGTTCTCGCTGGCGTTTGAGGGCTTCTGCCCATTCGCCAAAGGCTAGCAGGTCAGATAAGCCGAGCCGCCAGCGGGCGCCCGCCAGTATGCGCATGAGCGCATCTGAACGGCCGGGGTCGCTCAGCACTCGGAGCACCGACACCAGATCTACGATTTCGGGGGTATCGAGTAGACCGCCCAGGCCTACTACCTGGTAGGGGACGCCCAACTCGTCGAAGGCTTCTTGCAGGGGTTCCATCATGGCTCGCTTTTTGCAGAGGACGGCCATGGTCGGCATGTCGGAGAGCGGGCGGCCAGCAAAGCTAGAGCGTTGCTCAGCAATCATCTGGCCAAGGGCACGGGCTTCTTGCAGGTCGGTAAGGTACTCCCCTACCAGCACCCGCCCCGCAGTGGGGTTGGGGCGCGCGACCAGGGGCGGCACCTCGATGGTGTGGGTTCGTTGAACCCAGTCGGGGCTTACGCTCAGGGGCTCAGCTACCCGGTTAGCAGCCGCCAAGATAGAAGTGTCGTTTCGCCAGGCCACAGTGAGGTAGCTGGCGGTACGGTCTTCTGCCGGGAAGTAGTCGTAGAAGCTAAAGAGCTGGCCGTCAGAAGCTCCGCGGAAGCCGTAGATAGACTGCTTGGGGTCGCCCACCGCCATCACGGGGTGGGCAGGGGCATCTGCTTTTGCCCCAAACAGATCGGAGAAGAGCTGCATCTGGGCATGGGAGGTATCTTGGAATTCGTCCAGCAGCACCACCCTAAAGCGTTCCCGTTCTGTCTGCGCAGCCTGGGGTACGGTCTTCGCGATATGGGCAGCCTTGGCGATGAGGTCGCCGTAGTCCATCACCTGCATCTGTTCTTTGATGGATGAATAGCGTTTGACCAGCTCAGCGTAAAAAATGCGCAACTGTAGCCCCTGTACCAGGGCCCGCTGTTCGGTGGTAGCTCCCTTGACCGTGGGCTTGCCCAGGGGCTCTACCTGTTTCAGAGTTTCTGTGCACCAGTCGATCACGGCATCGGGGCTTACCAGGTGTTCAGCGCACTCGGACGAGAGTTTGATGATGGCTTCCACCATGGTTGATTTAGCGACGTCTTTTTCAGGCAGCTTACCCTCATAGTGCTCCACAATTTGGGCAACCAGCTGCCAGGTTTGAGCGCCACCCAGCATTTGGGCGTCGTCTTCTACGCCGATGCGTAGCCCGTACTGCTGCACCAGCGTATTAGCGTAGGAGTGGTAGGTGGAGATGGTGGGGTCGCTCGTAACTCCGTCCGCGCCCTGATCAGGGTTTTCTCGCACGAGCCCCTGGCGGCGGAGCTCTTCAAGGCGGGAGCGCATACGCTCCCGCAGTTCACCGGCGGCCTTGCGGGTGAAGGTGACCCCCAGTACCTGGTCGGCGCGCACAAGCCCGTTTGCAACCAGCCACACCACTCGGTCCACCATGGTGGCGGTCTTACCTGACCCTGCTCCCGCTACGACCAAGCGGGGTACTAGCGGGGAGCTGATAATGGCAGACTGCTCCGCTGTGGGCAGGGGGCGGCCCAGGGCTTTTGCAATATCTTCGGGGCTGCGAAAGGTTTCTGCTGGCTTCTGTTCAGTCATGATTCTGCCTTACTGGGCGGGGCGGACGGTGATAGCGCGGCCCCGTGAGCAGATGGGGCAAATATCGGGGAGGGCACAGCCGATGCCAAAGGGGCCACCTGCGGTATGCCGAGCCTGCAGGTGCTCCCCTGCAATCAGTTCGGCAGCCCGGTTGATAAGTTCAACAGCCCAGGTACTTTCAGCGGTCAGCGGGGCCTGCTCCTGCTCGGAGTAGCTCTTCGTGGTCCCACCAATTTGTAGAAGCAGGGCACCGCCAGAAAGCTCGTGGAGCCCGTCGAGTACCGGCACCTGGTTCGGTTGCGGCTTCGCTGGCTGCTCACCCTCTTTCTGGGCTAGGGCATCGTGCTGTAGAGCCTGCTGCATCAGCGCCCCTGCACCGGCTTCAAGAGCAACCTGGTAGGCAGCGAGCTGCGGGTGCTGTTCAAGATCTGCCTTACTGGGTTTACTCTTACCGGTCTTTAGATCGATGATAATGAAGCGCCCTACCTGGTCTACCTCGATGCGGTCTACACGCCCCGACAGCAGGGCGTCCTTGGCGGGGCCGGGCACCAACACACTAAAGGAACCCTCGACACCCACCAGGGAGCGTCCTTTACCCTTGAGGTCTCGCACGTAGTCAGCAAACTTCTGGAGCATGCCCTCAGCCCGCTCCACCATCTTCTGGCTCTCCCAGGTGTCAGGAAGCCCTAGCTGGGGTAGGCGGCGGTGGAGCTCGTCGCGCAGGTCGGTTCCGTTCCCATCGGGCATATCTTCGCAAATGGCGTGGATGAGAGTGCCCAGCGATCGCGAGGCGTCGGTAGCAGCTTCAGCACGGGAGGCAGCTACAAACCAGTCCAGGGGCGAGCGGTGAATCTTTTCAATCTGAGACGGCGATACCGGAATCGGCCCGTCCCCTTCAAAGGCCGGAGCCAGTGAGGACAGGGGCAACAACCCCCACCAGGAACGGGGGTGGGCACCGGGTAGGTTCAGCCCGGAGGTCTGCTCAGGGTCAGCGAGTCGGCCCAGCAGGCGGGCAGCGGCATCGGCTTTCGCCGGTGAAATATGCTGGGCTTCTGACCACTGGCGCAGTTCGGCAACCAGCGAGCGCAGGGTCATGGGGCGGCGGACCTCGGTGAGGGGACGCTCGCCACCGGGGGCCGGGGCAAAGATATCGATCAGCTCGCTGGGGGCCTGATCGGCAGAAGATACAGCGGTGCAGACTACCCGGGAGCGGGCTCGTGAGGTTGCTGTGGCGAACATACGGAACTCGTCGAAACGGTTGGAGCGTAGGCGTTCAAGGAGCGAATAGCCGGGAGCTACTCCCCCACCGTTATTGCGCCCGTTTGTATCCAGGCGCCCGGTAGCTGCGTCCACAAGGTCGAGGGTTCCCAGTAGGGAGCCGCGGACGGTGGTGTTCGGCCAGGTGCCATCTTGCAAGCCGGCGATGTAGACGGTGTCCCATTCGCGCCCTGCGGCGAGAGCGGGGGTCATGATTTCTACGGCGTCGCGGTGGTTGGTGCGCTCTGCCAGGGTATCCATGGGTAGGTCTTGGGCATCGATGTAGGCCAAGAACTGTTCGGCGGTGGCTCCCGGCATCTGGTCGGTGTAGCGTTCGGCTGCCTCAAACAGGCCTATCATGGCGTCGATGTCTCGCCCGGCTCGGTCGGCTCCTGCACCGCCTGAGAGGGACTGGGCTTTCCAGAGGGGGGCGAGTTCTGAGGCCTCCCAGAGTGCCCAGAGCACGGTTTCGGCGGTAGCGCCGGGCTGGTCGAGGGCTTTATCGCCTGCGGTGAGTACCCGGCCCAGGCGGCGGGCAGCAGCGCTGCTTTCGCCGGTGGGCAGTAGTTGGGGGTTGACTAGGGCTTCAACTAGGAGGGCATCGCTGTCGCGGGTGCCCCCGGCGCGCAGTTCTTCTGCGCGGAGACGCTGGCGTAAACGACGCACGTCCATGGTCGAGGCCCCACCCAGACGGGAGGTCAGCAGGGAAACCGCGGTATCAGCGCCCAGGCCCCAGGTGTTTGCTTGCTGGGTAGCTGATAGCTCTGTCTCTGCGTCGTGAGGGCTCGTGGCCCGCTCTGTAGCCCGTAGGCGCCGGGTGTGCAGGATTAGCCCCAGGGCATCAAGGAAGGGGCGGGCGGCAGGTTCATCGCGCACGGGGGTGATAGAAGCTGCTGTTTGTACGGGAACACCCAGGTTAATGAGGGCTCGTTTGAGCCGGGTGACGTCTGAGCCGTTTCGCACGATAATAGCGCTACGCTGGTAGGCCCTGCCACGATAGAGGTGGTCTTCAAGAATCATTTGGGCTAGCAGCTGGTTTTCCTGCTGGGGGGTTTCTACAACCAGCCCCAGCACCTCGGGGTCTGGTTCTGCTGCTTTTGCGGGGTTTAGCAGGGCACCGTCGTCCCCGACCGGCAGGAGGGCTTCTTCGCTGGGCTCCTGCGGAGCGGGGGTAAGGACGCGCCGGTGGGCTGCCCGGGGCACAACGGGTAGGCGGGAGGCCAGTTCTGCCCAGCGCTCGGCGATAACTGGTGCCATGCGCCAGCTCGTGGTGAGCTCTTCTGTAACGAGAGAGGGGAAGATATCGGGGAGGTCGGCTGCCAGCTGGGGGCTGGCTCCGCGGAAGCCCTGCACGACCGTATCGGTGCAGCAGGTCATGACCGCTGCCGGACCTGAGACAAGAAGGCCGTCTAGGTCTGCGGGTTCGCCATCTGCCCCAGCGGCCAGTGAGTTGCTAGCTGTGGCACGCAGGTACTCTGCTGACCTGCCGGTTAGAACAGCCAGCAGCCGGTAGATAGAGGGAGTGAGTTCTTGCACGTCGTCAATGAGCACCAGGTCAAAGCGGGCGCGTTCTGCACTCAGCACATCGGGGTGGGCTAGCAGGGTCTTGGTGGCCTCGTGGATAAGGGCTGCGGGGTCGAAAGCATGCGGGGCGCGGAGGGCGCGCACCTGGCGGTATTCGGTGTAGAGCTTAGCCAGGGCCCGCCACTCGGGGCGGTCGAAGCGCTGCGCTAGGTCTGCAACTGCTGAGGCTGTGAGATCGTATTCGGCCATGCGGTCAAAGAAGTCTCGCACCTCGTGGCGGAAACCGCGGGTTTCAAGGGCTTCACGGAGGTCATCGGGCCAGATAATGCTAGAGCCTTCACCGCTGCGGTGGCCGTCGAGGAGTTCTTTAATCAGGACGTCCTGCTCAGGGCCTGAGAGGAGCTTGGGGGTGAAGTCCAGGTGAGGTAGATACCCCTCGATATGGGCCCGTCGCAGCAGGTCAAAGGCGTAAGCCTGCCAGGCTCGCACCGGGGCGGTTGAGACTGTTGCGGTGATGCGGGCTGAAAGCGCTTCTCGGAACCTGGTTGCGCTGACGCGTGAGGGGGTGAGCACCAGCAGGCGGGCAGGGTCTTTGCCCTGCTCAATGAATTCGGTAGCTGCCTCTAACAGGGCCTGGGTTTTACCGCTGCCGGGCGCGCCCAGAAGCAAGGTAGCGCCCTGAGTCTCTAACTGCTCGTGTGTCACCGTGCACTCCCCATCTTTTGTCGTGGCCGAGGTTCTCACTGTATTCCAAGTTCATCATAGGTGGCTGACATTTTAAGAGCCTGGGCGCCACCTGCCCCAAATATTTTTGTGGCGCTACTTCTGTCGCTACTATCGAAGGTATGACTTCATGGACCGAGCTTCCCCGCGCCACTTTCGATCTTGAGACAACAGGTATCGACCCTAAGACTGCCCGCATCGTCACGGCTTCTTTGGTCTTGGTTTCTCCGGATGGCGAGGTGTTGCGCGCCGGGGAATGGCTGGCTGACCCCGGGGTTGAGATTCCTGAGCAGGCGTCCGCTATTCACGGCATTACCACCGAGTATGCCCGTGAGCACGGCAAGCCTGCCCAGCAGGTGGCCTACGAGGTGGCTATGGCTCTGGGCGGCCTCTTTGCCGACGGTGTTCCCGTCATCGCCTTTAACGCTGCCTACGATTTCTCGGTGCTGCATTTTGAGCTGGCCCGCTACGGGTACCCGCCGCTGACTTGCTACCCCGTGCTTGACCCCCTGGTCATCAATAAGCACGTGCACAAGTTCAAGAAGGGCAAGCGCACCCTGGAAGTGCTGGCCAGCGAATACAGCGTGGAGCTAGAAAACGCCCACACCTCGAAGGACGACGCCCTGGCAGCTGAGCGCCTACTGACGGCTATGAGCTTTGAATACGAAGAGATCGAACAGCCTGCTACAGCCCTGCACGAGCAGCAGATTACCTGGGCAGCTGAGCAGGCAGCCGAGCTGCAGGACTACTTCAACCGCATTGGCAAGCAGGCGGACGTCAGCGGCGCCTGGCCGGTGCGCACCGACTAAGGTTCAGGTAGCGTGAACGCTCCGTCAGAACGCCGGTAGGCAGGTAGGTGCCTTGAGCACCGTCACCTGCCCACCGGCGTCCTTTTCTACCCTCCCTCTACTAGATTTAAAGGAGCAGATACACCACAACCGCAAGGATGACCGTGAACGAGCCCGCGCCCACCAACAGCATCTACCTCGGCTCCACCCGCAACCAGCACAAAGAACTGGTAGCCCAATCAGCGGTCGTCCTCAAGCTAGGCCTACTCCTCATGAAATCTGGAGCCAGCGCCTACCGCGTCAAAACCTCCATGTCCCGCCTGGCCAAAGCCGTAGGACTTGAAGAACATCACGCCCAGGTCCACTTCACCGAACTCTCCACCACCGCCTACTCTGGCGGCAACTTCCGCACCGAGATTGCAGAAACCCGCGTCAAGGGAATCTCCGCCTACAAAATCGACCTGCTCAGCGACTTCGTCTCATCCCTGCCCGAACGCATCGACCCAGCTCTAGCCGACGCAACACTCACCCGCATTGAGAAAGAAAAGCCTCTCTACGCCCCCTGGCTCCTAGCTCTCGCTGCAGCCCTAGCCTGTGCAGCCTTCGCCTTCCTCAACCGGGGCGGGGTCATTGAATGCTCAGTCGTTCTCATCGCGGCCTTCGCCGGCCAGCTCCTACGCTCCACACTAGCCCACCGGGGTCTCAACCATATGGCGGTCTGGATGCTCTGCGGCCTGCTCTCAGCCGGTATCTATGTGGGGGTCATGTCGGCGCTTATCGCCCCCGGTCTCATCGCGGATAACCACCTGGTGGGCTTTATATCCTCAATTCTCTACCTGGTACCGGGCTTCCCCCTGGTCACCGGCATGCTAGAAATAGCCCGCATGGACTTCTCCTCCGGCATCTCCCGCCTCACCTATGTTGCCCTGCTCCTGGGTAGTGCGTCCTTTTCGGTCTGGCTCATCTCCCTGGTCTTTAGCCTGCCCCTAGAGCAGGCCCCAGCCCCGCACCTGGGGTTCTGGCTGCTCCTGATTCTCCAGATGCTGGCTTCCTTCACCGCCGCCTTCGGCTTCGCCATGCTTTTCTCAGCGACTCCCCTCTCCTGCACCTGGGCAGGGGCAATCGCCGCAATCGTAAACCCGGGTCGTATCTGGCTGGTAGAGGCCGGGTGGGCGCCCCACCTCGCCATCGCCCTGGCCGTATTTACCGCCGGGGTACTCTCAGAAATCGTCGCTCCCCTCCACGCCCGCCGGGTTTCCCGCATCTCCCTGGCGGTGCCGGCTACCGTCACCATGGTTCCCGGTGTCATGTTTTACATGTCCATGGCCCACTTCTCTAACGGCGATGTCAATGAGGCCCTAGCCAGCTTCGTGCAGGTCCTGCTCATCTTCGCTGCTCTAGGAATGGGTCTGGCCCTGTCCCGCCTGCTCATGGACAAGAACTGGCTCTACGACCGCGACACCCAGAACCTGGCCACCCTGCCGCAGGGGCACATGAGATAAGGAAACTTACACGCAGAAGTAGGTGAAGAAGGCTCGCAGCGAAGCTGCTGGCTCGGCGGCTGGCGTGAATCGCTTGTGAGCGAAGCGAACCAGCGAGAGGGTCGGCAGCGAGCGCGAGCCTTCTTCACCTCACTATCTAACGTTCCGAACTGATTTAATTTGGTCCTCTCTAGGCTGTCGCCTCCGCCGCTGCTCGGGCGGCGTCGGGCAGGGCCGCGATGATGCGGTCCATGGCGGCGTCATCGTGGGCTGCTGACAGGAACCAAGCTTCGAAGGCGCTGGGGGGCAGGTAGATGCCGGAGTTCAGCATGGAGTGGAAGAAGGCATTGTAGCGGTAGGTTTCTGATGCCTTGATGTCTTCGTAGTTGTGCACGCCCGTATCAGCGGTACCAAAGGCAACGGAGAAGAGGTTGCCTGCGGTCTGGATGGAGTGGTTGACCCCGGCAGCGTTGAAGGCTTCGACCAGGGCGGCCTGCAGCTGGGCTGAGCGGGCGTCAATGGTTTCGTAGACGGTGGCGTCAGCGGCCTTGAGGGTAGCCAGACCGGCGGCCATGGCGATGGGGTTACCGGAGAGGGTACCTGCCTGGTAGACAGGGCCCAGCGGAGCCAGGTATTCCATGACTTCGCGCTTACCACCCAGGGCAGCCATGGGCATACCGCCGCCGATTACCTTGCCGAAGGTGAAGATGTCGGGGGCCCAGTTACCTTCTGCGGGTGCGGAGTAGCCCCAGTAGCCTGCGGATGAGACGCGGAAGCCGGTCAGCACCTCGTCAAAAATCATGAGGGCACCCTGTTCGCGGGTGATCTCGCGCAGGAAGGCGTTGAAGCCCTCAGCAGGGGTCACAACGCCCATGTTGCAGGGGGCTGCTTCGGTGATGATGGCGGCAATTTCGCCGGGGTTGGCGGCAAAAGCTGCGCGGACGGCGTCCTCATCGTTGTAGGGAAGGACGATAGTTTCGGCGGCGGTAGCAGCGGTGACGCCTGCCGAGCCGGGCAGGGCCAGGGTTGCGACGCCGGAGCCAGCTTCTGAGAGCAGAGCATCGACGTGGCCGTGGTAGCAACCGGCGAACTTAATGATCTTGTCGCGGCCGGTGTAGCCGCGGGCCAGGCGGATGGCGGTCATGGTTGCTTCGGTGCCGGTGGAGACCATGCGGATCTGGTCGATGGTTCCGGGGGCTACGGCGTTGATGCGGTCAACTACGAGTTCAGCCAGTTCGGTTTCGGCGGCGGTTGAGGCGCCGAAGGAGAGGCCGTGTTCAACCGCTGCGTGCACGGCTTCGATGACGCCGGTGTGCTTGTGGCCGAGCAGGGCCGGGCCCCAGGAGCAGACCAGGTCGACGTAGTTGTGGCCGTCCGCGTCGGTCAGGTAGGGGCCGGAGGCTTCCACCATGAAGGCGGGGGTGCCGCCAACGGAGTTGAAGGCGCGCACAGGTGAGTTGACACCGCCGGGAATGACGCGGGTGGAGCGGGCAAAGAGGTCTTCTGAGACGGTCAAGGGGTTTACCTTTCGTTGAGCCAGGTGGCGGCTTCGGTGGCGTAGTAGGTCAGGATGATGGAGGCACCTGCTCGGCGGATGCCCATGAGGGCTTCGAGGGCTACAGCCTTGCGGTCGATCCAGCCGGCGGCGGCAGCAGCTTCAATCATGGCGTATTCGCCGGAGACATGGTAGGCCGCAACAGGGACGGGCGAGAAGTCGGCGACTTCGCGCACGATGTCCAGGTAGGCGGTGGCGGGCTTGACCATGACCATATCGGCGCCCTGCTCGATATCGAGCTGGACTTCGTAGAGGGATTCCCGGCGGTTGACGGGGTCCTGCTGGTAGGTTTTGCGGTCGCCGGTGAAGGTGGAGCCCACCGCATCGCGGAAGGGGCCGAAGAAGGCCGAAGCGTATTTGGCGGAGTAGGCCAAGATAGAAACGTCGGTGAAGCCGGCTTCGTCGAGGGCGGTGCGCATGGCGGCGATTTGGCCGTCCATCATGCCGGAGGGGCTGACGGTGTGGGCACCGGCGCGCGCCTGGGAAACCGCCATCTTGCAGTAGGACTCCACGGCGGCGTCATTATCAACGACGGTGTTACCGAAGGCATCTTCGATCAGGGGGCCGCAGTGGCCGTGGTCGGTGAATTCGTCGAGGCAGGTATCTGCCATGACGACCACCGAGTCGCCGAAGTGCTGGCGCACAGCGCGGATAGCCCGGTTGAGAATACCGTCTTCGGCCCAGGCTGCTGAACCGGCTGCGTCCTTATCTTCATCGCGGGGCACGCCGAAGAGGTCAATGCAGCGCACGCCGGCGTCCACGGCTTTTTGTACCTCGTCGATAACGGTCTCCAGGGTGTGCTGATACTGGCCGGGCATGGATTCGATGGCAACGGGCTCCTCAATTCCGTCGCGCACGAAGAGCACCTGCACCAGGTTAGCCGGGGTTAGGGCGGTTTCGGCGGTCAGGGCCCGCATGGGGCCGGTGGTGCGCAGGCGGCGGGGACGCACCGGGAGGGCTGAGGGTTCAAACATGGTCTTCCTTGACAGGTAGGTGTCTTTTTAGCTTAGAGGGCGAGGGCGGCTGCTGCCAGGTCTGCGGCGGCGGGGCTTGCCGCCACGGTGATGGTGGCAGGACGCTGCTGCTCGGGTAGGTTGCGGGCTGCGGCTTCGGTGCTGGCCCCGATGGCAACGGTGGGGGGCAGGGTGCTGCCGGCGGCGTCCGCTAGGGTCTGCAACAGCAGGGGCGAGGTTGCAATCAGGACGTCGGTGGTAGCGAGCGCGGTGACAGCCTCGCCCAGGGTGAGCGCGGAACCTGACGGAGCGTCAAGGTCAGCGGGGTTCTGCTCGGTCAGGGGGTTCTCTGCTGGGTAGGGCAGCATATCGTAGACCGGTAGGGTGGCTACGGTGTAGCCGTAGTCGGTGAGCCCTTCTTCAAGGGTCGGGGAAGCTGTGGTTCCCTGGACGGCCAAGATGGTTTCGTCCATGGGGTTGTCCCATTCTTCGTCGATCAGCCATTCGTCGACCATTCCGGCTGCTGACTGGGTTTCGGGCACGAAGTCGACCAGCAGGCCCCGCTCAACCAGGGCTGCCTCGGTAGCCCGACCGACGGCTGCAACCTGGGCAGCGCCTAACAGCTCGACCAGGCTTTGGCCTAGCCCCTGTGCCAGGGCGTCTAGGCCCAGTACCCCGTTGACCGAGGTGAAAGTGACCCAAGAGAATTCCCCGCGGATCAGGGCGAAGGCGACTTCTTCCCAGTCTTCTGGTTCGGTGCCTACGGGGTCAAGAATGGGGGCGTAGAGCAGCTGCGCTTCGGCGTCCTGTTCCAGAAGAACGCTGGTCAGCGCGGCAGCCTTAGCCGGGGTGCGGGTAATGAGATAGGTAGTCATAGCTCTAGGCACCGCCTTCAAGACCGGCGAGGGCTGCAGCGCCCATGCCCAGCAGGTCATCGGCAGCCTGGGTGCCAAGAAAAGCGGCAGCTTCTACCGACAGGGTCTCTGTCTGCACGGTGTGCCGCAGCAGCTCGGTGCCGTCGGTATTAGCCACAGCGATGTTAAGGACGAGCTGGCCAGCGTCCACCAGGGCGTAAGCCCCAATGGGGGCGGCACAGCCCGCTTCAAGACGGCGGAGCAGGGCACGCTCAGCGGTCACAGCCAGCTGGGTTTCGGTATGGTTGACAGCGGCTACAGCCTGCCCCAGCTCTGTTTGCTCGCCGGCATCGTCGGTACGAATTTCGATAGCGAGAGCTCCCTGGCCGGGAGCGGGCACAACCCTGTCAACCCCCAGGTACTCGGTGATGGTCTCAGCGAGGCCCAGGCGGTGCAGACCGGCAGCAGCCAGCACAACCGCATCGCAGTCACCGGTGATAGCGCCAAGCTTCTTCTCACCGTGCAGGCCGTGGGCACCCACTCCGTAGTGCTCATTACCAGCCACACGGGCCAGGCGGGTACCCACATTACCGCGGATATCAACAATGGTGAGGTCAGGACGGATAGCCAACAGCTGGGCGGCCCGCCGCGGCGACCCCGTACCCACCCGGGCACCAGCAGGCAGGGTATCGAGGGTCAGACCGTCCCGGGCACACAGGGCGTCGCGGGGGTCCTCCCGCTCCGGGGTGGCAGCGACGGTCAGCCCCGGGCAGGGCGCACTGGGCAGATCTTTCAGGGAATGGACGGCCACATCCACTCCCCCATCGAGCAGACGGGAGCGCAGGGTCGCGGCAAAAACACCGGTACCACCCAGCTGAGACAGGGGGCCGGTGAGCACGTCCCCCTCAGTTTTGACGGTGACGGTCTCTAGCTCAATGCCGGTCGCCTCCCGCATACGCTGAACAGCCCAGCCAGTCTGGGTGGTCGCAAGAGCCGACCCGCGCGTACCTACGGTAAATGTTCGAGCTGCCAATGAGCGTCCTTTCGTGCAATCTTTATCTGAAATCTTTAAGCCACCGTGTTGTAGAGGGGGCGCGGGGACGCGCTTGGAGCCGACTGGCTGGGGCTGGCATGAATTGAGCGAGCGCCCCAGCGCGAGCTCAAGAAGGTTAGTCGGCAAAAGCGCGTCCCCGCGCCCCCGAGCTAGAAGCAAGATGGAAACGGCGCACGCTTACGCACCGCACCAACTTGCCCCTGCCGCCTACCAGTCCAGCCTACTAGCCCTTGTAATCAGCAATCACCGGCTTCTCGGAGCCGGGGCGCTGGGACTTGCAGCAGTCGGGGTTGCAGGCGTCGAACCAGCCGTTTCCGCCGCAGACGGAGACGCGGGCTGCCTGTACGCCGTCGGCGTTCTGGGCGGGGGCGGTGGAGGCGACGCGTTCAGCAATCAGCTGGCGCAGGCCTTCAACGTAGGCGGGGTGGGTGCCGGGGGTGGGGGTGCGGGTTGCTGCGAAGCCGAGGCGCTTGCAGGTGTCGAGGGCTTCGGTGTCGAGGTCCCATTTGACTTCCATGTGGTCTGAGACGAAGCCGAGGGGCACGAGCACGATGCCGTCGACCTTACCGTCGAGGGCTTCGAGGGCGTCGTTGACGTCGGGTTCGAGCCAGGGCATGGAGGGCGGGCCGGAACGGGACTGGTAGACCAGTTCCCAGTCGACTTCATCGAGGAGGGCGGGGTCAACGGCCTGGACGCCGGCGAGGACGGCGCGGGCAGCTTCCAGGTGCTTTTCGACGTAGGCGGAGCCGCCTTCGTAGTCGACGCCACGGGGGCCTGCCTCGTTGGCTGCGCTGGTGGGTACGGAGTGGGTGCAGAACATGATACGGATTTTTCCGTTACCCGCGGCAGCCTGCTGGGCGGCAGCGAGCTGGGCGCGGACGTCCGCGAGCCCCTCAACCAGGCCGTCGATGAAGGGCTGGATGAAGCCGGGGGTGTCCCAGAACTGGCGGACCTTGTCGATCTGCAGTTTGCCGTCTAGGCCCAGCTTTTCGAGGGCGATTCCGTAGTCTTCGCGGTACTGGCGGCAGGAGGAGTAGCCGGGGTAGGCGCTGGTAGCCAGCACAAGAATCTTGCGTTTGCCCTCGTCATAGGCCTTCTGGACCACGTCGTTGACGTAGGGCTCCCAGTTGCGGTTAGCCCAGGTGATCTCGATGTCCGGGCCCTTTTCGGCCATAGCCTCGCGTAAGGCGGCCAGCAGGGCGCGGTTCTGCTCGTTGATGGGTGAGACGCCGCCGTTGGCCCGGTAGTGGGTGGCGACTTCTTCCAGGCGTTCGTCGGGGATGCCGCGGCCGGCGGTGACGTTGCGCAGGAAGGGGATGACGTCGTCCTGTCCCTCGGGGCCGCCGAAGGAGGACAGAATCACCAGGTCATAGTCCTGCGGGGCGGACGCGCGGGGGCGGGTGAGAGTACGCTCGCTGGTGTAGGTGCCGATAGTGCTCTCATCGAGCACGGCCGGGCCGTTGGAGGCGGTGTTGGCCGGGTCGGTCTGGTTGGGGATGATGTCGTTAGGGAGCTGGACAGTCATTATGCGATCACCTGGGCAACCTCGGCGGCCTCAATGCGGCGGCCGGTGTAGAAGGGAACTTCTTCGCGTACGAAGTGGCGGGCTTCGGTGTTGCGGAAGGAGCGCATGATGTCAACGAGGAGTACCAGTTCGGGGGCTTCGAGGGCGATGAGCCATTCGTAGTCGTTCAGGCCAAAGGTGGCGATGGTGTTGGGCAGCACCTCGGGGAAGTCAATGCCCTTCATGCCGTGGTTTTTCATGACCTCGCGGCGCTTTTCGGGGTTGATGGTGTACCAGTCGTAGGAGCGCACGAAGGGGTAGACGCAGACCCAGCGTTCGGGGGCGATGCCCTTGGCGAAGGTGGGGGTGTGACCGGCTGAGAATTCGGCGTCGCGGTGTACGCCCATGGTTGACCAGACAATCTTGGTGCCCGAGAAAGCTGCGGTGCGGCGGAAGCTGCGGATTGCTGCCTGCAGGTCTTCGGGCACAGCGCCGTGCACCCAGACCATCACATCAGCGTCGTTGCGCATGGCTGAGACGTCGTAGAAGCCGCGGGTAATCACGCCCTTGGCTTCGAGCTCAGCAACCAGGGCTTCGAGTTCGGCGGTTGCCTCAGCGCCGGTAGTGGCGGGGTCGGCTGCACCTTCGCGGGCAAAAACGGTGTAGAGGGCGTAGTGGAACTGGCTGTCGCCTTCGGCTACTTCGCCGGGGCGCTGGCCCTGAATTTTACCTGCCGCGTCTTTGGCGGTGGGCATGGGCGGACGGCCGCCGTGGCCGCTACCGCCGTGGCTGTAAGCGCCGTGGCCAGCTGAGCCGTGGCCTGCTCTGCCGTATGAGCTGGCGCTGTGGGGGTGTTCTGCAGGGTTACCGTGGTGTGACATGGTCTTACCTTTCGATGTGGGACGTTGAGAGCGAGTAGCCGCTACCTAGTCGGTAGCTGATGTGTCGGTGTTTTTCTGGATGAAGCGCCCCAGATGTTCCTGGGTGTCTGCGGTGACAGCGGCCAGACCGGTTCCGGCAATCCAGGCTCCAACGGCGGTGGCACCTGGCAGGTCGGCGAGGGCGGTGCGGAAGGCAGTGACGCGGTCCTTGTGCCCCGGGGTGGTGGAGGGCAGGGCGCTGCGCCAGCGCACGACGTCCGCGGCCACCAGGTGGCTCTTGGTGATGGGAACACCCAGGAGGTGGGCGGCGTCGTGGAGGCCAAGGGTGACCAGCTGGTCATCGTGCAGGGCTAACTCTGAGAGGGGCGAGGTGTCGTGCTCCTTGCCGCGCCCGTAGGACAGCCGCACCACGTGCCGCCCCTGCCCTGCCCGCTCCGCTACCCAGGCCCACTTGGCGGTGGCGTGGGTGAGAGCTTTGGCGCGGACACCTGTAGCGGCCTCGCTGACCAGTAGCCCGGTGCCGCGCGGGGCGGCATCCAGGTCGGGCTGGTCAAGAACCAGGGAGACCAGGGCAACTTCGGGGCCGGGGGCAACAGCGGGCAGGGCGGAGGCCGGCAGGTGGGGGCCGAGCAGCCGGATAGAGGTCTGGGCGTCGGTGGCAACGACCAGTAACTCACCGCGGATCATGGCTGACTTTTCGCCATATTCGGGCTGACGCTGGATAGCCGTCCAGCTACCGGTCACGGGGTCGCGGTCCACGGCGATAGTGTCGAAGCCGCTCACAATACGCACGCGCTGGCGCAACAGATCATCGACCAGGGCTTCGGAGAGCTGGTTCATGCCCCCTTCGATACCGGCAACCTGGGAGCCTGCCGGTGAAGCAGCTCGAAGGCGGGCGCTAGCGGCGGTGAGAGAGCCGAGCTCTCGCAGGCCGGTCAGCAGGCCCGGGGCGATGGTGGCGATTTCGAGCTGGTCGGGGTGAACCGAGTGCACGCCGGAGACCACCGGGGCTACCAGCTGGTCGAGCACTTGCTGCCCCAGGCGCACCCGCACCAGCTCGCCCAGGGTCTTAGCGGTAGATCCAGCAGATCGAGGGAGCATGGCATCAAGTTTGGCCCGCCGGTAGCCTGCCCGGCCCAGAATTTTCTTGAGATTCGGGTCTTCGAGGCTACCGGGTATACCCAGCACGCCGGTGGACGGCGAGGGGTAGGGTCCGGTGGGCAGATAAAGCCAGGAGCCCAGAGGTTCGGGATTAACGATGCGGTCGGCAAGGCCCAGGTCCGTGAGCAGATCCCGCACCGCGGTGGTGCGGGTTGCAAAAGACTCAGCACCGGAATCCAGCACCAGACCGGCGAGCTGGTGGGCACCAACGGCCCCGCCCAGGTGGCTTTCGCGCTCCACCAGGGTCACTTTTTTCCCGGCCCGGGCTAGTTCACGGGCTGCAAGCAGGCCCGAGATGCCACCGCCGATGACCAGGGCGGTGTTGTGCAGGTGCTGGTGCTGTGCCATGGGGTTCTTTTTCCTAGCCTTTGCGAGTTGAGGTGTGGATGTAGTCGACCAGGCGGGTCAGGACGGTGGGGTCGGTGGTCGGGGGCACCCCGTGCCCCAGGTTGACCACGTGGGCCGGGGCGCAGCGTCCTTCTTCAAGAACCGCATCGGTGTGGGCGGCGAGGGCTTCCCAGCCCGAGGCGAGCAGAGCCGGGTCAATGTTGCCCTGTAGCACGATGCCGCCGCCCAAACGGCGCTGGGCTTCGGAGAGGGGCAGACGGTAGTCAACACCGATGACGTCGGCGCCGGCTTCAAGCATGGCGGGCAGCAGCTCGGCGGTGCCGGTACCAAAGTGGATGCGGGGCACCCCGTAGTGTTCAACTGCTGCGAGGGTGGCTGCGGAGTGGGGCATGACGAAGCGACGGTAGTCGGCCTCGCCCAGGGACCCCGCCCAGGAGTCGAAGAGCTGCACCGCTGAGGCACCCGCCTCAATCTGGGCAGCCAGGAACTGGGCTGAGGTGCGGGCGGCCCAGGCACCCAGGGCTTCCCAGGCTTCGGGGTCGGCGTGCATCATGGTGCGCGGACGCAGGTGGTCACGGGAGGGCCCGCCCTCTACCATGTAGGCGGCCACGGTGAAGGGGGCACCGGCAAAGCCGATGAGCGGGGTGGAGCCCAGCTTTTCAACGGTTAGGGCAACAGCTTCTCGAATGGGGTCGAGGGCTGAGTCTTCAAGTTCGGGCAGGTTCTTAATATCGTCGAGGGTGCGGACGGGGGCATCGAGCACGGGGCCTCGCCCGGGAACGATATCGACACCCACACCGGCTAGCTTCATGGGGATGACGATATCCGAGAAGAAGATACCGGCATCGACCTTGTGACGGCGCACCGGCTGAACCGTAATTTCTGCGGCCAGCTCAGGGGTAAGGCAGGAATCCAGCATGGGAATTCCCTCGCGGACTTCGCGGTACTCGGGCAGGGAGCGTCCTGCCTGGCGCATAAACCAGACCGGGGCATGCTCAGCTTCGCGCCCGGTCAGGGTACGAATCATGGCTGACTCGCCAGTACCGGCGGTCTTCAAGGGGTGGGTAGCGGGCAGGTGGGCAAGCTGCTCGTCGGTGAGCAGGGGGCGCTGACGCAGCGCTGATGACACGGTCTGACTCATATACACCATTCTGCCAAGTTTAAAGCACAACTTTAGAGACAACCTGTCACCAGACCCCCAACAGGGAACTGTTTATAATAGAGTCGTCGTGACTATTTTCAGCCTTGTAGCATCGCATCGCTCCGTCGACCTCACCACCGTGGCTTATCTCAGCGAAGGCGTTGAGAAAATCCACCGGGATCTTGAACGCACCGGCATTCGTGGTGAGGTGATTTTGTCTACCTGCAACCGCTTAGAGCTCTACGCCGAGATTCCCAGCAAGCCGGGGGCAACCGACCAGAACATCGCCAACGATGTTGCTACCGCCTCAGAGCACATTTTTGACCTGATCTCCAAGCGGTCCGGGCTTTCCTATGACCTGGTAGAAAACAGCTTTGATGTGCTGGTGAATGCCGATGCAGCCCACCACCTCTTCACTGTGGCATCAGGCCTGGAGTCGGCCGTTGTGGGTGAACGCGAAATCACCGGCCAGGTGCGCCGCGCCCTGTCTCTCTCCCAGGAGCAAGGACGGGCCACCGGCAACCTGGTGCGCCTCTTTGAACACGGTGCCCAAACCGCCCGCCGGGTCGGTCAGCAAACCATGCTGGGCTCCCGGGGCCGCTCCATCGTGTCGGTTGCCCTAGATATGGCCGACGACATCGCCGACAAAACCTGGGAGGACCGCCGGGTTCTGGTCTTTGGTACCGGCGCCTACGCCGGGGCCACCGTAGCTGCCCTGCACTCTCGGGGGACGACCGATATCTGGATATACTCCCGCTCAGATCGTGCAGCCACTTTTGCCGACAAACGCGGGGTACAGGCAGTGCCCCACGGGGAACTGCACGAGCAGATGGCAGCGGCCGATATCATCATCGGTTGCTCGGGTGGCGCCTCCCCCATGCTCCCCATCGAAATCCCCGCCGGCAAGCGCGTCATCCTTGATTTAGCGCTCTCCCGCGACTTCGCCCCCGAGGTGGCAGACCTACCCGAGGTAGAACTCATTACCCTCGAATCTGTGCGCCTGGCCGCCCCCGAAGAGACCGTAGAATCTGTACACACTGCCCGCACAATTGTGGACGAAGCCGCCGCAGAATTCTCCATCAAAGAGAAAGCGCGCAGCGTCGACGCTGCTATTGTTGCTCTCAGACAACACACCATGAGTGTGCTCGACGCCGAGCTCGCTAAGGTGCACAACCAGTACGGGTGCACCGCAGCAACTGAACAGCTTGAACTCGCAATGCGCCGCATGGTCAAGTCCCTCCTGCACACCCCGACCGTCCGCGCCCGAGACATGGCACGCGAAGGCCGGGTAGACGACTATGTAGCGGCCCTCGAAGTCCTCTACGGAATCGAAGTGCAAGAAACCCCCGAAGAGGCCGAGCCCCAAACCGACGCCTCCTAGCAGGCAGGCACCCCACCAGCCGCGACCCCGTCCGCCCACCATCCCAAAGGTTCGGCAGCAACGATGTCTACCACCATATTTTCAGCTGACTCCGACCCCGGCGACCCCATCGACCCGTCCGGGGCCTCCCGTCTGCCCAAAGACCTGCGCCGCCAGCAGCTCATCGGCAACGCCGTGCGTGTTTTTGCTTCCCAGGGCTACCACGCCACCACCATGGACCACATCGCCACCGCCTCTAATGTGACCAAGCCCGTGCTCTACCAGCACTTCACCGGCAAACGCGACCTCTACCTGGCCGTACTCGATGAACAAATCAACAACCTCATGACCCAGCTGGTGCAGCCTCTCTACACCACCAAGGTCAACCGCGAACGTGTGCAGGGCGTCATTGGCGCCTTCTTCAGCTTTGCCCGCAACAATGTGGCAGGCTACCGCGTCATTTTTGAATCCGACATTCAGAACGACTACGCGGTGCAAGAACGCACCGAGACCATGCACATCACCATCGCCAAGCGAATCGCCGAGGTACTAGCGCCCAATGCGGGCATGCCCTTTGAAGATGCCCTGATGACGGCCCGCATGCTCACCGGCATGGTGCAGGCAGCTGCCCACATGGTCATCGGCACCGACGCCTCACCCCAGCAGCTTGCAATGGCTGAGCGTGCGGTCTTCCGGCTGGCCTGGGGCGGTATCTCCATCATCGATGAAGATTGGGAGTAGCGCCCCCGCCGTTGCAGCCTTTTTCTCCCCTGTCAGCTCAGACCGAAACCCCGCACCTTTCCTGCCCCTACTCACGTAAACTGGTGGGCAGAGACCCCCTGCAGTCAGGTAGGGAACCATCGAAAGGAAACCTCATGGAAATCAAGATTGGCGTTATCAACGTGCCCAGCCAGGTCGTCATCGACACCGACGAAACCGCCTCAGACGTCCGCGCCAAGGTCGCTGCGGCTCTTGAGCAGGGCGGCATCCTGGAACTGACCGATTCTAAGGGTTCCACCACCCTGGTTCCGGCCGCTAACATCGGCTATGTCGAGCTGGGCGCTGAAACCAAGCACCGCATCGGCTTCGGTATCGGCCAGTAACACCGGGCTTACTCAACCAGAGGGCCCCGGGAGTTTGACGCAAAACTCCCGGGGCCCCTCTTACATTTACGGCACTTGGCGGTAGAATAAAGAAGTTATTTGGTTGCCCGGTCGTACCATCCGTATAGACTCACCTGCCTTTAGCTCTCCCGTTCCCGCGCTTGTTTGGCGCCAATTGTAGCGGTTGATAGAGCTTCTTTGCTGCATGAAAACCCACGATCGGCTTCCTCACCTGCCCCGAGCCGGGGCCTCATCTGAAGGAACACGATTCGTGACTGATTTCGATACCTCTAAAACGTTTGCCGACTACGGCGTGCGCCAAGATATTGCCGATGCCCTCGCAGAGAAGGGCATCGTCTCCCCCTTCCCCATTCAGGCCCTGACCCTGCCGGTGGCCCTGTCTGGCCAGGACATCATCGGTCAGGCTAAGACCGGTACCGGTAAGACCCTGGGCTTTGGTCTGCCTGCCCTGCAGAGTGTTGCTGTCCCGGGTTCGGACGCTTTCAACCAGCTTCCCGCCCCGGGCGCGCCCCAGGCCCTGATTATCGTCCCCACCCGTGAACTGGCTATCCAGGTGGGCGATGACCTCTCTGTTGCTGCCTCAAAGACCGGCGTGCGAGTAGCGACCCTCTACGGCGGCCGCCCCTACGACACCCAGGTCAAAGAACTGGAAAAGGGCGTTGAGCTGATCGTGGGCACCCCGGGTCGCCTGATTGACCTGCACCGCCAGAAGTACCTCAACCTCACCCAGATCAAGATTGTGGTGCTCGATGAGGCCGACGAAATGCTTGACCTGGGCTTCCTGCCCGATGTGGAGCGCCTTCTCTCTGCTGTACCCGAGGTACGCCAGACCATGCTCTTCTCGGCAACCATGCCCGGGCCCGTCCTAACCATGGCCCGCCGCTACATGAGCCGCCCCATGCACATTCGCGCGGAATCCGGCGAAGAGGAGACCATGACTAAGGCCTCGATTCGCCAGGTTATTTACCGGGCTCACCCCCTCGATAAGGACGAGCTGGTCGGCCGTATTCTGCGCGCCGAGGGCCGGGGCCGCACCGTCATTTTCACCAAGACCAAACGCTCCGCTGCCAAGCTCTCTGATGAGCTGACCGCCCGAGGTTTCGCGGCCGGCGCTATCCACGGCGACCTCAACCAGGGCGCCCGCGAGCAGGCCCTGCGGGCCTTCCGCAACGGCAAGATTGACATTCTGGTCGCAACCGATGTGGCAGCCCGCGGTATTGACGTTGAGGACGTCACCCACGTCATCAACTACCAGTGCCCCGAGGACGAAAAGACCTACCTGCACCGTGTGGGCCGTACCGGTCGCGCCGAGAAGGAAGGCACTGCCGTCACCCTGGTGGACTGGGAGGATGTGCCCCGCTGGAAGCTCATCAACAAGGCCCTGGAACTGGGCGTGGATGAACCGGTCGAGACTTATTCTTCCTCTGCCCACCTCTTTACTGACCTGGGTATCGCTAAGGGTACCAAGGGCCGCCTGCCTAAGGCTGAGCGTACCGCAGCTGGCCTGCAGGCCGAAGAGGCTGAGGACTTTGGTGGTACCCCGGCTCGTGAGAAGCGCCAGGAGCGCGGCGGCCGCGGGGATCGTCGCGGACGTTCGGGCTCCCGTTCTCCGCGCCGCGAGGGCTCACGCTCTGGCGGTGAGGGCCGGGGGCAGAAGCGCGATGAGCAGCGTGGCGGTCAGGGCGGGGAGGCTGAGTCTAAGCCGCGCCGTCGCCGTACCCGCCGGGTTGAGGGTGAAGCCGGGCAGGAGCGTCCGGCTCGCCGCCAGCGTCAGCAGAAGCCTGCTGAAGCGGCTGAAGGTGGCCAGCAGGGTGAGGACCAGCGCCGCCGTCGCCGCCGCACCCGCCGGGTAGAGGGCAGCGACAGCTAACCCCTAGGTACCATTTAAATCAGAAATGACCAGCAACTAGCTGGTCATTTCTGATTTAAATGGTACTCACAAGAGCTTATTCGTTTATGAAGGTGAAGCATGCTCACAGCGAAGCTGCTGGCTCGGCGGCTGGCGTGAATCGCATTGTGAGCGAAGCGAACCATGCGAGAGGGTCGGCAGCGAGCGTGAGCATGCGGAACCGCCAGTGAACAAGTCACCCTACCCTAGCGGGTGGCGCGGGCCTGGCCTTCTGCATAGCCAGCGGCCGACTGAATACCCACAACAGCTCGCTCGGCAAACTCCTCGATGGAGGCAGCACCGGCGTAGGTGAAGGATGAGCGGACGCCCGAGATAATCGAGTCGATCTGATCTTCTACGCCGCCGCGGCCCTCGGGCAGGTAGATTCGGGCTGATGAGATGCCCTCTTCGAACATTTCGCGGCGGGCCTTTTCAAAGGCTTCGGTCTTGGAGTTGCGGTTGATGACCGCGCGGCGGGAGGCCATGCCGAAGGATTCCTTGTAAAGGCGGCCGTCGGCGTCCTGCAGTACGTCGCCGGGTGACTCGTAGGTGCCCGCGAACCAGGAACCGACCATGACGTTGGAGGCACCGGCGGCCAGGGCCAGGGCGACGTCGCGGGGGTCCTTGATACCGCCGTCCGCCCAGACGTGTACGCCCAGCTTCTTGGCTTCAGCGGCGCATTCCAGCACGGCGGAGAACTGGGGTCGGCCCACGCCGGTCTGCATGCGGGTGGTGCACATGGCGCCGGGGCCAACGCCGACCTTGATGATGTCGGCGCCTGCTTCTGCCAGGTCGCGGACGCCCGCGGCGGTGACCACGTTGCCGGCGGCTACGGGGATGGAGGGGTTGAGGGCTTTGACCTTCTTGAGGGCCTCGATCATGGTTTCCTGGTGGCCGTGGGCGGTGTCGACTACGAGTACGTCGGCACCAGCCTCGATCAGGGCGGCGGCGCGACCTGCTACGTCGCCGTTGATGCCAATCGCAACGCCGATGCGGAGCTTGCCGTTGGCGTCGGTGGCCGGTTCGTAGAGGCTGGCGCGCAGGGCGGCCGAGCGAGTCAGCACGCCGACCAGCTTGCCGTCAGCATCCACAACGGGGGCAACCTTGCGGGACTTCTCGTGCAGAATGTCGAAGGCTTCACGCGGGGTGACGGTGTCGGGCAGGGTGAGCAGTTCGGTGCTCATCAGGTCTTGTACCTGGTCAAAGTTGTCTGCCCCGCGCAGATCCTTGGGGGTAATGACGCCGATGGGGGCTTCGCCGTCCACAACGATAGCGGCCCCGTGGGCGCGCTTGGGCAGCAGGTGGCGCACGTAGCCTGCGGTGTGGTGGGGCTTGACGGTGATGGGGGTGTCGAAAATCAGGTGGGAGTTTTTGACCCGCTTGATGGTTTCGGCGACGATATCGGTGGGAACGTCCTGGGGAATGATGGCGATGCCGCCGCGGCGGGCAACGGTTTCGGCCATGCGGCGGCCAGAAACGGCGGTCATATTAGCGATAACCAGGGGGATGGTGGTGCCGGTTCCGTCAGCGGTGGAGAGGTCTACGCCCATGCGGGAACCTACCGCGGAGCGGGAGGGAACCATGAACACGTCGTTGTAGGTCAGGTCGGTGGTGGGAGTCATATCGTTAAGAAAGCGCATGCTTCCCACTCTAAAAGATGAGCGGCTTCTGGGCACAACATTTCGCCAAGAGCTGATTTTTGCACAGTCTTAGCCTATTTTAAAAAGTTATTAGGTCTACCCTACCCCGATTTTTTATTCGGCGCAACCCTCTACACCTGTTTTCTTAGTCTTGTCGCGCCAGCTTTGGGCAATTTTTCCGTCTAGCTTCTTCTCATCCCTGTGCGCGGACGCCGGGGCGTAGGCTGGTGGGCAGGGGCAGGTTCTCTGCCTCATAGCTTCTTCCGTGAAAGGTTCAACGATGAGCGATTCAAACCTCTTGGTTCCGGCAGCCGATGACCCCACCTGGTGGCGTCAGGCCGTGGTCTACCAGATTTACCCCCGGTCCTTTGCGGATGCCGACGGCAACGGGATCGGCGATCTCAAGGGCATCACGGCTAAGGTTCCCTACCTCAAGCAGCTGGGGGTCGATGCCGTCTGGCTCTCCCCCTTCTATCCCTCAGCCCTGGCCGACGGCGGCTACGATGTCGATGACTTCCGCGATGTTGACCCGAAAATTGGTACCTTGGCTGACTTCGATGAGATGGCCAGCGCCCTGCACGCAGCGGGCCTGAAGCTCATCGTTGATGTGGTGCCCAACCATACCTCCAACCTGCATATCTGGTTCCAGGAGGCCCTGGCGTCCGCACCGGGGTCGGCGGCCCGTGACCGCTATATCTTCCGTGATGGCTTGGGCGAGAAGGGCGAGCTGCCCCCGGCTGATTGGACCTCTATCTTCGGTGGCCCTGCCTGGGAGCCGGTGGGCGACGGCCAGTGGTACCTGCACAACTTCGCGGTAGAGCAGCCCGACCTCAACTGGGATAATCCCGAGGTCCATGAAGACTTCAAAGAAACTTTCCGTTTCTGGGCTGACCGCGGTGTCGATGGCTTCCGCATTGACGTGGCCCACGGTATCGCCAAGGACCTACCCGAGGTACTGCCCAGCCAGGCAGAACTCGACGCCCTTCCCAAGGACGGCACCCACCCCATGTGGGACCGCGACGACGTACACGAGATTTATAAGGAATGGCGGGCCGTTTTCAATGAATACACCCCGCCCCGTACCGCCGTGGCAGAAGCCTGGGTGGAGCGCGACCGCCGCCCGGCCTACGCGTCCGCCCAGGGCCTGGGCCAGGCCTTCAACTTTGACCTGCTCACCGCCCGTTTCGAGGCGGGTGAGTTCCGCAAGATTGTGGCTGAGAACCTGGAACTCTCAGCCGAATCCGGCTCGTCGAGCACCTGGGTGCTGTCCAACCACGACGTGGTGCGCCACCCCACCCGCTACGGCCTGCCCTTCGTGGAGGGTAAGACCAACGAGAAGGTAGGCCATGAGTGGTTGCTCGCAGGTGGACCGGCCGAGGAACTTGACCGGGAATTGGGTTCAGCCCGTGCCCGCGCCGCTACCCTCTTCGAGCTAGCCCTGCCCGGTTCGGCCTACCTCTACCAGGGTGAAGAGCTGGGCCTGCACGAGGTCGCCGAGATTCCCGACGAAGACCGCCAGGACCCCACCTTCTTCAACTCCCCCGGCGTCAACGTCGGGCGCGACGGCTGCCGGGTGCCCCTGCCCTGGGAGGCGGACGGCCCCTCCTTCGGTTTTGGCCCGGCAGCACCGCATCTGCCCCAGCCGGCCTGGTTCGCCGACTACGCTGTAGCCGTTGAGGACCAGCAGGAAGACTCTACCCTCAACCTCTACCGGTCAGCCCTGGCAGCCCGCCGTCAGCTCCAGGGGGCCGAGGAACTGACCTGGCTCACCACTGATTCGGCTAACCTGCTGGCCTTTGAGCGCCCCGGCGGCTGGGTCAACCTGACCAACTTCAGCACCGAGCCCGCACCCCTGCCAGCTGACCTGGCTGACGCCGAGTTCATGCTGGGCTCTACCCCCGGTGCCGCGGACGCCTTCGCCACAGGTTCCGTACCCGGGTCAGCTACGCTCTGGCTCAAGAAGTAGCCCAAGAACTAGGGGTAGGGCAGGTACATCGCCCGGCGGCTGGCGCGGGGCTGGCGTGAATCATAGCGAGCGCCCCGGCGCGAGCTATGAGAGGGTCGCCGCCGGGGATGTATCTGCCCTGCCCCATAACCCGGCTACCTAGCCAACTCACGAATCCGCTCGACCGTCTCGCGGGGCGTGGTGTTTTCACCCAGACGGTTGGGTTTTCCGGTGCCGTGGTAGTCCGATGATCCGGTGACTAGAAGGTCGTGCCGGGCTGCGGTTTCCAGCAGCCAGGTGCGGCCTTCTTCCGGATTGTCGCGGTGGTAGACCTCAAAGCCGGCCAGGCCTACCTCAATCATGGCGTAGATGGTGTCGTCGCTTGCGAGTTTTCCGCGGGCGGACGCCTTGGGGTGGGCCATGACCGGAACACCCCCTGCCGCACGTACCAGTTCAACAGCCTTCACAGGGTCCACGGCGTAGTGGGGCACATAGTATTTTGAGCGGGTGGTCAGAATGGTTTCGAAGGCTTCTGACCTGTTGGCAACAGCGCCAAGGGCTACCAGGGCATCGGCGATGTGGGGGCGGCCTACGGTAGCGCCCTCGTGCACCTGGTCCTGGACGGTCTCCCAGGTAATCGGGTAGTCTTCGGCGAGTCTTTCGACCATACGCTGGGCGCGGCCTACGCGGGAGTCTCGGGCTCTGCTGATTTCGGTCAGAAGGGCAGGGTCTGCCGGGTCGTGCAGGTAGGAGAGCAGATGGATGCTCACGCCCTGAGCCGAGCAGGAGATTTCCATGCCGGGCAGGAAGTCTAGCCCCAGGCGTCCGGCTGTCTGTTCAGCTTCTGCCCAGCCAGCGGTAGTGTCGTGGTCGGTCAGGGCGAATCCGGTAAGCCCGGCGGCGGCTACGTCGGCAACCAGCTCGGCTACCGGCTGGGTGCCATCAGAAATACGGGAGTGGGTGTGCAGGTCGTACATAGCACCAGACTACCCGCGTCAGCTCGCCTGTAACAGGCAGCAACCGTTAGCCTCCCTTAAGTATCAAGGGCACTATCTTCAGCTAGACGCGCCGTTACCCGGCTCACTAGACTGGTAGGCATGACTACTAGCGAAAATACCTCAACTCCCGGTGACGATCAGCCCATCGAAGAGCGCGTCACCAACCGCTCTGCTGCCCCCAAATCCAGTGCTTTTACTGACTTTATGGCAGCCAACTGGGCACCGGCGTCCGACGAGCTCCCGGCCCGCGCCCGTGTAGCCGACTTTGCAGCTGAGCGCCGCGCCAAGATTTCTGCGCTCTTCCCCGGCGAGCGCCTGGTTCTGCCTGCTGGCCCTCTGAAGGTGCGTTCAAACGACACCGACTACCGTTTCCGCCCCCATTCAGCCTTTGCCCACCAGACCGGCCTGGGTCTAGATCATGAGCCCGATGCTGTGCTGGTCTTTGAGCCCGTTGAAGAGGGCCAGGGAGATAACGGCTCCAACCACGAGGTCACCCTCTACTTCCGCCCCCTGGCAGGGCGCGATACCGAGATGTTCTACCGCGACCCCCGTTACGGTGAATTCTGGATTGGCCCCCGACCCACCCTCGAATCGCTGGGTGCCGAGTACGGTCTGCGCACCAAGGACTTAGGTGAGCTTGAAGTAGCTATCACCAAGAACGCCGGGCCTGAAGCTCTGGGCGGTGTGCGTATCCGCCTGGTCCGCAACGTCGATTTGAACGTCGATGCTCTGGTCGATACCTCCCGCTACAACACCTCAGTTGACCTGGAAGAATCTGATAAGCTCGACGCTGCCCTGACCGAGGCCCTCTCTGAGGCCCGCCTGGTCAAGGACGCCATCGAGGTGGAGAACCTGCGCCGCTCAGTGGACCTGACCATCGACGGTTTTGCTGAGGTCGTCAAGGCCCTGCCCGCTGCTGTTGCCCACCGCCGCGGTGAACGCGTGGTCGAAACCGCCTTCTTCGCCAAGGCCCGTGTTGAAGGTAATGACCTGGGCTATGACACCATTGCCGCCTGCGGGAACAACGCCACGATTCTGCACTGGATCCGTAATAACGGCACCGTCGATGAGGGTAAGCTGCTGCTGCTCGATGCCGGTGTTGAGGACGACACCCTCTACACCGCGGACGTCACCCGCACCTTCCCTGTCAACGGCAAGTTCTCCGAGGTTCAGGCTAAGGCCTACAACATTGTGCTCGAAGCTGCCGATGCTGCCTTTAAGGTTGCGGTGCCGGGTAAGAAGTTCCACGAGGTTCACGACGCTGCCATGCAGGTTCTGGCGACCCGCCTTCACGAGTGGGGCCTGCTGCCTGTCTCCGCTGAGGTTTCCCTGTCGGCTGAGGGCGGCCAGCACCGCCGCTGGATGCCCCACGGCACCAGCCACCACCTGGGTCTGGACGTGCACGACTGCGCCCAGGCCAAGAACGAGCTCTACATGGAGGGCATCATCGAGCCCGGCATGGTCTTCACTATTGAGCCCGGTCTTTACTTCAAGGAAGAAGATCTCGCTATCCCTGAGGAGCTGCGCGGCATCGGTATCCGTATCGAGGACGACGTGCTGGTCACCGAGGACGGCAACGAGAACCTTTCTGCCGCCCTGCCCCGCACCGTTGAGGGTATCGAAGCATGGATGGCGGAGAACTCCCGCTAAGTAAGGTGCTATGGGGCTTGTTCATAGGAGTCGGTGAAGCAGGCTCGCAGCGAAGCTGCTGGCTCGGGGCTGGCGTGAATCGCTTGTGAGCGTTAGCGAACCAGCGAGAGGGTCGGCAGCGAGCGCGAGCCTGCGTAACCCCTGATGAACTAGCCTCTCAACTGCATAAGGAAACCCCGCCTGCTCTCTTCCAGAGCGGGCGGGGTTTTCGTTAAGTTTTGTCGTTTAGAGGCGGGTGATTTTCAAAGACTTGATGAACCAGTCTGAGAAGGTCCAGATGAAGGTAGCATCGAAGCGGTGGGGGCCGGTGACGTCCTGTTCGTAGGCAGTTCCTACCAGCTGTACCTGGGCGGTAGCTGAGCCGGTTTCTTCTGCGGAGGTGGTGGCGATATCTTCAAGGGTTGCCTCGTCGAGGTCGAAGAGGTCTTCGTCGAGATCGTCAATCCACTCCTGGGCAGTTTTTACCGCACCGTTGGGTAGGGTGAGCTGAAAGTCGCCGGTGAGGAATTCGATAATGAGGTGCTGGTTGTTCTCGCCGATGTAGCCAATGAGTTCTTCAAAGCGGGTGGCGAGTTTCTGGTCGGGTGTCATTGGCCGTCCTTCTGCGGTGTCTGCTCGGCTTCTGCGGTTTCGGGGGCCTTGCGGATGGTTGCCTCAAATTCTTCGGGGGACTCCACGCGCAGGCCGTAGCGCTGCTCCCCCTTTTCTGCGCGAATCGCTTCGATACGCTCGTTGGTGGCGGGGGGCTCGGGGGCCTTGCGGATCATCTGCTCGAATTCTTCGGGGGACTCCACGCGCAGACCGAACTTACCGGCGGCCTTCGAGCCGTCGCGGTTGGTTTCAGCGGGAGGGGTGAAGACGGGGGCGGACGGACGCTGCTCGGCTGCCGGTGCCTGGTCCTGCTTCTGATCCGCCGGGTTAAATCCAGGCAGGAAGGGTTCGGGGGCCTGCTCTTGCTTGGGAGAGGGGGCTGAGGGGTCAAACCATTGGGGGGCCTGCTGGTTACTCTGCGCCTGCTGACCGTTCTGTACCTGCTGGCCGCTCGGGGCGCCCTGGGGCTGCTGGGCCGCATAGCCCTGGGGGTTAGCCTGGCTCATACCGGGGTGAACGTAAGGGCTGGAAGTCTGCCCGTTCTGAGCGAAGGGGTGAGCGCCGGAACCGTGCACACCGCTGTGGGCACCGCCGTTAGGCTGCACGGTGACGCGTAGCAGGTGGCGGGCAGCCTGGGCGGTGGCCGGAATGGCCATCAGGTCAAAGCGCTGGGGTAGCATCTGGGTGCGGGTTCGGATTCCGCGTCCCTTGGTGCGAGAAGCAACGATGATTGCATAAATCATGCAGAAGGCTATTGCCAGGGGCACGATGCTGAGGAAGTTAGCCAGAATAGGGGTCTGGGTAATCACGGCGTTGAAGAGGGCGACAAGGGCACCGAGGCTTAGACCCTGGAAGACACCTGCTAGGGCAGCTCGTGGGTAGGTGGCCTGACCGGTCACATAATCAACCTGCTGCACATCGTGCCCTACCACGTACAGGGAGTGTACGGGGAACTTCTGGCTGGCCAGAAACTCGATAGCCTTATTGACCTCTTTACGGTCGGTGAAGGTGGCTACCAGCTCACCGGGAGGTAGGTGGGTGCCATCTGCCATGGCCAGGGCGGGAGGTGCTTTGAGTTGATCCATGCTCCCATTTTTTCGCAAAGTTCACTGAGTTTGCGGGGAGCACGCCGGGGTATCGCCATAGGTGAACTAAGTAGGGTTATTCTCACTCTGCTGGCAACCGGTGGCAGCTGCGGGCTGGGGCGAGTACCCTTGATAACTGTGAGTAGCGTACCGAACAAGATTTTTATCGCCCGCCTGCTGGGCCTTGACGTTTTTGACCCCCACGGTGACCGCCTGGGCCGTCTACGCGATGTGGTGGTGCTCAAAAGCGGTTTTACCCAGTTCAGTGCAGTGGGGTCTTTGGCTAAGCTCAAGGAACCGGTTGTGGTGGGTATCGTCATCGAAATCCTGGGCAAGAAGCGTATTTTTGTTCCCATGACTCGTGTGACCAGTATCGACTCCACACAGGTGATTCTGACCGGTCTGGTGAATCTGCGCCGCTTTGAGCAGCGCGGCTCTGAGGCCCTGGTAGTGGGCGAGCTCTTTGACCGTAAGGTACAGTTACGCGACGGGTCGGGCCGCGCCCAGATTGAGGACGTTGCCATGGAGCAGCGCCGCAACGGCGACTGGTTTATTTCTGAACTCTTTATCTCCCGCGGCCACGCTAGCCTGATGCGTCGCCGTAAGGAAACCCTGATTGTGGACTGGGATGAGGTTATACTCTCCACCGATTTTGAGCCCCAGGCAGCAACAGCTTTCGTAGCCAGCCACGAAGACTCCAACCCCGCTGACCTGGCAGACGCTATTCACGAGATGCCCGATAAGCGCATGGTGGAAGTGGCCCAGGAGCTCCAGGACGAGCGCCTAGCAGACGTGCTCCAGGAACTGCCCGAAGAAGACCAGGTGCAGATTCTCTCCCACCTTGAGGTAGAGCGAGCCGTTAACGTTCTGGAAGAGATGGAGCCGGACGACGCCGCCGACCTTCTGGGTGAGCTGTCAGATACCCAGCGTGAAGAGCTACTCACCCTCATGGACCCCGAAGATTCGGACGACGTCCGCCGCCTACTCGAATACGAGGAAGGAACTGCCGGTTCACTCATGAACCCGGTGCCCATCATCCTTTCCCCCGAAGCGACCGTAGCTGAGGCCCTGGCCCATATCCGCCAGGAAGAAATCTCCCCGGCCATGGCAGCGGCGGTCATGGTCACGCGTCCGCCCCTTGAAACCCCCACCGGCAAGTACCTGGGCATTGTGCACATGCAGCGCCTGCTCCGGCACTCCCCCAGCGAGCAGGTAGGCAACATCATCGACACCTCCATTGAGCCGGTCACCGACGCTGCCAGCATTGAAGAGGTCACCCGCGTGCTAGCAACCTACGACCTCACCATCATCCCGGTGGTCAACGACCACGACCGCCTGGTTGGAGCGGTCACGGTGGATGACGTGCTCGATGAAATGCTGCCCGATGACTGGCGCACCTATGACGATGGAACCCCAATTCGAAAGGTAGGCCGCCGCTTTGAGTGATGCACGTGAGCGCAACGATTCAGCGCAGACTCTCGGGACCCCGCAGCAGAAGAAGCGGCGGCCGCTCTTTCAGCTGAGCCCTAACCCCGATGCTTTCGGTCAAATGACCGAAAAAATTGCGCGTTTTATGGGTACCCCGCAGTTTTTGCTGTGGATGACGATTTTCTGTGCCCTCTGGCTGGGCTGGAATACGCTGGCGCCTGAGGAGCTTCAGTTTGACCCCCGTGCACTGAACTTTACCCTGCTCACCCTCATGCTGTCTTTGCAGGCCTCTTATGCTGCGCCCCTGCTGCTGCTGGCGCAGAACCGCCAGGACGACCGTGACCGTGTGGTTGCCCGACAGGACAGGCAGCGCGACCAGCGCAACCTGGAGGAGACCGAGTATCTGACCCGCGAGATTGCCTCCCTACGTATTACCCTGCGAGAGGTTGCCACCCGTGACTTCGTGCGCGGCGAGATGCGCGACATCATGGACGAGCTCGCTGAGGTGCAGCGGCGCCAGGAGGAACTGTTTGCCCGCGCGGAAGCCCTAGCAGCTAAGGCGAATGAGCGTGAAGAGCCCGAGACTACGAAGCCCTTCGACCCCAATGCTGCACAGCCTGTGACCAGCGCCTTTGACGTGCTGAGCGACGACCACCCCAAGATGCGCAAGAAAAAGAAAGTTAAGGATATCGACCGCTCCTTTGAGTAGGCGATGCAACCCATGCAGACATCACACCTGAATGAAGAGCTCTTAGCGGCTCTTGCGACCGTTATTGACCCTGAACTTCGCCAGCCCATCACCGAGCTGGGCATGGTAGACCGGGCGGAATTGACCGGCTCAGTTGCCAGTATCAGGGTGCTGCTCACCATCGAAGGTTGCCCCCTACGCTCGACGATTGAGGCGGACGTCCGCGCTACGGTCTCTGCCCTGGAGCAGGTGAGCGAGGTTGAGCTCGAGGTCAGCTATATGAGCCCCGACCAGCGCGCTGCCCTACGTCAGAAGTTGGGGCACACCAAGCAGAACCCCTTTACTGCCCCCGGCTCCCTGACCCGTATCTTTGCGGTAGCTTCGGGTAAGGGCGGAGTGGGCAAGTCCTCTGCGACCGCTAACCTGGCAGCGGCCTGTGCCTCCATGGGTTTGAGCGTTGGCATTATTGACGCCGATGTGCACGGGTTCTCGATTCCCGGGCTGCTGGGCATTACCGCTGGCCCTACCCGCATGGACGACATGATTATTCCACCGGTGGTTGAGGCCCCTTCAGGTGGTGGTGTCATCAAGGTCATCTCTATCGGTATGTTCGTGAAGCCCGACCAGCCGGTCGCCTGGCGCGGCCCTATGCTGCACCGGGCCCTGGAGCAGTTCCTCACCGACGTACACTTCGGCCACCTGGATGTGCTCTTCCTCGATCTGCCCCCGGGCACCGGCGATATTGCGATTTCAATGGCCCAGCTGCTGCCCCACGCCGAGATTCTTCTGGTCTCAACCCCGCAGCTGGCCGCCGTGGACGTGGCCCAGCGGGCCGGTACCCTCAGCCTACAGACCGAACAGAGGGTGATTGGGGTGCTAGAAAATATGGCCGCCATGCAGCTGCCGGACGGCACCACCCTGCCCCTCTTCGGAGAAGGGGGTGGGGCCGTCCTCACCGAGTCCCTGGGCAGGGCCCTGGGCTACGAGGTGCCCCTACTGGGGTCGGTACCGCTCGAGGTTGCCCTGCGCGAGGGCGGGGACGCCGGCACCCCGGTGGTCTGGGGTGCGCCCGAGACCGCCGCGGCGCAGGAACTGGTCAAAACCGCCCAGGCCCTGACCCACCGTCCGCGCGGGCTAGCGGGAGCCCCCCTGCCCTTCACCGTCTAGCCCGGCCCAAGGGGACCGCAAAACTTCAAAAGGACCGCATAATATGCGGTCCTTTTTTGAAAATCAGGTCCCCTTGGCGGGAGAAAGAGTTTAGGTGGCCTCAGTATCGAAGGGGGCCCAGGCGCCGCGGGGCAGGCGCACACTCACAGAGGGAGCCGGTGCAGCTGCCGCCTTTTCTTCAAGTTCCTTGCGGCGCTCTTCGTCGTCCTCAGCAAAAGCCTCGCGCACAATGACGCGGGGATCGTACTGGCGGGGGTCGTACTGGCGCCAGTTAATATCGCCCAGGTCGGGGCCGAGAGTTTCTTTGAGGTCGTCCTTAGCGTCAAAGGCCATACGGCGAACCCACTTGATAAAGTCTTTGAGCTGCTGGGCATATTCGGGCATGCGTTCTGGCCCGATGACAACAAACACCAGGATCGCTAGAACGATAAATTCGAGGCCGCTAATTCCAAACACACAAAGAGATTACCAGCTCAGCCCGAGTGTTCGCCCATAAAACGAGCGGGGTTGATTAAGATGTTTCCAGAATCATTCCCGCGCGCACTCATGTGAAGGTGAAGTACTAGGTGAATACTCAGGAACAGGCTCGAAGCTGGGTTTATGCTGAAGAGTTCCCGTTGGAGGCTCCGGCGGTGGCTTCTGCCCGGGCTGGGGCCGAGCGGTTGGACGCCGCCCCCGTCGCCCCGTCGGTAGCTTCCCTGCTTACGGTGCTCGCGGCAGCTACCAAGGCCCAACACGCTGTAGAAATCGGTTGCGGTGCCGGAGTTGCTACGGCTGCCCTGCTCACGGGTCTGGCCCCCGGTGCGGCGCTCACCGCCATCGATATCGATGCCACCCGCTGCCAGGCAACTCGCACGCTGCTGGCAGCTGCCGGTCTTGATAAGAGCCACCGGGTGCGCGTCATCACCGGCGATGCTGCCGAGGTACTCCCCCGCCTCTCAGCGGCCTCCTACGATCTGGCCTTTATAGACGCCGGTAGCCAGCTAGCTGAACAGCTGGTCTACGATACGCTGGCCCTCCTAGAACCTGGCGGGCTCCTGATTCTGCACGACCCGCTGGTGGGCGGGGCTGTTGCTAATCCCACGGCCCGTGATGCCGTAACCGTTTCGGTACGCTCTGTCTTACACGAGGTAGCGGCCTGTACCGCCGATGTTTTTGTCTCCCTTGTACACGCGGGCGAGGGTCTCTACCTGGTCTACAAACGCTAAAGCCCCCGCCCCAAACCGGTGGGGTTCGGAGCAGGGGCCGGGCTTAGAGCCGAAGCCTAGACGTTTTCAACGCACTTGCGGATCGCTTCAACTTCTTCTTCGGTGATATCAAGAACCAGGCGGCCGCCACCTTCAACGGGAATGCGCATGACGATGCTGCGCCCTTCGCGCACGATTTCGAGGGGGCCGTCGCCGGTGCGTGGTTTCTGAGCTGCCATCTTGGTTCTCCTTCAACGAGGGTTGGTCTGCGGTTTCTTGGCTTCTGTTGCCGGTCTCACCTTCTTTTAATCATAGTGCTTAGTGGCTCACTTCTGGCGTTTTTGGGTGGAAACTTACAGGTTTAGGGCGGGTAGTCTCCGCCGCCGGGTAGCTGCTTCCAGTGCCAGAGCCAGCCGACCCAGCCAAATTGCAGGGTTGCTCCGCTAAGAATCAGCAGCCAGCGGTAGGCCCGCGAAGCGGATAGGGCCACGAGGGGCAGAAGGAGCGGGAAGAGGGGCAGCAGTAGGCGGAAGGTGGAGGACTGCGGGTTGAAGAAGGCCAGCATATACACCGCGTAGGCAGCACACCAGGTGATGAGCGCCGGGTGGAGTACCCGCCGGGTCACGGGAGCCAGCAGGGCCAGCAGGTAGGCGCCCAGTAGCAGGATAAGGACGAGGGGGCCTCTCCCCTGCCCCAGGTAGAGCTGGCTCTGGGTGTACCAGGGCATAAAGGGCAGCACGTGCTCCCCGCCAGCTCTCCATGCGGCCTCGGTAGCGGTGTAGGCGTCGATTCGCCCGGTGGACGCCCATGCGATGGCCGGGTGGATAAAGGCGAAAGCACACACGGTGAGGGCAGAGGCAAGTTGCGGGGCGGTTGTTTTGAAGGCGCTCAGCAGGTTCTCAGCACGGGCCTGCTGAACCCAGCACACAAACCACCAGATGCCAACCACGGCTCCCAGGGGCACACCCACAGGGCGGGACAGGGCCGCCCCAAGGGCCGGAAGAAGCAGAAGCACATAGCGTTGCTGTACCAGCCAGTAGAGGGCCCAGGCCAGGAAGAAGAGGCCGGTTGCCTCGGCATAGCCGGTTTGCAGAATCGGCGCAACGGCGCAGAAGCTAACGGCGGCGGTTGCCCACAGGGCGGTTGTCTCTAGCTCAGTGCCCCGGTGGGCAGGAGCGCCCCCGGCAGCAGCCCCGCGTGCCTGTAGGCTGGCTTCAAAAAGCCGGTAGATAAACCAGGCTGCCCCAAAGCCGAACAGCAGGGAGACAGTAGGGGCAACCGTCTGATAGCTCAGCCCGGTCGCGCTCGTCATAGCTCCGCTGATCAGGGGGTAGAGGGGGTAAAAAGCCCACTCGTTTTGGGCAACATGACCGTTGGCGTCCACGGGGAGAACTTCGGGGTAGCCGCCAGCGGCTATCTTGGCGTACCAGTCGGCGTCCCAAATAGTAACAAACTCCAGGTAGCCCATTGAGGTATTTTTCCAGGGGCTAAAGGTCTGGTGCAGGCCCACGGTTGAGAAAATAAACCAGCCCCAGAGCCGGCTTGCGGCATAGACCAGGGCCACTCGCAGGCCGATGGGCAGGCTCGTGAAGAACAGCAGGCCCCAACTGGCGCTCACGCTCAGGGTCGCAGCAGTGCGGTCAAGCACCCCGCTGCGCTGTGGTGCGGACGGACGCCCCACTTCCCTACCCCTCCCCGCGAAGGTCGGTAGCAGCGTCCTGACCCCGAGCACCGCGCAGGGCCTCAAGCTCTGCGCGCAGGCGACTGTTCTCGGCTACCACCTTAGCGAGCACCCCATCAACCTCATCGCGGTTATAGCCCAGGGCCGAGGTAGCAAAACGAACCTGCTCCAGCTCGTCCGTGCCCGGGCGGTCCGAAAGAATCAGGGGCGGCTCAGCGGCAGGAACCAGCGCTAGGCCGTCCTTGCTTGCCGCATCGATAACCTTCCGCCCCGGAATCAAGCGGTCCGTGCCCAACACCGCGCACCCGGCCATCACCGCCGCCAGCACCACAAAGGTCACCGCAACCAGTAGATAATTCATACCGTCCTCCCGCAGGAGCCAAGCCCTCTCGCCCAGCACCACTCAACAAAACCCAACAAATATGACTGCAAAAACACGACACCCCGTGTAACAAGTTGTTTACCTTACAGGGGGTAAGGTAAGGCACATACACCATTTGGTTTGTGCCACAGCACCTCAATGCTACCGGCGCACGCACTGAATCCACCACAAGAGAGGAAGCCCAGTGACTACTGACGCACTGGTTCAGCTCACCCACGTCAACAAGCACTACGGTGAGAACCACGTCCTCAAGGACATCAACCTTTCCATCGGCAAGGGCGAGGTTGTCGTCCTCCTCGGCCCTTCGGGCTCCGGCAAGTCAACCCTCTGCCGCACCATCAACCGTCTTGAAACCATCACCGACGGCACCATCACCATCGACGGAAAAAAACTGCCCGAAGAAGGTAAGGAACTCGCCAACCTGCGCGCAGAAGTCGGCATGGTCTTCCAGTCCTTCAACCTCTTCGCCCACAAGACCATCCTCGAAAACGTCACTCTAGGCCCCCGCAAGGTACGCGGTATGGGCAAGGCCGAATCTGACGAGCTGGCCATGAGCCTGCTCAAGAAGGTTGGCGTCGATAACCAGGCCTCCAAGATGCCCGCCCAGCTCTCCGGCGGCCAGCAGCAGCGCGTCGCTATCGCCCGTGCCCTCGCCATGAAGCCCAAGGTCATGCTCTTCGACGAGCCCACCAGCGCCCTTGACCCCGAAATGGTCAACGAAGTACTCGACACCATGGTCTCCCTCGCCCGCGAAGGCATGACTATAATCGTGGTAACCCACGAAATGGGCTTCGCCCGCAAGGCAGCAGACCGTATCGTCTTCCTGGCCGACGGCGAAATCGTCGAAGAAGCCACCCCCGACCAGTTCTTCACCAACCCCCAGTCAGACCGCGCCAAGGACTTCCTGGGTAAGATCCTGGGTCACTAAGGACGGCCAGCCATGAATCTCTCCCGCGCCAAAGCAAAGGCCGCAGCCTGCGCCGCCCTGCTCGCCACCGGCGTCCTCGCACTCTCCGGTTGCTCCGCCACCGGTAGCGAAGACACCATCCGCATCGGCATCAAGTACGATCAGCCCGGCCTGGGCTACCAGGACGGACGCAACTACACCGGATTCGACACCGACGTAGCCCGCTACGTTGCAGCTGAACTCGGCTACTCCGAAGAGCAGATCGAATGGGTCGAAGCCCCCAGCGCCAACCGCGAAAACATGCTCACCAACAACCAGGTAGACATGATTTTTGCGACCTATTCCATCACCGAAAAGCGACTCAAGACCGTCGACTTCGCAGGCCCCTACTTCGTCGCTGGCCAGGACCTGCTGGTCCAGGCAGAGAACACCGACATCACCGGCCCCGAATCTCTTGCCGGGAAGAACCTGTGCTCCGTCACCGGCTCAACCAGTGCAAAGAAAATCCAGGACAAGTACTCATCAGAGGTCCAGCTGGTTCAGCAGAACTCCTACTCTGACTGCGTTGTCGCCCTCAACGCCGGCATGGTCGATGCTGTGACCACCGACGACATCATCCTGGCGGGTCTCGCCTCTACCAAGGCCAACCAGGGCGAGCTCAAGCTCGTTGGCAATACCTTCTCCACCGAAAACTACGGTGTCGGCCTGCCCAAGGGCTCCGACAAGTGCGCCGCCATCAACGCAGCCATCAACAAGATGGTCGAAACCGGCGCCTGGGAAGAAGCCATCAAAAAGAACGTAGGTGCCGCTAACTACACCTACAACGCCGAGCTGAACCCGCCCGTCCTCACCGACGCCTGTGCCACCGTTGACGCCAAATAAGGCGGCAACGCCCAGCACACCTTCACCACACCACAATCTTTCAACCATCGGAGGCTTTCATGTCGTTCTCTGAACAGCTCTCCACGCTCTTTGCCACCTACGACGTCATCGGCGCCTTCTGGACCAACATCCAGCTGACCTTCTGGGCAGCCATCGGATCTTTCGTCCTCGGCTCCCTGCTAGCACTAATGCGTATCTCGCCCGTGCCCTCCCTGCGCTGGGCGGGCACCGCCTACGTGCACCTAGTCCGCAACACTCCGCTGACCATTCTGATGACCCTGGCAATCTTGGGCGTGTGGACCCAATTCCAACTCTCACTGGCAACCAGCTTTGAGTGGAACTTCTTTATCTACGCCGTCATCGTCCTTGCCATCTACCACGCGGCCTTCGTCTGTGAGGCCATCCGCTCCGGCGTCAATACTGTGCCCGTCGGCCAGGCTGAAGCGGCCCGCGCCATTGGCCTGGGCTTCCTGCCCACCGCCCGCTACGTCATCTTCCCGCAGGCCCTGCGTGGCTCCATCACCCCGCTGGGCAACACCCTGATTGCACTAGCCAAGAACACCACCGTAGCCACCGTAGCCTCGGTCGCTGAGGCCTCGGGCATGATGAAGTCCATGATTGAGTTCAACTCAGACCTGATCTTCATGATCTTCTTCGTCTTTGCCATGGGCTTTGTGATTATTGTTGTCCCCATCGGCCTGCTAACCACCTGGGTCTCTCGTAAACTGGCGGTGAAGCGATGAGCAAGCGTATGACCTCAACCTCGGTACTCTTTGACGTACCCGGCCCCAAAGCCCGTGCCCGAACCCGCATCTTCAACATCGTGGCTCTTGTGCTCCTGGCAGCAGGCTTTGCCTACGTCATGATGGTGATGAACCGCCAGGGCCAGCTGGAAGCCGATAAGTGGACTTCCCTCTTCTCGGGTAACCTCTGGGCCAACTACATCCTGCCTGCCCTCTGGAAGACCCTCTCAGCCGCACTGATTTCTGTGGTCACTTCGGTGGCTTTCGGTCTCTTCTTCGGCCTGGCCCGCCTGTCACCCAATAAGGCCGTGCGAGCCTTCGGCACCGTGGTCGTGGAGTTCTTCCGCGCCGTTCCCGTGCTGATCATGATGATCTTCTTCTGGCTCTTTTTGGGCAAACTCAACCTCTTTGCCCCCTCACAGCTACCCTTTATAGCCGTGGTTCTGGGCCTGACCCTCTACAACGGCTCAGTCATCGCTGAGCTTCTGCGCTCCGGTGTTCAGCAGCTGCCCAAGGGCCAGGGTGAAGCCGGTCTGGCTATCGGCCTGACCCCCTGGAAGGTACTGACTCTGATTCTGGTACCCCAGGCTCTGACCGCCATGATGCCCTCGCTGCTCTCGCAGTTCGTGGTCATTCTCAAGGACACCGCCCTGGGCTACATCATCTCCTACCCCGAGCTGCTGGCTGCTGCCCGCCGCTTCGGCTCTGGCGAGGGCAATATCCTGCAGATGCTCCTGCTGGCAGCCCTCATCTTCGTGGTCATCAACTTCGCCCTGACCCTCTTCGCCGAGTGGCTCGCTAAGTACATGAGTTCCCGCTCCGACGTAGAGATCAAGCACGCCGACGGTGTGCCCGGCGAGGTGGACGAAGCCCGCCCCAAGACCGAGCTGATGTTCAAGATCCCCAAGCACTAGCGTCCGCGTTTGACGCTCCGGTTACAGACCAAGGGCCCCATCGCACGATGGGGCCCTTGGCGTTTTTCTCGATGGGGCTGTGCAGGGTTCTTAGGCTGTGAGCAGGTTTTTCTCTGCACACAGCCCAAGAAGTCTGCACATGCTGGCTGGGTTTAGGACGCCGTCAGCCAGCTTTCCAGCGCCGTATAGCAGGTACGCACCTCGGAGGCTTTAACGTGCTCGTTATCGGTATGGGCCAGCAGGGCGTCACCGGGCCCAAAATTCACGGCGGGAATACCGATCTCGCTGAAGCGAGCGACGTCCGTCCACCCGTACTTGGGCTTGGGGGCTTGGCCCACCGACTCAATCAGCGAGCGCGACATGGGCGCGTCCAGGCCCGGGCGGGCAGCTGATGAGAGGTCAACGAAGTCTAGCTCGTAGCCCTCAAAAACCTCATGCAGGTGCGCGACGGCTTCGTCCAGGGTCTTGTTGGGAGCAAAGCGGTAGTTGATGTGCACGCCGGATTCATCGGGAATCACGTTCCCGGCCACCCCGCCTGAAATTTGCACGGCATTGAGCCCCTCACGGTAGGCCAGGCCCTCAACCTCATAGGTGGCAGGCTGGTAGGCAGCAAGACGCCCCAGAACGTCCGCCATCTTGTGGATAGCGTTGACACCCTTCCAGGCGCGACCCGAATGGGCGGCGATGCCCGAGGTGCGAATCCAGAAGCGGATGGTGCCGTTGCAGCCGCCCTCAATGGTGCCGTCGGTGGGTTCCAGGAGCACGGCAAAGGCCGCGTCGGTCAGCTTCTCCCGGTGGTTGCGCATCAGGCGGGCAAGCCCTGAGAGCTCTGATGCAACCTCTTCGTTGTCATAAAAGACGTAGGTGATATCGTAGCGGGGCTCCTTCAAGCGGGCAGCTAGGGCTAGCTGCACGGCAACCCCGCCCTTCATATCCACGGACCCGCGGCCGTAGAGAACCCGTTCCCCCGCTTCCTCAGACCAAGAAGCAGGTACGGTACCTCGTGAGCCTTCGGTACGGGGCAGGGGCACCGTATCCAGGTGGCCTGCCAGCACAATGCGGGTATCCCGGCCCAGGTTAGTGCGGGCGATAATGGCGTCGCCGTCGCGGGTTATCTCTAAGCCGCCGATACCCTCAAGGGACGCCTGCACGGCGTCCGCCAGACGCACCTCGGCGCCAGAAACAGAATAAATATTGAGCAGGTCAGCAGTGAGATCTTCAACGGGCTGGGTTAGGTTCAGGACGCCGGGGCCAAGGTGCGCGAACTCGGCGGCCTGGGTGAGGGTAGGGTTCTTGGTCATGGTTCCACCATACAAGCAGATAGGGCAGCAGACCGGTTTGATTCCGTAGACTGGTAGGCATGACTGAAAATAACTCTCGTGTAGCATCTGGCCTGGGCCTGGCCACCGTCGTCGCCTCCGGCGAGAACGAAGGCACCGTACTCGATGTCTGGTACCCCGCCCCCGCCCTCACCGAAACCCCCGACGACTCCGTAGCAGCCGACCTCGAAGCCCTGGTCGAAGCAGACGAGGACCGTAACGTTGTGCGTGAGCTGGTCAACGTCACCATCAACCTCGATGAGGCCCCCGCCAACGCAGCGGACGCCTACCTGCGCCTGCACCTGCTCTCCCACACCCTGGTTGCCCCCAACACCATCAACCTCGACGGCCTCTTTGGTGCTCTCGCCAACGTCGCCTGGACCAATTTCGGCCCCGTCCTGGCCAGCGAATTCAACACCGTCTCACTGAAGCTGCGCCGCCGCGGCGCCCTGGTCGTCACCCACGTCGATAAGTTCCCCCGTATGATCGACTACGTCGTGCCCGCCGGTGTTCGTATCGGCGACGCCGACCGCGTCCGCCTGGGTGCCCACCTGGCAGCTGGCACCACCGTCATGCACGAAGGCTTCGTCAACTTCAACGCAGGCACCCTCGGCGAATCCATGGTCGAAGGCCGAATCTCCCAGGGCGTTGTCATTGGCAACGGCACCGACATCGGCGGCGGCGCCTCAACCATGGGCACCCTCTCCGGCGGCGGTACCCAGCGTGTCTCCATCGGTGAGCGCTCCCTGCTCGGCGCTGAAGCCGGCATCGGTATTGCCCTGGGCGATGACTGCGTGGTTGAAGCCGGCCTGTACGTCACCGCTGGCTCCCGCGTGACCGTCCTCAACCCCGGCGCTGAGCCCAAGATCGTCAAGGCCCTGGAACTCTCCGGCGTCAACAACCTGCTCTTCCGCCGCAACTCCGTGACCGGCGCTATCGAAGTTCTACCCCGCGCCAACAACACCGTAGAACTGAACTCAGAGCTGCACACTAACTAAAAAGTAGGTAATCATTTCGCGAGACGGGCTTATGCTCGCTGCCGATATTTACTGAAGATTAATATACTCAAGACCCGCCCTACCGGCTGACCGGTAGGGCGGGTCTTTACAATGGGAGAACACACTCACAACACATCAGAAAGCTATTTATGAAGCGTTCTCTTTCTCTGCTGGCAGGTCTTGGCCTGGTTTCTTCCAGCGTTCTCGTTCCTGCAGCTTTTGCAGCAGATGGTACTACTGACCTGGGCGATTTGACCGTGCTGGCCTCAACCGATGTTCACGGCCGCGCCCTCAACTACGATTACTTCACCGGCGCTCCGTATGGCGAAGGTGCTAAGGCTCTGGGTATGGAGCACCTGGCTACCGCCATCGCCCAGACCCGGGCAGCAAAGGGTGCAGAGTCCACCCTGGTGCTCGATAACGGTGACGCCAACCAGGGCAACCCCTTACAGACCTACTACCAGAACAACCGCACCGCAACCAGTGTTGACCCCATGGCATCGGTCTTTAACCTGTTGGGCTATGACGCCGGCGTAGTGGGCAACCACGAGTTCAACTACGGCCCCGACGCCGCTGCCCAGTACACCCAGAACCTGACCATGCCCCTGCTGGGCGCTAACGTCATCGACACCGCAACCGGCGCTCCCGCCTACGAGCCCTACACCATGATTGAAAAGACCGTGGGCGGCGAGAAGATCCAGGTAGCCGTGATCGGCGTGGTAACCCCCGGGGTTCGCGTGTGGGATAAGGCTACCGTTGAGGGCAAGCTGGAATTTAAGGACGCTGCCGCTACCGTCGCCGAATGGGCACCCAAGGTCAAGGCGGCAGGGGCCGATGTGGTCGTCGTCCTCGCCCACACCGGCCTTGACGCCGAGGGCTACACCTACGACCCGGCAGAGCTGACCGAAAACGTCGCTAAGTCTGTTGCCGAACAGTCCACCGACGTTGATGTGGTCGTGGGCGGTCACTCCCACGTCACCAACAAGGTTCAGGAATACTTCACCAACAAGAACGGTGAGCCGGTGCTCTACACCCAGCCCGGCTACTGGGCCCGTTTCCTCTCCGAGGTCACCCTGCCCCTGGTCAAGGAAGCTGACGGCGATATTGAGGTCAAGTGGACCGAGGATGAAAAACCTACCGCTCTTGCCCTCAACGCTGGTGACTACGCTGCCGACGCGTCCGTCCTCACCGCTATCGAGCCCTACCACTCAAAGACAACCGAGTGGGTGCAGACCGTCGTTGCTCAGGCAACCGCTGAAATGCCCGCCGCCACCAGCGCCTGGGAAGACACCGCTGTTCTGGACTTCATCAACATGGTACAGACCGAAGAAGTCACCCGGGCCCTAGCCGGAACCCAGTACGAGGGCCTGCCCGTCCTTGCTGAGGCCTCCCCCTTCTCCCGCACTGCTGTCTTCAAGCAGGGCGATGTGACCATTGCCGATATGGCCAGCCTCTACATCTACGACAACACTCTCTACGCCGTAGAACTCACCGGAGCCCAGCTCAAGGACTACCTGGAATGGTCAGCCCGCTACTACAAGCAGCAGGAACCCGGAGCTGAGATCACAGACTGGTCCACCGTCACTAACGCCCTCTACGAGGGTGCCACCCGCGGTATTCCCGACTACTCCTACGACGTGCTCTCGGGCGTCAACTACCACATCAATATTTCCAAGCCTGTCGGCGAGCGCATTGAGGGCCTCACTCTGCCCGACGGCACTGCTCTGGCAGATGACCAGAAGGTCATCCTGGCTCTGAACAACTACCGCTGGTCAGGTGGCTCAGGCTACCCGCACGTCACCGCAGCTCCTATCGTCTACGAAGAGCAGAAGGCCGTGCGCGACCTCATGATCGACTGGGCTATCACCAACAAGACCATCGACCCGACCACCTTCTTCGTGAAGAACTGGACGGTTGGCACCAGCTCTCTGCCCACCGAGCAGGCTCCTGAAGAGACCCCGACCCCGGCTCCCAGCGACAGCCCTACCGCTGCTCCTTCAGCTGAGCCCACGGTAGTCCCCACCGAAGAGCCGACTGCAAGCCCCAGCGCGGACGCCCCCGCCCCGGCTCCCAGCGATAGCCCGGCTTCATCGGCCTCCGCTAACACCAGCCAGAGCGCTGTGGCAGGGGCCCATGAAACTGGAAAGAGCGGCGCACTAGCCCACACCGGTGCTACTGCTCTGCCCCTCCTCGCAGGTGCTGCCCTCCTACTGGGTCTAGGCGCTACCGCCTTCTTCGCCGCCCGCCGCAAGAACAGCTAGGAGTAAGCGTCCGCGCCTTTTACCCTAGATGTGCTCAGCCCCGCCACCGCTTCTACCGGCTGGCGGGGCTGAGTGCAGGTAAGCTAGAGAAAACACCAATCGTCTACTAGGGGAAAACGTGAAGATTCTCGTTACCGGCGGCGCCGGCTACATCGGCTCCCACACCGTACTCGAACTGCTCAAGGCAGGCCACGAGGTAACCGTTATGGACAACCTCTCAAACTCCTCCATGGAGTCCCTGGCCCGCGTTGAAGAGCTGACCGGCAAGACTGTAGAGTTCCGCAAGGTTGACCTGCTGGACCTGCCCGAGATGAAGCAGCTTTTCAACCTGGTCAAGCCCGATGCCGTGATCCACTTTGCAGGTCTTAAGGCTGTGGGCGAGTCCGCCGAGAAGCCCCTGTGGTACTACCAGACCAATGTCACCGGCACCCTCAACCTGCTCTACGCCATGGAAGACGCAGGCTGCCACTCCATCGTCTTCTCATCGTCTGCAACCGTCTACGGCGAGCCCGAGTCTATGCCGCTGACCGAGAAGCTAAACATGGACGCCCAGTCCTGCTACGGCCGCACCAAGGAGCACATCGAAGATATGCTCATCGACCTAGCAGCCTCAGATTCTAAGTGGAACATTGCCCTGCTGCGCTACTTCAACCCGGTAGGTGCCCACGAGTCCGGCCGTATCGGTGAAGACCCGGCTGGCATCCCCAACAACCTGGTACCCTTCATTGCCCAGGTCGCTGTGGGCCGCCGCGAATACCTCAACGTATTCGGCAACGACTACCCCACCGTCGACGGCACCGGTGTGCGCGACTACATTCACGTCGTTGACCTGGCGGACGGCCACCTCAAGGCCCTTGACTACATCACCACCCACGGCGGCCTGCACACCTGGAACCTGGGTACCGGTAACGGCTACTCGGTGCTTGAGGTTCTGCACGCTTTCGAGAAGGCTGCGGGTAAGGAGCTACCCTACAAGATTGTGGACCGCCGCCCCGGCGATGTGGCTGTTTCCTACGCAGATCCCGCTGCTGCCCTGGCAGATCTGGGCTGGTCTGCTACTCGCGACATCGACACCATGGTGCGCGATCACTGGAACTGGCAGAAAAATAACCCCCAGGGCTACGAAGCATAACGGGTAGCCCCTAAAGCCAAGCCCCGGCGTCCTTATCTCCACAGAGGTAAGGACGCCGGGGCTTAGTGATGCGCTGCCTGGCAGCTTATCGTTCGGGGTAGTGGCGTTCAGCTTCGCCGATGTAGACCTGGCGGGGGCGACCGATCTTGCGGTCGGGGTCCTGGATACCTTCGGTCCACTGGGCAATCCAGCCGGGGAGGCGGCCCAGTGCGAAGAGGACGGTGAACATGTGCTCGGGGAAGCCCATGGCCTTGTAGATGAGACCGGTGTAGAAGTCTACGTTGGGGTAGAGCTTACGTTCGATGAAGTAGTCGTCGTTGAGGGCCTTCTCTTCGAGACGCTTGGCGATATCGAGCAGTTCGTTGTTGCCGCCAATGGATTCGAGGATTTCGTCTGCGGTCTTCTTGACGATACGAGCGCGGGGGTCGTAGTTCTTGTAGACGCGGTGGCCGAAGCCCATGAGGCGGACCCCGTCTTCTTTGTTCTTGACCTTCTCCATGAAGTCTTCGGGGCTAATGCCGTCCTTCTGAATCTGGTTGAGCATCTTGAGCACTGCCTCGTTAGCGCCGCCGTGCAGGGGGCCGTAGAGGGCGTTGATGCCGGCTGAGACGGAGGCGAACATGTTGGCGTTTGAGGAGCCGACCAGTCGCACGGTGGAGGTGGAGCAGTTCTGCTCGTGGTCTGCGTGCAGGAGCAGCAGCAGATCGAGAGCCTTGGCGTGCAGGGGGTTGACCTCGTATTCCTCGGTGGGGAAGCCGAAGCACATGCGCAGGAAGTTCTCGGTGTAGTTGAGCTCGTTCTTGGGGTAGATGGAGGGCTCGCCCTTGGACTTCTTGTAGGCGTAGGCTGCCAGGGTGGGCACCTTGGAGAGCAGGCGGTAGGTTGAGATTTCTACCTGACGGGGGTCGAAGGGGTCGAGGGAGTCAGAGTAGAAGGTCGACATGGCTGAGACGCTGGATGCGAGGACGGCCATGGGGTGGGCGTCGCGGGGGAAGCCGCGGAAAAAGAATTTGAAGTCTTCGTGCACCATGGTGTGGCGGCGAATCATCTGGTCGAAGTCTTCAAGCTGGGCGGGGGTGGGCAGTTCCCCGTAGATAAGCAGGTAGGCGGTTTCGATGAAGCTGGATTTTTCTGCCAGCTCTTCGATGGGGTAGCCGCGGTAGCGCAGGATGCCGGCGTCACCGTCGATGTAGGTGATAGCTGACTTGGCGTTTGCGGTGTTCATGAAGCCCGGGTCGTAGGCTACCTTACCGGTTTCTTTGAGCATGCCTGCAACTTCGAAGGCACCGTTACCTTCGGTTGCTTCTACTGCGGGCAGGGGCAGTTCTTTGCCGTCATAGCTCAGCAGCGCTTTGTTCTCAGTCATTGTGTTCCTCCTGTCATACGAGGCAACGTACGTGCTGTGTGATGAAGTGGGATTCTAAAAAAGGACGGTGCGGCTTTCGCGGGGTGGTGGAAGGCCGCACCGTGCACGTACGCACGTCATCTATGGTCTACATTACAGCAGAATAATGCGCGGGGTCACATTGGTGTGCGTTCAGAAGCTACATTACGTTCTTTAGCTGAGCTTATTTGACATTAACAGTTTTGCTTTACTCTGACAGTCGGGCAGCGGCACGGGAAATGTCGTCATCTGAGCCGGTCAGGGCGATGCGCACATAGCCCTCACCTGCGGTTCCGTAGAAAACGCCGGGGCCAATCACGATACCCTTGTCTGCAAAGCGCTGGACGGTAGCCCAGGTATCCTCCCCCGCTGTAGCCCACAGGTAGAGCCCGGCCTCGGAGTGCTCGACGGTCAGGCCAAAGCGTTCCAGGGCGGGCAGTAGGGTTTCGCGGCGGGCCCGGTAGAGGTCTTTCTGGGCCTCAACGTGAGCGTCATCTGAGAGCGCTGCGGTCATGGCGACCTGTACGGGAGCGGGCACAATCATGCCCGCGTGCTTACGGGAGTTGACCAGGTTGGCCATAATCGCGGCGTCTCCCGCGATAAAAGCGCCGCGGTAGCCAGCGAAGTTGGACTGCTTAGAAAGAGAGTAAGCTGCCAGCACCAGGTCCTGGCTTTCGCCACAGACACGGGGATCCAGGACGGAGGGCACAGACTTACCACCGCGAGCAGAGTCCCATTCTCCCCAGCCCAGTTCTGCGTAGCACTCGTCGGAGGCAACCACGGCACCCAGGGCACGGGCGTCCTCCACTATCTTTTTCAGCTCATCCACATCGCGCACGATGCCGGTGGGGTTGGCCGGCGAGTTAATCCATACCAGGCGGACGCGGGCACGGGTCGCCTCATCGAGCTCATCCAGGGAATCAGCTGCCACGGGGGTCGCGCCGGCGAGCTGGGCACCGATGTCGTAGGTGGGGTAGGCAACGGTGGGGCGGACGACCACGTCCCCCTCCCCCAGGCCCAGCAGGAAGGGAAGCCAGGCGACAAGCTCCTTCGAGCCGATAGTGGGCATGACCTGGTCGGTAGACAGCCCGGGCACGCCGCGGCGGCGGTCGAACCAGTCAACGATAGCCTGACGCAGGGTGAGGGTACCGTGGGTCGTGGGGTAGCCGTGGGCGTCGGTCGCACCAGCTAGAGCATCTCTGATCACAGCAGGAGTCGGGTCAACGGGAGTTCCAATGGAGAGGTTGATCAGCCCATCAGGGTGGGCTTCAGCGGTAGCCCGGTAGGGGGCCATGGTGTCCCAGGGGTAGTCGGGCAGGTCGAGGCCAAATTCGCGCATGGTCTGCTTTCTCTTGTGAATATGTTCAGGTGCGGTGGGGACGCGGCGCGCCGTAAGCCAGCTGGCTCGGGGCTGGCGTGAATCGCTCCGAGCGCCCCAGCGCTCGCGGCGAGAGGGTCGCTGGCCAAGGCGCGCCGCTGCCCCAACCCTAGGTAGTTGCATGAAGCACCACGTTTATTTCTAGTGTAGGTGCTCATAAAAAAGTCAGCACAAGCATCTCAAACTTGCTTGTGCTGACTGATGTTTGTTTAGTCCTGGTTCTGCGGGGGCAGGGCCGCAATCATGGGGGCGTCCTTAGCGATGACACCCAGGCGGGCTGCGCCACCGGGTGAGCCAAGATCGTCGAAAAAGTCGGCGTTAGCGGCGGTATAATCTTCCCATTCTTCGGGGACGTCGTCTTCGTAGTAGATAGCTTCTACGGGGCAAACCGGCTCACAAGCACCGCAGTCGACGCATTCGTCGGGGTGAATGTAGAGGGAGCGTTCGCCTTCGTAGATGCAGTCGACAGGGCATTCTTCGACGCAGGCGCGATCTTTTACGTCGACGCAGGGCTGGGCGATGATGTAGGTCATGGGTGCCTTTCTGGTGGTGACGCACCGGTGCGTGGTGTGTTGGGTAACTGTGCTCTAGTGTATCTGGTCACCGGTGTGGGGGCAGATTTTTGTGATGGATGAGATTGCCTGTTGAGCCGGGTTAAGTTTTATTGCGGCGGTATTTAGTGGCGCTCATAATTCCCAGGGTTGAGGCAACAAGGGATCCGAGAGCCCAGATAGTTCCAGCGGTGCCAATCGGGTTGATGGGGTTGATATAGACCAGCATTGAGGTACCTTTGGCGAATGCAAAGATGCCGATGAGGATAAAGGCCGTGGCACCGAGCAGGGCTGCTGCCCAGTTCTTTTCGGTGTGAATGGCAACCCAGGTTGAAGCGAAGTACACGGTCAGGATGCCCAGGGCAGCACCCCAGGGTACCCAGAGCGCACTAGTGGGGTACCAGATATGGGCGTGGTACATGGTGCCGGCAAAACCTGCAATCAGCCCGAGGGCGATTGCGGAAATGGCTGAGTTGATAGGGCCGGGCGCTTCAACGCTTTCTTCCGGAGACACGTCGGCGGGGGTTCCCGACTGGGCTGTGCCCCAGAGCAGGCGGTAGGTTTCGGTAGGGTTGATGGGCTGGGAGACCCCGTTTGAGTACTCGAAGGTGGTCTCGCTGGTGATAGTAATTTGGGTAGCGTGGGCCCGCATGGCCTCACGCTTATGATCGATACTGCCCATAATGACAGCCTGCTGCCGGGTATCTTGACGATTGGGGTCGCCTTCGATGCCCCATAGAGCGATGGGAGCCGAGGGGGTTCCCTCTAGGGAGCGGACGGCCGCCAAGGTAGCTTCGTAGGTTCGTTTGTGGTCGGGGTGCCCGTAGCCGCCGTCCGCGTCGTAGGTGACGACGACGTCCGGCCTAATTTCACGGATAGCGCTGGCGATGGCGTCTGCCTGGGACTTGAGGGGCAGACGCGTAAGGCAGTCATCGGCTGCGGCGGGGTTAGCGATAGCGCGTCCGTCCGACCCCCACGTCATACCCGAATCACGGTAGCTGGTGCGCTCGCCGGGCAGGTAACTCGCCCCCTCGCCCAGATAGAGGTGGTGGCGGATGCCGAGGGCTTTGAGGGAGGCTTTGAGTTCCCCGGTGCGGTACTCACCCAGGGCATGGCCTCTGTCAGTGTTAGCGGGGTGGGTTGCTTCGAGATGACGCAGGGCAGGGTCGATGACTTCACCCATTTCGCCACGGGTCATGGTGAGCAGGTGTACGGTAACGCCGGCATCGGTAAGAGCGCCGATGGTGGCACCGGTCGATGAGGCTTCGTCGTCGGGGTGGGCGTGGACGAAGAGGACGGTGGCGTCTTTGGGTTTGAGGCCGTCGGGTATCAGGCTGAAGGTGGCGCTGTCGGTGATGACTTCACCGGCGACCGGGTAGTGGGGCTGGGCGTCGAGTTCCATGGTGGCGGTTTTCTGCTGGGTGCTGTTTGGTTCCTAGCAATTTTAGCTTTAGTTACTGGGCTCTAGCTGGGTTTGCTGTTTTAACGATGTGCTTTGGTCATCTCGCTCTTATCCCTGTGGTTATCAGTAGGGCCGTGGCCCGCTCCCCTGTTCAGGAGAACGGGCCACGGCCCTGAGAGCGTCTATCCCTTTGTAACCTTAGGCGCGGGCGCGGCGGCGTGCTTCGCGCACACGCTCGTTGGAGTCAAGGATAACCTTGCGAATGCGGATCGCTTCGGGGGTGACTTCCACGCACTCGTCCTCGCGAGCCCATTCCAGGGACTCTTCGAGGGTGAGCTTCTTGGGGGGAGTCATGTTTTCGAAGTTATCTGCTGAAGCTGAGCGCATGTTGGTCAGCTTCTTTTCGCGGGTGATGTTAACTTCCATGTCGTCAGCGCGTGAGTTCTCGCCGATGATCATGCCCTCGTAGACCTCTGAGGTGGGTTCGACGAAGATGGTGCCACGTTCCTGCAGGCCGATGATGGCGTAGGGGGTGACGACGCCGGCGCGGTCAGAAATCATGGAGCCGTTGGAGCGGTAGTCGATGTCGCCTGCCCAGGGCTCGTAGCCGGTGGAGTAGGACGATGAGATACCGGCACCGCGGGTCTCGGTGAGGAACTTGGTACGGAAGCCAATCAGACCGCGGGCGGGCACAGCGAATTCCATGCGGACCCAACCGGTGCCGTTGTTGGCCATGTTTTCCATGCGGCCCTTACGAGCTGCCATGAGCTGGGTAACGGCACCCAGGAATTCTTCGGGCACGTCGATAATCATGTGCTCCATGGGCTCATGGACCTTGCCGTCGATGGTCTTAGTAACAACCTGGGGCTTGCCCACGGTCAGTTCGAAGCCTTCGCGGCGCATCTGCTCAACCAGAATTGCCAGGGCAAGTTCGCCACGGCCCTGAACCTCCCAGGCGTCGGGACGCTCGGTGGGCAGAACCTTGAGGGAGACGTTACCGATCAGTTCCTTGTCGAGGCGATCCTTGACCTGGCGGGCGGTGACCTTGGCGCCCTTGACCTTACCGGCCAGCGGTGAGGTGTTGATACCGATGGTGACGGAGATTGCGGGGTCGTCGACCTTAATCAGGGGCAGAGGCTTGGGGTTTTCGGGGTCGGTGAGGGTTTCACCGATGGTGATGTCTTCGATACCTGCAACCGCGACGATTTCGCCGGGGCCAGCAGACTCAGCGGGAACACGCTCCAGGGCCTTGGTGGCCAGCAGTTCGGAGATACGGACGTTCTTGGTTTCGCCATCCTGACGTACCCAGGCAACGGTCTGGCCCTTCTTGAGGGTGCCGTTGAAGATACGCAGTAGGGCCAGACGGCCCAGGAAGGGGGATGAGTCCAGGTTGGTGACGTGGGCCTGGAGCACCTCGTTGGGGTCGTAGGTGGGGGCCGGAACGTGCTCGAGAATAGTCTCGAAGAGGGGTTCAAGGTCGTCGTTATCGGGCAGAGCGCCGTCAGCGGGCTGGTTCAGTGAGGCAGCGCCGGCCTTACCGGATGCGTAAACAACGGGAACATTCAGCAGAGCATCAACGTCCAGGTCGGGTACCTCATCAGCCAGGTCGCTGGCCAGGCCCAGGAGCAGATCCATAGATTCGCCGACAACTTCGTCGATACGGGCGTCGGGGCGATCGACCTTGTTAACAACCAGGATAACGGGAAGCTTAGCGGCCAGGGCCTTACGCAGCACGAAGCGGGTCTGGGGCAGGGGGCCTTCTGAGGCGTCCACCAGCAGCACAACGCCGTCAACCATGGACAGGCCGCGCTCAACCTCGCCACCAAAGTCGGCGTGGCCGGGGGTGTCGATGACGTTAATGGTGATTTCTTCGCCCTTGGCTGCGGGGCCAGAGTAGAACACGGTGGTGTTCTTAGCCAAAATGGTGATGCCCTTTTCCTTTTCAAGGTCACCGGAGTCCATGACGCGGTCTTCCACGTCGGCGTGGGAGGAAAAGGCGTTGGTCTGCTTGAGCATCGCATCAACGATGGTGGTCTTGCCGTGGTCAACGTGAGCCACGATTGCCACGTTGCGAAGGTCGCTCCGTGAAGCGGTGTTCTGAGTTTCAGACATGCGGAAAGTATCTCGCTTACATGTTGGGGATAAGGACGCCGGTGCGCGGCTTACCTGCCGAATTTTCGGCACCAGCGCAGAGGGCTTTCGGTTTGATTATACCGGCGGCACCTAAACTAGCCGCTATCTTCTGGAACACATTAGAAAATAAGGGGCTTATTCAAAAGGGCGGTGTAGCAGGCTCGCAGCGAAGCTGCTGGCTCGGCGGCTGGCGTGAATCGCGTTGTGAGCGAAGCGAACCATGCGAGAGGGTCGGCAGCGAGCGCGAGCCTGCGAAACCGTTCTGAATAAGCCCCTATCTATTTCCTATTTATTCCAAGGTGTCTGCTTTACATCCTGGGGTTTGACTACCGGAATAGATCCGGTCACCGCACGAATCTGTTCGATTGCGGCGGTATTTGCGTCGACCTGGAGAGCTACCTCGTCAACAGCCTTTTCTACAGCCTCTTCGACCTTAGCTTCAACCGCCTTGTCCACGGCTTCTTCCAGGGCGGCTTCAAGCTGGCCGTCCAGGTGTTCGTCAAGGTGCTCCCCCACAGCTGCGGTGACGCGCTCTTCGACGCCTTCGGCAACCAGCTCGTTGACGCGGTCGTCGATCTGCTCAGCCAGGGAGGCCTCAATCTCATGGCGAGCATTGCGACGCTGGGCGCGGACGAAAAGACGGTGCTCAACGCTCAGGGCCTTGTAGAGGGAGATACACATCAGCACGATCACTACCGAGAAAGGCAGGGCCGTCAGAATTGCGACGGTTTGAATCGCTGACAGCGATTCGCTACCACCGATGACAACCAGGGAGATCGCGGTTGCACCTGCAACCAGTACCCAGAAAACGCGGATCCAGGTTTTGGGTTCAGGTGACCCGTTAGTGGAGAGCATACCGAGCACCAGGGCGCCGGAGTCTGCCGAGGTCACGAAGAAGACGGTAATCAGCAGTACCGCACCGGCAGTCAGAATGACGCCACCGGGCAGATTGTGGAACATCTGGAAGAGGGCATTCTCTGCAGAGACGCTACCGTCTTCGCCCACCAAGCTGGTGCCGGTTCCGAAAAGTTCCTGGTGCAGGGCGGTGCCGCCGAGTACAGAGAACCAGAAGAAGGAGGTCAGAGCGGGTACCAGCAGCACACCGATGACGAACTCGCGCACGGAACGGCCCTTAGAGACGCGGGCGATGAACATGCCGACGAAGGGCGACCAGGAGATCCACCAGCCCCAGTAGAAGGTGGTCCAGGCAGCCTGGAACTGTTCACCGTCAACGCCGTAGAGGGCCAGGGTCTCGAAGGTCATGGCAACGACGTTTTGCAGGTAGTTGCCGATGGACCCGATGAAGTTACGGAAGAGGAAGAGAGTGGGGCCTACCACCAGCACAAAAAGGCAGACGATAGCAGCCAGAACGAGGTTGCCGTTGGAGAGCCACTTCATGCCCTTTTCCAGGCCGGTGACCACGGAGAAGAGGGTGATACCCATGAGCACCACGATGATGCCCACCAGCCAGCCGTTGCCCTGGGCCGGAATGTTCATGTAGCCCAGGCCCGCAGCAATCTGCATAACACCGAGGCCAAGAGAGGTCGCTACGCCGAAGAGGGTGCCAACCAGGGCGACAACGTCGATGACGTCGCCTGCTCCACCTTTTACGCGGTCGCCCAGCAAGGGTTTGAGGGAGTAGCGGATGGAGAGGGGCAGCTTGAGGCGGTGGGTTGCATAGGCAATAGCAAGGCCCACGATGACGTAGATAGCCCAGGGGTGCAGGCCCCAGTGCAGGAAGGCCTGGCTCATCGCTGCCTGGGCAATCTCTTCCTTGGTGCCGTCACCCACGCCGGGGCGGGGGTCAACGTAGTGCATAAGGGGTTCGGTTGCCCCGTAGAAGACCAGGCCGATGCCCATACCGGCAGCGAAGAGGAAGGCGAACCAGGTGGTGAAGGGGTAGGCGGGCTCGTCATCGTCGTCGCCTAGTTTGACGTCACCCATGCGGGAGAAGCCCAGGTAGAGGGCAAAGATAACGAAGAAAGCAACGATGGCGACGTAGTACCAGCCGAAGTAGTTAATGACGTCGGCCTGCAGGGCATCGAAGATTTCTTTGGTGCGGTGGGGGAAGGCCAGGGTAATGCCGATGAAGGCGGCCATGATGACGGCTGCGGGAATAAAGACCTTGGGGGCCAGGGAACCTTCACGCATGTTTTCCTTGGCGGCCGCGTCGATATCCCCCTTCCGCAGGTCGGGGCCCGTGCCGGGCGGAGTTTGCTGGGTAGTAGCCATGAAAGTGTCCTTTATATCTTCTTACGTTTCGACCTAGTTGACATGCAAAAGCACCTCACGAGCTGCCGTCCGCGTCCACGCTCAGTCAAGGGGCGCGGGGCCGCGCAGCGTGGTTCGGGAAGGGGCTAGAGATGCCTGTTCCACCCTAATAATAACACCACTGATAATAAGTAGGCATTCTCTTGGGAGGGCTAATGCCGACAAAACCACAAAAAACCACACCTGCCAGCGGGGTCAAAAACTACCAAACCAACATAAAATAGAGGCAAGAACACCCAAATCGACAGGAAGGTAGAGCACACATGTCTCTCCCCGCCATCACCGACCCCGTCCAGACCAAGGCCTGGGCAGCCCTGACCGAGCACCAGCAGAAGACCACCGCCGACCTGCGCGCCTGGTTCGAAGCAGACCCCGCCCGCGCCGAAAAGCTGAGCTTCACCGCCGCCGACCTCTACGTTGACCTCTCCAAGAACCTCATCACCGAAGAGACCCTGGCCCTGCTGACCCAGCTGGCCGAAGAGATCAACCTCGAAGAGCGCCGCGACGCCATGTTCGCCGGTGAGCGCATCAACGTCACCGAAGACCGCGCCGTCCTGCACACCGCCCTGCGCCGCCCCAAGGGCGCAACCCCCGCTCTCGTGGTTGATGGCCAGGACGTCGATACCGACGTCCACGAGGTCCTCGCCAAGATTTACGACTTTGCCGACCGCGTCCGCTCCGGCGAGTGGGTAGGCATTACCGGCAAGCGCATCGAAACCGTTGTCAACATCGGCATCGGCGGCTCAGACCTGGGCCCCGTCATGGTCTACGAGGCCCTGAAGCCCTACGCCCAGCCCGGCCTGACCGCCCGATTCATCTCCAACATCGACCCCACCGACGCCGCCGAAACTGTCAAGGACCTAGACCCCGAGACCACCCTCTTCATCGTCGCCTCCAAGACCTTCGGCACCCTCGAAACCCTCACCAACGCCCGCGTCTGCCGCGAGTGGCTGCTCACCTCCCTGCGCGAGGCCGGCGCCCTGGATGGCAAGGACGAAAAGGACGCCGTCGCCGCCCACTTCGTCGCCGTCTCCACCGCCCTGGATAAGGTCGAGGCCTTCGGCATTGACCCCGAGAACGCTTTCGGATTCTGGAACTGGGTAGGCGGACGCTACTCCGTCGACTCTGCCATCGGCACCCCCCTGGCTATTGTGCTCGGCCCCGAGGTCTTCGAGCAGTTCCTGGCCGGCTTCCACGCCATGGACGAGCACTTCCGCACCGCGCCCCTGGCCGAAAACGTTCCCGCTCTCATGGGCCTGCTGAACATCTGGAACGTCAACTTCCTGGGCGCCGAAACCCACGCCGTCCTCCCCTACGACCAGTACCTGCACCGCTTCCCCGCCTACCTGCAGCAGCTGACCATGGAATCCAACGGCAAGTCCGTGCGCGCCGACGGCAAGCCCGTCACCACCGCCACCGGTGAAGTCTTCTGGGGTGAGCCCGGCACCAACGGCCAGCACGCCTTCTACCAGCTCATCCACCAGGGCACCCGCCTAATTCCCGCCGACTTCATCGCCTTCGCCAACCCGGTTCACGCAACCCGCGACGGCGAGCAGGATGTCCACGAGCTCTTCCTGGCTAACTTATTCGCCCAGACCAAGGCCCTGGCCTTCGGCAAGACCGCCGACGAGGTTCGCGCTGAAGGCACCGCCGAAGAAATCGTTCCTGCCCGCGTCTTCTCAGGCAACCGCCCCACCACCTCCATCATGGCCTCCCAGCTGACCCCCTCCGTCCTGGGCCAGCTCATTTCCCTCTACGAACACATCACCTTTGTTCAGGGCATTGTCTGGGGCATCGACTCCTTTGACCAGTGGGGTGTCGAACTCGGCAAGCAGCTCGCCCTACAGCTGGCTCCCGCTGTGGGCGGTGACCGCGAGGTTCTTGCTCAGCAGGATTCCTCAACCCAGGGCCTGATTGGCTACTACCTGAATCAGCGTAAGTAAGCCTGAACTGATGCATAGGGCTCTGTGGGCATATCACCTGCCCGCGACCCTCTCACATCTCGCCCCAGGGGGCTCGCTGCGATTCACGCCAGCCGCCGAGCCAGCGGGCAGGTGATATGCCCACTTTCGCCCCGGTACGCAGAACCCCGGTAACTTCGTGAGTTACCGGGGTTCTGCGTTAAAGCTGGGTGAGCGTGGTGAGTACGGCCTGCTCTATGATTCCGATGACCTGGGCCTCAGGCAGGGTAGGTAGGTTTCCACCTTCCACTCCCCCGGCGTCCGCGCTTGCTGTGACAGGCGGACGCTCGGGCGCGGCGTCCGCTCCTCCACCAGCTTCTACATGTGTGAGGGGAATGTGAATGAAGCCCGCCGGTATTGCCCCTTTGGTTGCATGCATGAGCTCGTAAAAAACGTGGTTGCACACAAAGGTTCCGGCGGTGTACGACAGTTCCACGGGCAGCTGCTGAGAGCTAAGCTCTTCAAAAATTGCTCGGGTAGGCAGGGTAGAGAAGTAGGCATCGGGGCCGTCACCGCGGATGGGTTGGTCGATAAGCTGAGCACCTGCATTATCTGGAATACGAGCAGAGTCGAGGTTGATGGCAACTCGTTCCAGGCTGACCTTATCGCGGCCAGCCGCAACACCAAGACTTATAGCTAGCTCAGGTTTGATGCGTTCTAAGAGCTCACCCAGCGCCCGGCTTGATTCGGCGAACTCCACCGGCAGTTCGTGAACCTCAACAGTGAGATGCGGAGCCGAGATCGCCAGGGCTTCCTGTGCCCCAAATGCTACCGCCTGGCTAGGGTTGAGGGGTACCCCTTCGAAGGGGCCGAAATAGGTCAGCAGAAGGGTAGTCATCGTCGACTCCTGCGGTTTAGGTATTCTTGAGGGTATGTCTGAGCACAAGCCTACCCGCTATACCCACAACGAAGAACCCCTGGAAGATACCCCCGAAGCCCTCAACCTCGATGGGTTCGACGATGAAGAGCACCCGGACGAGCTTCGCGCCCCGGCCGTAGCCCAGCAGGTGGGATTTGCAGGGGCAGTGCGCCTTTTTTACCGTCACTACTGGAATAGCAAGGGCCAGGCATCAGCCAGTGAATTCTGGTGGGCATTGGCCTATCTATTGATGGGCACTGTTATCTATTTTGGGGTTACCATTTGGCTTAATTACCTCACCCTGAGCGAAAATGCCTCATCTCTTTTGCGCACTTTATTTATGTTGCTTGTTATAACAAACCCTCTATGGGTTGTTGTCAATATCGGCCCAACTTTATCCCTCATAAAACGCAGGCACCACGCACTTTAACCGGTTTAAAATCGATTCAGCTCCTTGCGCGCCTACTACACCGCAGCACAACAACTAACCCATTTTGTCAAAGACAAAACCACATTTGCCTATATTCAGCTTCAAAAATGAAATTTTTATGAAATCTTTAGTCATAGTCCCTAGTCAGAAGATCTTGCCCCCATATCAGTGAAGACACACACCTCAATTAAGTTAGAGTTATACAGGGTTTATCAGCAGTTTGCCGGTCGACCCCAAGAGGAATCCCCCTATACTTCCTCATAATACTGGCCCGTAGTGCCGGACATCCACACACCTAGAAAGGTTTAACACTATGACTTCCTTCCATAAGCCCTCAAAGAAGGTCACTGGTACCGCCGCCGTACTTTCACTCGGTATGGCTTCTTTCGTGGGATCACCTGCTTTTGCTGCCGAGACCTCCGAGTGGGTTGATCTCCCCACCGTCACCAATGAAGGTTCTGCCTGGGTCTCCCCCGTCACCGGCGACGCGAATGGCTCAGCTTGGGTCGATGAGAATCTCAACCCCCTGGTCACCGCCAAGGGTGAAGGCGTCACCCACGAACTCCCCGAGGGTCACATCGGTATCAACGGCCCCGGTGTCACCCACGAACTGCCCGAAGGCCACATCGGCATCAACGGCGAGGGTGTAACCCACGAACTCCCTGAGGGTCACATCGGTATCAACGGCCCCGGTGTCACCCACGAGGTTCCTTTCCTCCCCGTTGATGGCTCCACCTGGGTTGACGAAAACCTCGATCCCCTGGTTACCGCCAAGGGTGAAGGCGTCACCCACGAACTCCCTGAGGGTCACATCGGTATCAACGGCCCCGGTGTCACCCACGAACTGCCTTTCCTCCCCGTTGATGGCTCCACCTGGGTTGACGAAAACCTCGACCCCCTGGTCACCGCCAAGGGTGAAGGCGTCACCCACGAACTCCCTGAGGGCCACATTGGCATCAATGGTGACGGCGTCACCCACGAACTGCCCGAGGGCCACATTGGCATCAACGGCCCCGGTGTAACCCATGAACTGCCCGAGCTGCTCATCACTGCTAAGGGCGAGGGCGTGACCCATGAGGTTCCCGAGGGCCACATTGGCATCAACGGTGAGGGCGTCACCCATGAGCTGCCTGAGCTCATCATCACTGCTAAGGGCGAGGGTGTCACCCACGAACTGCCCGAGCTGCTCATCACTGCTAAGGGCGAGGGCGTGACCCATGAGGTTCCCGAGGGCCACATTGGCATCAATGGTGATGGCGTTACCCACGAACTGCCCGAGGGCCATATCGGCATCAATGGTGATGGCGTCACCCACGAACTGCCTGAGCTCATCATCGCCAAGGGCGAGGGCGTCACTCACGAGCTCCCCGAAGGTGTGCTAACCGCTAAGGGTGAAAGCGTCAAGGCTGAAGAGAAGCCGACTCTTGACCCCGCAACCGTAGTCACCACCTCAACCGAGACCAAGGCCGACGCCAAGACCGAGGCAGCCAAGTCTGAAACCAAGACTGAGGCTGCAAAGACCGAGGCAGCCAAGAAGCCTGAGCTGGCCAAGACCGGTGCAGCCGATGCAGCAGTCTTGGCTCTGGGTGGTCTGGGTATTCTGGGTCTGGGTGCCGGTGCTGTTCGTGCAGCCCGCCGCGCCTAAGCTAGACCAGATTTGGCTCTAGCTCAAGATTCACCGTCAGGTTAGAGCTAAAACTATGAGCTAAAGGGCGCCTACCCCCTTATGGGGTAGGCGCCCTTTCACTATTCAGCCACCGGGGCAGGCAGAGAGTTTATCCCAGGATCTCAGGGGTCTTAAACTCTTGGCCCAGGAGGTGCTGGTCGAGCCAGGCTGTAAAGACCTGGTACCAGAGGCGGGAGTTGCCGGGCTTCAGGATCCAGTGCCCTTCATCGGGGAAGTAGAGGTACTTGTGGCCCAGCTCCGGGGAGTGGCGCTGTAGGTCAGCCCAGAGGTGGTGGGCCTGGCCGATGGGCACACGGTAGTCCTTATCGCCGTGAATCACCAGCATAGGAGCCGCGATATCGGCGGCACGATGACGCGGCGAGATGCTATCACCCTCTCCCCCGAACTCGACCTTCCATTCGTGCCAGGACCCGTTATCTGAGAGGTAGTACATAGTGTTGTAATCCCAGATAGAGGCATGGGTGACGTAGCACTTGAAGCGGGTGCCTGCGCGTCCTGCCACCCAGTTAGTCATGAAGCCGCCGTAGGAGCCACCGGAGAAGGCCACGTTGTCGCCCTGAATATCGTCACGAGCCGATACTTCTTCGACCACCTGCATAATGTCGGTGTAGGGGGTGCCGCCCAGGTCGTCGCCGCCGCGGTCGAGCATGTGCTGGCCGTAGCCGGTAGAAATTGCGGGGTCGGGCATGAGCACAGCGTAGCCGGCTTCGGTGAAGGCCCAGGGGTTCCAGCGGTAGGTCCAGGAGTTCCATGATCCCCAGGGGCCGCCGTGTGCAAAAACTAGCAGGGGCAGGGGGCCGTCCGTATCCTTTTCGGGCAGGGCGAGGAAGGAGGTGAACTCGGTGCCGTCGGCCGCGGTGGAGCTCAGACGCTCGAAGCGGCCCGGGGCGCGCAGCTCTTCGACTGGCGAAGCCAGGCGGGTGACGTCGCCGGTTTCGATATCGATGCGGACGGGGTAGGCCGAGTGCTGGTGGGCATCGCGCAGGGCGATGAGGGCCCCTTCGTTGTAGGCCAGGGCTGAGAAGTGGCTGGCGCCGTCCTCGACCAGTACGCGGGTAGCACCGTCGATGCTGCCGGTGAAGATGGCGGTAGCTCCCAGGTGGTCGGTGACGAAGGCGTAGCGGGTGCTATCAATCCATACGATGTCGCCAGCCCAGCGGTCGATGTCGCGGGAGAGCTCGGTCAGCTGGCCGGTCTCAAAACTGTAGTGGCTGGCGTTAACCTTGATGGACTGGCCGGGCAGCCAACGGCGTACCTCGGTGATAGCCAGGCCGCTGCCGTCCGGGGTGAAGGCACCTGCTGAGTAGTCGTGGGTTTCGGTTGCTTCGGCCAGCAGCTGGGGTTCTTTCTCGCCGTTGAGGTCAAGCAGCCAGGTGCTGTAGCGCTGGTGGATGCCGCGGGCCTTGGTATGCAGGGTGATAGCGGCGCGGTCGCCGGTGGGGCAGACTTCGAAGCCGGCGAGTTCTGCGCGGTCGCCGGGTAGGGCGATGCGGCGGGGTTCGCCGTCCCCGTCCTTGACGTAGAGGGCGCGGACGCCGGTGCCCAGGTCGTGGTCCCAGAAGCGGGTGGGGAATTCGGTGTAGAGCACGCCGGAGGTGGCGGTTTTCTCGCGTTCGTCGAGGGTCTTGGCTTGCTCTTCGAGGCTGCCCCGGTGGGCTTTGGCGCTGTAGATGTAGCGGGTGGTTTCACCGCGCTGGCGTACTGCGAGGGCGTCTACGCCGCCGGGGTGGGTGAAGATGAGTTCGGGTTCACCGTGCTCAGGTAGGCGGTAGACGCCTTTGAGGCTCTTGGAGTCGGCTTCGTCGACGTCCTTGCCCAGGGTCAGGTAGATGTGCCCCTCATCGGTGATGGTAAGGACGGAGGCGCCCGACTCGGGTGCCGTCAGCGGGTAGGGTTTGCCCTCCTGCCCTGTGGGAAGGGCCCAGAGGCGGGGGCGCCACTTTGCGCCGTCCTTATTGAGGGTGTTGACGGTGAGCACGGGCGCGCCGGTGCGACCCGCAGCCAGCCCGACCATGCGGGGGTGTTCGATGAGCTGCTTGAGGTAGGCAGCGTTTTTCTGCTGGTTGTTTTCGCTAGTTGTGGTGTCAGTCATAGACTCTACGGTATCACCAGCACCTGTTGAGGTGATAGCGCATTACCCTCCCCTTCTTAACATTGCTCCTAGCTGACAGGCAAACGAGCAAAAGTTCCGTCGTCCATACCTGCACCAAGGTAGGCATCTAGAATCTGCTCTGCGTGGTGCGGGGCAAGAACCCGAATAATGGCCAGAAGGTCTTCCCTTGTATTCAGGGGTTGCTCTACTGCCGCCGTCAAAATAGGGGCTTCTGCCGCGGCTGCCGCCCCAAAAATAATGTGCGGTGCGCCGTGGATACGGTCACGGCAAATACCCAAAGCGGTGTTAAGTGCAAAGAGGTTGCGGCCTTTGATCGCGGCACGAGCGCAGACCGCCTGATAGCTAAAGCGGCTCTGAAATTCCACCTGCATGTACAGGGTATCTACCAGGTTTTGAAGTTCAGCGACTTTTGCCTCTAGGTCTCGATACTGGGCCACGCTAACCGGGGCGTCCGCGTCCTCAAAATCATCGCCGGTGAGCAGCGGGAAAATATGCTGAGTATTCAGCGGAGCCTGGTTGCTGTGGTCATCGCGCGCAGGGTCGGGGTGAACCCACCGGATTTCCTCAATCTCAGCGCTGGGCGCAGCCTGGTCCAAATCAGCGACGCCCCCAGCGGTTACCAAAAGATAAACATGGGCGCGGACGGTTCGCCCCGCCTCGTTGAGGGCAGCCGCCTGGTAGGTGCCCAGGTTCATCAAGGAATAGCTGTCGAGCACAAGGCCCAGTTCTTCGGTAGCTTCACGGCGGGCGGTTTCTTCGGCGGTTTCACCCGGCTCAGGCTTACCACCGGGAAGCATAAACCCTGTGGTGCCGCGTTTGCGAACGGTGAGAACCTCACCCAAGGAATTACGAATGACAAGTGCAGAAACAACAATCGGGGCTGAAGTAGCGGTACTCATATCAGTAACCCTATCTCAGTAGTCGAGTCATCTTGTCACACAGGCTCTCTTATTTAGTGAGCGCAGGCACATCGTTGTATTCTTGGAAATGAAACTGCCCACAAGCGACAAGGGAGACGCCCTTCATGGCAAAGATTATCTACACCCATACCGATGAGGCTCCGCTGCTGGCGACCTACTCCTTCCTGCCCATTCTTGAGGCTTACGCTTCAACCGCCGGTGTTGAGGTAGAAACCCGCGATATTTCACTTTCGGGCCGTATTCTGGCTCAGTTCAGCGATATTCTCCCTGCAGAGCAGCAGGTAGCGGACGCCCTGACCGAGCTGGGCGAGCTGGCTAAGACCCCCGAAGCTAACATCATCAAGCTGCCTAACATCTCGGCGTCCGTACCCCAGCTCAAGGCCGCTATTGCTGAGCTGCAGGAAAAGGGCTTCGCTATCCCCGATTACCCCGATGAGGTTGTGACCGAGCAGGATAAGGACGTCCGCGCCCGCTACGACCGTGTCAAGGGCTCAGCCGTGAACCCGGTTCTGCGCGAGGGCAACTCAGACCGCCGCGCTCCCCTGTCTGTTAAGAACTACGCCCGCAAGAACCCCCACTCCATGGGTTCCTGGTCAGCAGATTCCAAGACCAATGTTGCAACCATGGGTCACGACGACTTCTTCTCCAATGAGAAGTCCGTGATTATTGAGGCTGACGATACCCTGAAGATCCAGCACGTCGGTACCGACGGCACCGTGACCGTCCTGAAGGAATCTGTGCCCGTGCTGGCTGGCGAAATCGTCGACGGCACCTACATGAACGTGGCTGAACTCGATAAGTTCCTGGCTGAGCAGGTTGCCCGCGCCAAGGCTGAGGGTGTGCTCTTCTCCGTGCATCTGAAGGCCACCATGATGAAGGTTTCTGACCCCATCCTCTTCGGCCGCGTCGTGCGCGCCTACTTCTCCGAGCTTTTTGAGACCTACGGTGAGCAGCTGGATGCTGCCGGCCTGAACGGTAACAACGGCCTAGCCGCTATCATTTCCGGTATTGATACCCTGCCCGAGGATATCCGTGAGGACGTCCGCGAGCTCATCCACAAGGGTCTGCAGGAAGGCCCCGAGTTGGCCTACGTCAACTCTGACAAGGGCATCACCAACCTGCACGTTCCTTCGGACGTCATTGTGGACGCTTCCATGCCCGCTATGATCCGCACCTCCGGTCAGATGTGGGGCGAGTCAGGCCAGCAGGCTGACACCCTGGCCGTCCTCCCCGATTCCTCCTACGCTGGCGTCTACCAGACCGTCATCGAGGACTGCCGTGCCAACGGCGCCTACGACCCCACCACCATGGGTACCGTGCCTAACGTGGGTCTGATGGCGCAGAAGGCTGAGGAGTACGGTTCACACGACAAGACCTTCCAGCTTAAGGCAGACGGCAAGGTTCAGGTAGTGAACTCTGCAGGGGATGTGCTCATTGAACACGAGGTTTCTGCCGGTGACATCTGGCGCGCTTGCCAGACCAAGGACATCCCTGTTCAGGACTGGATCAAGCTGGCCGTCACCCGCGCCCGCGACTCCCAGACTCCCGCTGTCTTCTGGCTCGATAAGAACCGTGCCCACGACGCAAACCTGATTGCCAAGGTCGAGAAGTACCTGCCCGAGCACGATACTGAGGGCCTTGATATCCGTATTCTGGCTCCTGCCGAGGCAACCCAGTTCTCCATCGACCGTATCCGCAAGGGTGAGGACACCATCTCCGTGACCGGCAACGTGCTGCGTGACTACCTGACCGATCTCTTCCCCATCCTGGAACTGGGCACCTCAGCCAAGATGCTGTCCATTGTTCCGCTGATTAACGGTGGTGGTCTCTTTGAGACCGGTGCCGGCGGTTCCGCCCCCAAGCACGTTCAGCAGGTTCTGGAAGAGAACCACCTGCGCTGGGACTCCCTGGGTGAGTTCCTGGCCCTGGCTGCCTCCTTTGAGCACCTGGCCAAGACCACCGGTAATGCTTCTGCCCAGGTTCTGGCTGACACCCTGGATAAGGCAACCGGTACTTTCTTGAACGAGAACAAGTCACCTTCCCGCCGTGTGGGCGAGATTGATAACCGCGGTTCTCACTTCTACCTGGCTAAGTTCTGGGCTGAGGAGCTGGCTGCTCAGGGTGAGGACGCCGATTTGGCGGCTAAGTTTGCCCCGGTGGCTAAGGCTCTGGCTACGAACGAGGAGAAGATTGTGGTTGAGCTGCTAGAGACCCAGGGCTCCCCCGCCGACCTCGGCGGCTACTACAAGCCCGAGGACGCCAAGGCATCAGCGGTGATGCGCCCCAGCACCACCCTGAATGACGTGGTGGATGGGTTGAAAAAATAAATAAGTTTCTAATTTGATGTTGCCCAGCGCTTAGAACATTGGGCAACATCTTTTTCTGCCAAGGAACGGTCTTATTAAACGATGGAAGAACTAATAGAAAAATATGAAAAAAGATCATACTCAACATATAAATCACGCCTCGAAGCCTACGAAAGACTTAAACGACAAAATATTTGCTGGAATATAGCTCTAATATCCTCGTCATTTACAACAATCGCCGTTTCCATAGCCATTCTCAATAAATCAAACATAAATCAAATCAGTACACTACTAATAATAATATCTATACTCAATCTTGTTTGCAGCTTAATAGTTCCAACCATGAAGTTCCCCAAAAGAATAGAAGATATGAGAAATTCATATCTAGAAGCACAAATTTCTTCTCAGAATTTTGAATACCTCAGACTGTTGCAGCAAGAGCCTAATTTAACAAATAAAAAGCTGTGTGAAGAAATAGAAAAATATCAAAGAAATCTTCTAAATGCAGAAAACCATGCAAAACGTGATTATAAAAATAGCAAAGAATCTAAAATACCAATTTTCATAAGGAGTATTTTCTGCTGGCTCCTAGACTCCTACCCCATTACTTTGTTCATCATCACTATTGCGGCTTCAATAGCGCTACTGGTATGATATTAAACGGCACCTAGTTGGTGTTGCGAGACCAGCTATATGCGAGTTAACTATTGCTACAAACTTGCAATAAGTAGCAATCGCCACAGCTTGATTTAGTTGTAGCTCATTTTTTTTGACACTTGCGTGAGCTGGGATCACGGGAGGTGGGCGCCTGATCAGCTCACCCACCTCCCACCTTTCATATTTGACCTGAAAGTTTGACAATGCCTGAATCGCTTGAGGAATCCTTAGATAGATATATTTCCAAAGTTGCTCAGAGAAGAGCAACGAGGCAAGAATCTAGGAGAATAAAATTTGAATATAATAAAAACAAAATTTCTCAGATGACGTACCAGGACCCTCTTTCCTTAGATTTTCACCAACCAGCTTATTGGGAAAGTAATATATATAACCCATCGATTGCCCTGAAAAACAAAAAATTCCTTGCACAAAAAATATCAGAAAATATTACAAACAACTCATACAAGCCACACCCCCCTGAAAAAATACCCATAAAAAAGAGCGGCGGCTCGAGAGAGATTTCAATTTTTGGAATTGTAGATGAGGCAGTATCGCTCCTTTTTTTTTAAAAACCTTTTGAGAAAGAACCTCCCCTACTTCAGCAATAGATCGTATGCTTATCGAAACGATAGATCCACATACGATGCTATAAAATATATCACAGAGGAGTTTTCTACAAAAAGTAGAATTTATATCGCAGAGTACGATTTCTCAAAATATTTTGATTCCATCGACCATGAATACATTTTAAACATACTATACAGCGGAAAATACCATGTTACAGAGACAGAAATAAATTTGATAAAATCATTTCTGTCTATAATGCCAAGTGACAAGGGAATTCCTCAAGGCACTGCGATAAGCCTGTTTCTTGCAAATATTGCACTATCTGAGCTAGATAGAGAGTTTGAAAGAATTGGAATATCTTTCGTAAGATTCTCTGATGATGTATTGATTTGGACTGAATCGTACTCTGATCTTAATTCTGCGATTCAAAATATTTTTATGTGGTCTGTAAACAGTCGCGTGAATCTAAATCCAAATAAAAGTTTTGGTGTCAGGATATTAACAAAAATCAGTGATTTAAAATCAGAATTTACCTCAACTGATCACATTGAGTTTCTTAGTCACCAAATTTCGCTCGGAGATACCCGCATTTCAAAAAAATCTGTTCAAAATATCAAAAATAAAATATTAAGGATAATAAATTTCCATCTACTTGACCAAATAAGCACCCCAACCAAATTACAACAATATAAATTCAACAATAGAGTAGATTTATCACCAAGTGAACCAAAAGATAAAGATTATATTTCGCTGATTTGGGCGTTACGTAAGATGTTCTACGGGTCTGTTCCACCAGCAAAAGTTCGAAGATTTGATAAGACAGGTAAAGTCTATGAAAGCAACCTTACAGGATTTATTGCCTACTATGCCGCCTGTACGGATAGTACACAAGTTCGTGAGCTAGATGAATGGGTACGACTGTCAATTTTAATTGCCCTTAAAAAAAGAAGTAAAATTTTAATGAATTACTATAATCTACCTAAAGATAAAGTTCCTAAGATTTGGAACGTAAAGGGAGTTAGTGAATTAAATAAAACAATGATAATCCACTCAAATAAGAGCAGTCAGCCAGTGGACATCACAATCCCCAGTATGGAAACATATTTCAACCTTACAAGGAAGTCAGTTACAAACTTTGGAAGCTCCGTTCTCTGTCTAGAAAATGAGTTAAGAATAACTATTAATAAATACTGAACAGTGAAAATCGTACTCTTAAGGTGTTTAGGAGTAGTCACCATTTTGATAGGCACCTATTCATCTATTTTAATTGAGATAAATAAAATTTTGAAATTTGTGAATTAAATTGAAATTTAATCATTATTTCTTAAATGCATCTGACAGAAAATTATTTTTATCAAATTCTATTTTGAGAAACAGATAAAGGTTTCATACAAAAATGAAGCTTTTGGCAAAGGCTTCTGCTGTACTCATCCAGGTAACAGGGGGGCAGAACGACTCATGAACCACATGCACGCCATTAATAGCTATCTGGTCCTCATGTAAACACAAACCGGCCATCAGCGGCTGTTAAAAAGGGTCTTTCGGCCACACCAGCAAATGGTCTTAAGCTATTCCAGGGTATAGGTAATCCCCAACAGTCGGGCAGAGCCAGGGAAAGCCCACGTCCTAAAGCCCATACGAATGCCGTAGCATATTACCGGACGTTCTTCTTTTCCACCCCAGCGCTCTTCAAGTAATACAGATAAAGCTTGGGCAATTGCGACCAAAAGATTATATCCGCAATATAGACTAATAAAATACGAATGTAACGACTAGTGAAATTGTATTAAATAAGGACTAATCTGCAATATCCAAAACTAAATCAGCAATATCACGAAGGCGGTTTCCCTGAATAAGAATATTCAGCATGCTCTCTGCCTCATCATTACCAGCGGACACCACTGCTTTCTGTAACTCAGGTAAAGCAAAATGATACACGATATCGATATCACCTGTGCCCAACGCTAGAGAAGCTAGCCGAGAAGGAGTCGGTTCTCCAGTTACCACCACAATATGCGGAGTGCGGCCCTTACGATTACGGATTATATTAAGGGCCTCAGAACGGGCATTCTGGGCCCGGTCACTACGCAAAGTCCACTTACAACTAATAATTGCCTCAACAAATCTTGCTTCATTATTGATAAGACGGCGAGGCGTCAGTCTCGCAACTGAACCATCAACGCGAGAAGCGTTACCATTGAAGTACGCATCAGGCTGGGGTGCCCGAGTCATAATCACATCAGGGCTAATATCATATGAATTCCCCAAAACCGTAGACAAGGTGGGGTCTGATTCCACAGCACCCGCAAGCTGCTTCAAATGCAAGTAAGGCACAAACTCTGCCAGATAAAAGCCATGCCCACGCTTCACCACATGCTCAATGGCTGTGCCCGGTGGTACCAAATGGTTAAACTCAGCCAATGCTTTACTCAGAAACCGAGTTGTTGCAGCTTCAAAGGCATGCCCAGCTGTTTGACCGGCTAGCTTTTCGCCACCAGGAGTCACTCCAAGTTGTTCAGCAATAGACAAAGCAATAGCTTTGCTCGTCTTCTGTGAGCTGTCAGCATTCGAAGCCACCCCACTCGCAGTTACAGCCAAGACACCTAGGTCAATGAGCTCTTGATGGTACTCCTGTCGAAGTTTATGCAGCGACGCTACCATTCTTCACCTCAATATTCTGGTTCAAGAGATTTGCGATTTCAGAGCCAATCGCGTATGAAACCGGAGGAGGAAAAGCATTCCCCACCTGGCGGTATGCAGCGGTCTTCCGACCAGTAATCTGCCACTCATCAGGGAACCCTTGAATACGCGCGGCCATACGCACAGTCAATCTGGGCATATCAGCGAATCCTGGCTCCGGGGCGTCCTCAGCAATCGATTTCCCGTTCACTCCCATATCAGCCCAAGCCTGCTTCGCACGTGTCGGCCCCAAATCGGGCCCACCGTGTTTCTTGGATCCCCCCACCAGAGTAGGCGCAATCTTCTGCGCTCCCTGAGCCCAGGCGTCCGCGCCCTCCCAGCCCTTAGAAGCCATCAAGTCCACAAGGGTATCCCCTACCGTGGGGGCATCATCAGGGCGTTGCTCAGGCCAGACAAAACAACCATCTAAATCTTTATGAGTAGCAACCAAAATGCTGCGGGGACGTAGCTGGGGTACACCGTAATCAGAAGAGTTAATCAGCCGCCAATCGACGATATAGCCGAGTTCGCCCATAGCCTTGATAATTTCATTTCGATAATCAGCAAAACGCTTTGACAGCAGGCCCTTAACGTTCTCAAGCATGACAGCTTTAGGCTCAAGAGTCTCAATAATTTCAAGGGCTCGGGGAAAAAGGTCACGCTCGTCGTCAGCACCCAGCTGTTTTCCAGCCACGCTAAAAGGAGGACACGGGACACCACCTGCAAAGAGATCAACGCCTTTATAGGGGGAAGGATCCCAGTCATTGAGATCAGCCTCAACTACATTCCACTCTGGGCGGTTAGCTCGAAGAGTATTGCAGGCGTCTGGGTCAATCTCAACGGCTGCTAGATGCTCAAACCCAGCCATTTCAAGGCCAAGCGCCTGGCCACCAGCACCGGCGCAAATCTCAACTGAAGTCAGCATGCGTGCGTCTCCCCATCAACTCATCACAATTTTCGAATATATATTCGAATTTATTAACTACTATACATGTGCTCACGAGAGCTGGGAACCCTCTCTGCCAACTCTATTAGTCTATGACGTTCACGAGCTAAATCAGCCATAATACTCATGAGCTTTGTACCTCAGGCTGAAAGTATTCACTGCACAACAGTTAGAAGCGTAAACATACCTGCCAGCAACTTCTTTAGAATTATTTACTGCGCAGTTCCTCCATCTGCTCTTTCGTTAGAAAAGCTCCGAAGGCGGGGCTGTCCGGCTCAAAAAGGTGGGCTGCACTTTCAGGCATAAGAACCACGTCAAACCCCAAAGAGCTAACCAGCTCACAAGCGGTCTCCAGTGCCTTATCCCCCTGCCCCGCGTCAATCACTGCAACAGCACGCGGTAGAGCATGAGGGTTCAAAACCCGGCTGTCAGAAGTCAAATCATCATAGGCAATATGGTTAAGCGTTCGGACAACAGGCACCTGCACCCCGGGCAGCTCAAATTCAGTTCCAGCCGTCCCAGCAGATTCCCATGGATTGGTCGCGTCCACTACAAGCCCATGAGCAGCAGAAAAATCAAAATTGGGAAGAGCAGTTCGGGGCAGAGCCACAATGACGATGTCAGCTTTCAGTGCGCTCTCAAAATCCACTAGCTGGGCTTCTGGCACAAGAGAACTCAAAATAATATCTAGCAGTGGCTTTGGCCTGGCATAAATCAGCGTCTCATGGCCAGCAGCAACAGAGAGACGGGCAAGAGCTGTGCCGAGCTTACCGGCGCCAAGAATAGAAACCTTCATACCTACCACAATATTTTCTAAAGAAAATTTATTCCTTGGGTTTACCAGTCTAACGATGGATTTTATCTGAGGCTTGAATAAAAAGATCGGCTACAGATCTAGTCTGTAGCCGACCCCTTATCTATAGTCTCGGTTAGCGATTTTCAGCGGTAACGCAAACAGTCAAGGGTTCCGGTGAAAGATGGCTTAAAGAAAAGATCTTGCCCTCTCGCAGCCCGAGTAGCTTGTGCTCCTCATTCCATAGAAGAACAGGGGCACCCGCGTCCTTTCTCTCCCCCGATGCGCTACGCACCTGGCCGTCCGTCGCGCTAAGAAACTCAAAAAGACGAGTCGAATCATGGTTCCAGAAATACCGGCTTTGCCCGTCGATTTTCAGTTGCACGCGCGTACCCCGCACGGCAATAATCGTAGCTTCCTGCCAGGTCATGTTCGACGCATTGATACCAATTGCCGGGACAATTCCGTGCCCAGCTGAATGTAGGGTGCACCGCTGGCTAAGCGGCACGTTCTTCCGCTGATCGGTGTGAGCAGAGCCTGAAGTAGCTTTTGCTGAAGCTGAAGACTTTGAAAAAGGAAAAAATGAAACCACAGTGGGCCTCCTAAATAATCGCGCTTTCACCGGGCCTTTTGGCGGGTGACCGATTTTCCTTTGAGGGCACCGTCTGCGTCAGGCGGTTGCCAGCCAACAAGTCAAAGGGCTTTGCGTTGGGCTTCTGAATCGTGATGATTACTTTAGCAGGAAAAAATCCACACGTGCAAGAGGGCTGCTATTGGTAGAGCTTGCCGCCCGATTCCTCCAGGTAGCAGGTGGGGCAGAGGGACTCGTAGCCCACATGCACACCGTCAATGGCCACCTGGTCACCGGCAAAAACAAACTTTCCATCAACAGTACGGCCGTTAAAGAGCGCCTTCCGTCCGCACCGACAAATAGTCTTGAGCTCTTCCAGCGTGTGGGCAATCTCCAGCAGGCGGGCAGAGCCGGGGAAGGCCCGCGTTCTAAAGTCTGTACGAATGCCGTAGCACATCACCGGCACGTTCTCTTCCACCGCAATCCGCATGAGATCATCCACCTGCTCAGCGGTCAAAAACTGGGCCTCATCCACCAGCAGGCAGGAGACGGGCAGATGCCAGTGCATACGGTCGTCATCAGCATTAGGCTCAGCAGCAGCGTGGAAGAGATCGCGTACCGAATCCTCAGCACCCACCAAAAAATCAGCCTGACGGGTCACCCCCAGGCGGGACACGATCTCAGTATCGCCCTTGGTGTCCACCTGCGGCTTGGCCAGCAGCACCCGCTGGCCACGCTCCTCATAGTTATGGGCAGCCTGCAACAGCGCAGTCGACTTACCCGAATTCATGGCGCCAAAACGGAAATAGAGCTTAGCCACGCGGCCACACCTTTCAACCCAGAACACTTACGCAGAAAACAAAACCAAACCACACCATTCTAGCCCGGCCCACTCCCCCGCTCACAGGCGTCCTACCCTATGAAAAAGGGAGGGCTCCGGAAAACCCGGTGCCCTCCCCTTTCTCTCACAGGAACTTACTTGCCTGAGACCTCAAGGCCTGAGACGTCCACGTCCTTGAGCGGAATAGTCTTTGAGCCGGTTACCAGCTTGTGCACCAGCCAGACACCAATAATGATGGGCAGGCCGATGTAGGCCGAGACAACCTCAAACCAGTGGCCAGCAAAAATAGCGTTGTAGTTCTGGCCGGCAATCACCAGCAGGCACATCAGCAGCGCCACGATGGGGCCAATCGGGAAGAGAGGAGCCTTGTAGGGCAGGTCGTTCACATCATTACCCTGGGCGACGTAAGCGCGGCGGAAGCGGTAGTGGCAGATCGCCACACCCACCCAGGTGATGAAGCCCGACAGGCCAGAGATGTTAATCAGCCAGGTGTAGGCAGAGCCCTCGCCCACTACGGCAGAGACGAAGCCGAAGAGGCCGATAGCGGCGGTCATGAGCAGGGCGGGCATGGGAATGCCGCGGGAGTTCACGCGGGCAAAAATCTTGGGAGCACGCCCCTCCAGCGCCAGGGCGTAGAGCATACGGGACGAAACGTAGAGGCCCGAGTTACCGGCAGAGAGAATCGCGGTCAGAATGACGGCGTTCATCACCGAAGCAGCAAAAGCAACTCCCAGGTTCTCAAAGACCATGGTGAAAGGTGAGTAGGCGATGTCGGTGGCGTCCGCCCGCAGCAGGTTGGGGCTGGTGTAGGGAATCAGGGTACCGATGATAGCGATAGCACCGATGTAGAAGAGCATAATGCGCCAGAAAACGCTCTTGAGGGCGCGGGGAACGTCGCGGCGGGGGTTCTCAGATTCACCAGCGGCAACACCGATCATTTCGGTGCCCTGGAAGGAGAAACCGGCGACCATGAAGATAGCCAGGATAGAGAGGAAGCCACCCTTGAAGGGTGCTTCGCCGTCGGTCCAGTTAGCGAAACCGTTGTCGTGGTTGCCCAGGATGCCGAAAATCATGGCGACGCCGGCAATCAGGAAGACGATAACGGTGACCACCTTGATGGTAGCCAGCCAGAACTCTGATTCGCCGTAGGAGCGGGCCGAAAGCACATTGATACCCAGGATGATGGCCAGGAAGGTTCCTGCCCAGATCCAGCCGGGGACGTCGGGGAGCCAGTAGGACATAATGACGCCGGCGGCCACCAGCTCAGCAGCCACGGTAATGGCCCAGTTGAACCAGTAGTTCCAGCCCATGGCGAAGCCGAAGGAGTCTGAGACGTAGCGGGAGGCGAAGGTCTGGAAGGAGCCTGCGACGGGCAGGTTTGCTGCCATTTCGCCCAGGGACTGCATGAGGAGCAACACCATGATGCCAATCAGGGCGTAGGCCAGCAGGGCGCCGCCGGGGCCGGCTTCAGCGATGGTGGAGCCAGAGGCAACAAAGAGGCCGGTGCCGATGGCGCCGCCGATGGCGATCATGGAGAGGTGGCGGCTGGCTAGGCCGCGCTTGAGCTCTTCTTTGGTCTGCCCGGTGGGTGCAGACTGCGCTTCAGTAGACATAGTGTGCTGCTACTTTCGGTGGTAATGAGCCCCCAACAGTTTTGCTTAGGGGGCATAAGACAAACTTTAGATTACCACCGCGAGCGCCCTGCACCCCCGGGCGGGCAGCGTGATTTAGCTCTGCTTATCTTCGTTGATGAAGGTGACGGACGCGCCGTGTTCGACGGTGCGGGAGACGGTGCAGTCTTTTTCGGCGGAGAGTTTGATCAGGCGGTCGACCATGGAGCGGGCTTTTTCGCCTTCTTCGGTAGCGGGGAAGCGCACGTTGAAGCTGACTTCGATATCGTCGAGGCTCACGGCCTTGTTCTCGTCGACCTTGCGCAGGCCAGATGAGTGCACGGTGAAGGTTTCGGGTTCTGATTTGCGGCCGGTGACCACATCGACGTCGATGGCGGAGCAGCCTGCGATTGCGGCTAGGAGCAGTTCAACCGGGGTGAGCAGGCCTTCACCCTGGCCGAAGTCGAGGGTGTCGCCCTTGGCGTTGGTGGCGCGGTAGTGGCGGGAGGCGACGCGCTCAACGGTGACGGCGCGGTAGTTAGGATCTTCGGTGCGGGTGGTCTTGTCGGTCATGGTTCTTCCTTACTATGGGATGGGGGCGGACGCCGGTACCCGGGTAACGGCGCCAGCACGGGTTTTATTTCTGAGGAGGCAAACAGTTACATGCTGATCAGAAAATTGGAGTTCCTCTAGTTTTATCTAAACTTATGGCTATGCACCACACCAGCCCAGATACAGGTCAGCTCTCAGCGCCTTCTACCCCCGCCAACCTGCCGGGCCCCGCCAGCGGGGCGGCGGCGTCCGCCCCCGTTACGGGTGAGCATGTCCACCAGTTGCCCGGCGAAAGCGGCTTTAGGGAGGGCCTGCGTGTAGCGGGCGTGCTCTGCCTGGGTTTTGTTGTTATGGGCATGGGTCTGGGTGTGCTGGTTGCCTCGGTGGGGCTGCCCTGGTGGGTGGCCCCTGCCCTTTCTGCTATTGTCTTTGCCGGTTCGGTGGAGTTCTTGCTGGTGGGTCTTATTGCCTCTTCTGCCCCGCTTGCCCTGGTCGCCTCAACCACCCTTCTGATGAATGCCCGCCACCTGGTCTACGGCATCTCCTACCCCCTGCAGAACGTCAAAGGAAATCTGGCCAAGGCCCTGGCTGTGTATATGCTCTGCGACGAAGCCTACGCCCTCAACACCGCTCCCGGCTCGCAGAATTTTCGTAGCTCCCGCATCATGACGGTCTCGGTGGTGCTCTGGCTCTCCTGGTGGGGCGGCTCCACCCTGGGCGTCATTCTGGGCGCAACCTTTCTTTCTAACCTTGAAGGCGTGGATTTCGTCATGACGGGCATGTTCATCGTGCTCTCCATGGACGCCTACCGGGCGGTCAAAGACCGGGTAACTGCCTCACTCGCGGTTATCTCTTCGCTGACGGCCATCGTCCTTGCCCCGCATTCCATGCTGCTGGTTTCCCTGCTGACCCTGGTAGCCCTACTCATCATCCGCCACCTGACCACCCAGCGTCAGGGTGTTTCACGTCAGGAGGCCCCGCATGCCTAGCACCGGCTACATTCTCTCAGCTATCTTCCTGGCAGCCGGCATCACCTTTGCCCTGCGACTGATTCCCTTTGGGGTGAAGTCCGCGCTCAAGGGATCAGCCCTGGTCGCCAACCTTGCAGCCTGGCTGCCCATGGGAGCCATCATCTGCCTGGGCTTCTACGTGCTGGCAGAAATCGACTACTCTTCCCGCGAGACGGCCCTGCCCTACCTCGTTGGAGCGGTGGTAACGGTTGCTACCCACCTGTGGCGGAAGAACCTGGCACTCTCCCTCATCGTAGGTACAGCAACCTGCGTGGTGCTCGCTAACTGGGTGCTGTAGGGAAAGAGGTAAGGGCGGGCATATCCTCGCCGATCGACCCTCTCGCAGGCTCGCTGACTGGCTCGCAGGCTCACCAGATTCGCACCAAGATTATTTTTCCTCGCGCGCTCGGAATCTTGGCGCTCATCGCGTGCGATTCACGCCAGCCCCATCCAATCGGCTTATGATATGCCCGCCCCTACCCCCCCACCGGCACCCAACAAACACACAGCGGTGGGTATATCCCTGGAAGCCTGCTGGCTTGGGGCTGGCATGAATCCCAGCGAGCGCCCCAGCGCGAGCTGGGAGAGGGTCAGCAGGCGGAAGGGATATACCCACCGCGTAAGTGATATTGGTTTTAGAGTGCTGCGAGCGCGGCTTCGTAGTCGGGCTCGGTGGTGATTTCGTCGACCAGCTGGGTGTAGATGACCTCACCGGCGGCATTGATGACCACAACGGAGCGGGCCAGCAGGCCGGCCAGGGGGCCGTCGGTCATGGTGATGCCGTAGTCTTCGCCGAAGGAGTCGCGGAAGGCGGACGCTGATACAACGTTCTCAATTCCTTCGGCACCGCAAAAGCGGCTCAGGGCGAAGGGCAGGTCCTTGGAGACGCACACGACGGTGGTGTTCTCCAGCTTGGATGCTTCTTCATTGAATTTACGGACGGACGCGGCGCAGACGCCGGTGTCGACGGAGGGGAAGATGTTGAGGACCAGGTTCTTGCCCTCGAATGAGTCTGAGGTGACGGTGTCGAGGTCGGTGTTCACCAGGGTGAATGCGGGTGCTGTGGAACCTACGGCGGGCAGGTCGCCTACGGTCTGTACGTCGTTGCCTTCTAGATGTGTAGTAGCCATAGTTGTATTGTGGCGTAGGCAACCGGGGTGGTGCAAGGTGTTGCGCTGTGCGGGGAACCGCCGTTCTAGTCAGGGGTGCGCGGTTCGCTAGACTGATATGCAGCTATCCTTCGCACTTTAGGGAGATTTCGTGTCTGCAACCCATCCCGCTGATTCCCATCAGGCTATTCGTATTACCGGTGCCCGCAATAACAATCTCAAGAATGTGTCGGTTGAGATTCCTAAGCGTCGTCTGACGGTTTTTACCGGGGTGTCGGGGTCGGGTAAGTCGTCCTTGGCTTTCGGCGTGGTGGCAGCTGAATCGCAGCGTCTGATTAACGAAACCTACTCGGCTTTTGTGCAGGGCTTTATGCCGCATCAGGACCGGCCCGATGTCGATGCGATTGAGGGGCTGACCAGCGCTATTATCGTCGATCAGGAGCGTCTGGGGGCTAACCCCCGCTCGACGGTGGGTACCGCAACTGATGCCCTGCCCATGCTCCGTATGCTCTTTGCCCGTGTGGGCTCCCCGAATCTAGGCTCCCCCACCGCTTTTTCTTTCAATCAGGCAACCGTGCAGGGCACCGGGGCACGCAAGGTGGGCGATGGCAAGGCCGAACACGTTACTTTCTCCCGTACCGGCGGTATGTGCAACCGCTGTGAGGGTCTGGGCCGTACCAGCCAGATTGACCTGGCTGAGCTCTTTGATGAGAACCTGACTATGGAGGACGAGGGCTTCTTCAAGGTTCCCGGTTTCTCCACCAGTGGCTGGTCCGCCCGCCTCTACAAGGAGTCGGGTCTCTACCCCACCGATATTCCGGTCAAGGACTTTACCGACGAACAGCGTGCCGATTTCCTGTATAAAGAGCCCACCAAGATGAAAATTGCGGGCATCAACATGACCTATGAGGGTCTGGTGCCCCGCATTGAGAAGTCTATGCTCTCCAAGGATAAGGAGGGCATGCAGGCTCATATTCGCGCCTTTGTTGACCGGGCGGTCACTTTTGTCCCCTGCCCTGACTGCGGCGGCACCCGCCTCTCCCAGGCTGCCCTGGCCTCCAAGGTCAGCGGAGTAAACATTGCTGAGCTCTGCGACATGCAGGTTACCGACCTGCTCACCTGGGTGCGTGAGCAGGACATCCCCGAGGTCGCTCCCCTACTCGCTGCGCTGGAGCACTTGCTGGACTCTATGGTCACTATCGGCCTGGGCTACATTGCCCTTTCCCGCTCTGCCTCCTCGCTCTCAGGTGGTGAGGCCCAGCGCGCCAAGATGGTGCGTCACTTAGGGTCCCCGCTCACCGACGTCACCTACGTTTTCGATGAGCCCACCGCGGGTCTTCACCCCCACGATGTCACCAAGATGAACGAGCTGCTGCTGCGCCTGCGCGACCGCGGCAACACCGTATTGGTCGTTGAGCACAAGCCCGAAACCATCGCCATTGCCGACCACATCATCGATATGGGCCCGACTGCCGGTTCGGCTGGTGGCACCGTGGTCTACGCCGGAGCCTTCGAAGGGCTCAAGCAGGCTGATACCGTCACCTCCCGTCACTTCTACGACCGGCAGGGGCTTAAGGACGCCGTCCGCCCCGCTACCGGGGCCCTGCAGGTTACGGACGCAACCCGCAACAACCTCAAAAATGTTTCCGTCGCCGTGCCCACCGGCGTCCTGACCACCTTTACCGGTGTGGCAGGTTCCGGTAAGTCCTCCCTGATCACCGAGCTGCTGGAACAGCAGGTCGGCGGTGAAGAGCACATCATCTACATTGACCAGGCACCTATTAAGGGGTCACGCCGGTCTAACCCGGCCACCTACACCGGCCTGCTCGAACCTATCCGCAAGGCCTTCGCCAAGGCCAACGGAGTCAAGCCCGCCCTCTTCTCGGCAAACTCCGAGGGAGCCTGCCCCGAATGTAAGGGCACCGGCGTGCTGGAAACCCAGCTGGGATTTATGGAAAAGTCCACCGCTATCTGTGAAGCCTGCGAAGGTAAGCGTTTCTCCCCCGGCGTGCTCGAATATCGTCTGGGCGATAAGAACATCAGCGACGTTCTGGCCCTCTCCGCAGCCGATGCCCTCGCCCTCTTTAGCGCCAAGGAGACCAAGCTGGCCGCCGCAACGAAAATCTTGCAGCGCCTGGTCGATGTGGGCCTGGGCTACATCACCCTGGGGCAGCCCCTCTCTACCCTCTCAGGCGGTGAGCGCCAGCGTATCAAGCTCGCCACCCATATGGCAGAACCCGGTGGAATCTACATCTTCGACGAGCCCACCACGGGCCTGCACCTGGCCGATATACAGCAGTTCCTCGGCCTCCTGGATCAACTGGTCGATGCCGGTACAACGGTGCTCTGCATTGAGCACCATCAGGCCGTTATCGCCCACTCTGACCACATTATCGATGTAGGCCCAGCAGCAGGTCACGATGGCGGTACAATCGTCTTTGAGGGAACTCCCGCCCAGCTTGCTGCCGCAGGCACCCTCACCGGGGAGCACCTGGCTGCCTACCTGGCGTCCTAGCAGTCCCTCCCCCCTCCCTTCGCCATGTCATATTCTCGTTATCCTAACGAAATAAGACTGGGCCTAGCATCAGTAAACACACCACCATCTAAAGTTAAAACGTGCCTAAACTCATTAACCACGAAGAACGCAAACAAGAAATCGCCCAAGCTGTCTGGGCGGTACTGTCCCGCGAAGGCGTCCGCGGGGTCTCAGTGCGTACCGTAGCTGCCGAAGCCGGCATCTCCACAGGCTCCCTGCGCCATGTATTCCCCTCCAATGAAGAAATGATGCGGTTCTCTCTCGACTTCGTGGGTAAGCGCTTCATCCGTAGCCTTACCAGCCGCACCTTCAACTACGAACTGATTTACAGTCTCGAAGAGATTTTCACCGAGCTCTCCCCTGTCTCGGAGGACGGCAAGCTCTTCATCACCGTGGTTGCGGGCATGCTCGCCGATGCCTCAACGATTCCCGGCATTGCCAAGGTTTTGCAGTCCCACGAAAAGGACTTCCTCTATGCCTACGGCTTCCTGCTCAGCCAGCTACGGGCCCAGGGCTTTGTGCGGGACGATATCGATATCGACCTTGAGGTTGAAAAGCTGGTAGTCCTGCTGTGGGGTATCAACTGTCTCTACCTGCTGACCGATGGGGAAGCCAGCGACGAGGAGCTCATGGCCCCCATGCTCACCCATTTTGAGACGCTGCTGGGAATCTTCACCTACCCCGAAGAGCAGGATCTCGACTACTTCAGTCAGGAGTTCTTCAGTGCCTAAGCTCATTGACCACGCTGAACGTAAGAAAGTTATTTCGCAGGCTGTTTGGAAGCTCCTGAACGAACGAGGCGTCAGTGCCATCACTATTCGCAATGTGGCTGCTGAGGCTGGTATTTCCACCGGTTCGCTGCGGCACTCCTTTGATAGCCGCGTTGAGCTAGTGACCTACGCCCTAGAACTTATCGGCCTGGAAACCGAGGCCAGTATGCGAGCTGTGTCGGTGCAAGGCCAGGATGTGCTCAATTCTGTGAAGATACTTGAGCACTTCATTCCGCTCACTCCCCGCTCCCGTGCGGTCTCCCGCATTACACTGGGTATGGTTGCCGAGCTACGCTCTACCCCCGAAATCAAATCAATTTCGGTAACCAGCCTCGAACGCATCCGCACCCTCTTTTACGACATGCTGGTGCAGCTCGATCAAGCGGGGCAGATTAAGACTGGCACCGATCTCAAGGTGCAGGCTAATCAGCTAACCATGCTCAGCTATGGCCTAACAACCAAGGCCATCATCGGCGGCAAGGGCTCGGACCCGGTTAACCTGAGCTATATCTTCCGCTCCAGCATCAACGAGCTCTTGGTACACCCCGTGCCCTATGCGACCCAAGAAGATATTGACGAGTTCGTTGCTCTATCGGAGGGCGTTGGTGAGCTGCACACCCCCGCAGAAGTAGAAGAAGACACAACAGATACCCCATAAAGCTAGCAGCGTTAGCAAAAAGCGGGCAGGACTCTATGGTCTTGCCCGCTTCTCTTGTGGTTGATGCGCCGCACCTGTTTACCAGGCGAAGCCGATGGAATCCTCAATTTTCTTCAGAAAATCAGGGTTAGTGTCGTCAACCAAGATGGCCGCGTGCATGAGCTCGTGCCCGTTATCAAGGGTGAAGATGTAGCCTGGGTTATTGCCTGAGGCAAAACGCACCTCGGAGCGAATTACCCGCACGCCGTCCTCGCGGGTGTAGTTGATAGTCTCAACGGTCTCGTTGATAGACCAGGCCGGGGTAAGACGGGCAACGGTTTCCTTTTCCATCTCCTCGGCGCTCCGCCCCTGCTCATCGTTGTAGGGGGTGCCTACCATAAAGCGCCCCGCAGCGTCATCGGTGCTGCGGTAATGGGTGAACTGGTAGGTGAAAATCTCTGCCTGGGAGGGGGCGGCGTCCTGCACGTAGTCCTGGGGCACAAAGAAGGTCACGCCATTCTCAGCGAAGACAGTACCGGGGAAGGGGTCTTCGGGAGTCGGTTCTGGGGTCGGTTCTTCGGTCGTGGGCTCTACACTGGTCGGTTCAGGAGTAGGCTCAGGGCTAGGTGTAACGGAAGTGGCCTCGGGGGTAGGGCTGGGTGAGGCTGAGCTGGCGCTTGCTGAAGCGGTCTGCGGGTCAACGCGGGTAATCACTTCTTCCTGCTGGCAGGCAGTGAGGGCCAGCAGGGCAAGGCTAGTGAACAGGACGACTGATTTTCTGGTCATGTTTCCTTCACAGGTTAAGGCGTGGTGTGCGGCTTTTAATTCTAAAGACCGCAGTAGCACCTGCCCAGTGAAAACGGGAAAATGTGGGCAAGATACCGCAGCCCTCCCCGTGTGTTTGCTGCCTGCCTGCTGGGGAGGGGCGGCGGGCGTCCGCCCCTGAGAAACTAGGACGCCTGTGCCCGGCCTGCCAGCGCCCGCTTGGCCTTGGGGTAGAGCAGGGCAATCATGAGAATACCCAGCAGAATCACCGGGATGTGGCTGGCCATGGCCCAGCGGAAGGCCTCAAGGGTATAGGTGTCGGGGGTACCGGCGCCGAGACTGTCAAGAATCAGGCCGATCAGGAACACGGTGGTGAGGGCCCCTACGAAGCCACCCATATTGGCGATGCCTGTGGCCAGGCCCCGCTGGTGCTGAGGCACGTGCGAACGCACCACCTCAAAAGCTGCCATGGATACCGGGCCGTTGATGCCCAGAGTAATAGCCGCAGCGTACACCAGGACGGTGGGGGCAATTCCGGGCCAGAAGAAGATGAGGGACCACAGGCTGAGGTTGAGCAGGCTGCTACCCACCGCAATATGCACCCGGTAGGGAGAAAAGCGGGAGAGAATCGAGCCGGTGAAGAACCCGGCAATGACGATGGAGGCTACCACTGTGCTGACGATGCCCGAAGCCAGGGCCCGGCTATAGCCCAGGCCCCCTGTCAGGAAGGGCATGCCCCACAGCAGCATGATAGAGAAAATCATGGAGGCCGTCACGTAGTGCACCCAAAAGGCCAGGCGCACACCGGGGTAGGCCAGCACCTGCCTGATAGAGGCCGCAAACCCTGGGTTTCCTGCTGGGGGTAGCACAGGTAGAGAGTCTGTGACGGGGTAGGGGTGGTCGGCGCGGGCCCGGTTGGCTTCTTCCTGGTCAGGGAGCGGACGCCGGGCGGACGCGCTCCCCCGTCCGCGCCGGGCCCGGCGGCCCAGCCCCTGGGCCACGGTAGCCCTGCCGGGAGCCGGCCTGAGCGTGAATAGGGCCAGGATCAGAAGGCAGGAACCGATAGCGGCGAGAACAGTAAAGCCGCCCTGCCAGCCCAGGGCACCCACCAGGGTGACCAGGGGTGTGACGGCAACCAGCTGACCCATCTGGCCCATATTGGCGCTAATTTGGTTGACTACCGGGATTTGTTTAGGGGTAAACCAGTCTGAGATTAGGCGAATCAAGCTGACGAAGATACAGGCATCCCCGCTACCCACCAGCACACGCGCCAGCAGGGCTAGGGGAACGGTCTCGCTCTGGGCCAGGAGAAACTGGCCAGCCGTCATGAGGGTCAGGCCACCGGCAATCAGCACCGGCGCCCCCTTACGATCGAGCAGGGCACCCACCGGTACCTGCCAGCTGGCGTAGACCACCAGCTGCAGCATGATGAAGAGGGAAATAGCTGTAGCTTCAACCCCAAAGTGGGTTTGGGCAGTGGCCCCCAGCGCTGAGAAGGAGCTGCGGTTGATAATTGAGAAGACGTAGGCGGCGATAGCCACCGCCCACACTAGCCATTTCATAAGTGGGCCACTGCTTTCAGGGGGTTAGTTGCTCTTCTTGACCACGGAGGACTTCAGGTACATCTGGCCTGCGCCGGGAACCTTAGCTTCAATATCGTGGCCGTTGACGGGGCTTTCGAGCAGGCGGATACCGCGCACCTTGGTGCCAGCCTTGATATCGGCACCCCCCTTGACCTTGAGGCCCTTAGTGATGGTGACAGAATCGCCGTCCACCAGCTCGTTGCCCACAGAGTCCAGGACCTTGGAACCGGTTTCTTCTGCTGCGGAGTCTTCGCCTTCTGCCCATTCATGTCCACACATGGGGCAGACCCAGAGGTCTCCCTGCTGGTAGGAATATTCTTCAGAGCAGGCAGGGCAGGCGGGTGCGGGGGCATCAGACATGGGGGTCTCCAAAAGTTAGGTGGTGTCTAGGTCGCTCCCCATTATCCCAGATAGAAGCACAAAACCTCCCGCTCTTCGGGGCGTCGAAGAGCGGAAGGTTCTGGGGCTAAACGTAGGGGGGCCTTACTTGGTGGGTACGGGGCCTTCGTCGTTCATGTCGGTAGCGGGGTCTGAGACAACATCGGCAGGGGCCTCGTCGGCCAGCTTCTGGGCCTTCTTATCGGCCTTCTCGGCTTCCTTTTCGGCCTTAGCTTCTGCCTTTTCTACCTGCTTCTCGGCCTTAGCTTCGGCGCGGGCGTCCTTGACCTCTTCAGCCTTTTCCTTGGCTTTCTCGGTGCCTGCGGCGGCAGCTTCTTTAGCCTTTTCGGCACCTGCCGCAGCTGCTTCCTTGGCCTTTTCGGCGACGACGGGTGCCTGTTCCTTGATGGTTTCTTCGGCGGTCTTGATGCCGTTCTGCACCTTGGGGTCGTTCCAGACGTTGGCAGCCTGGGTCTTGATCTTTTCGTACTGGCCGCGGCCTGCGCGAGCACCCAGCACGTAACCGATACCTGCACCGGCGATGAACGCTAGACGTGCTTTCATGATAAACCTTCTTTCATCAGGTAGCTTGGTATCCACTATTGTGCCAAAAGCATACTTATGAGCGGTAGACGACACACCGCACACGCACCTAAGACGCCATCGAAAAAGTGCAAGTGCCCCGCACTTTTCGCGGGGCACTTGCACTTTTCCAATGGCACTTCTCTAAGGAGGCTAAACGTTGAAGCGGAACTCCACCACGTCGCCGTCCTGCTCAAGAACTTCTAGGCTTTCTAGGCAGTGTTTTATAGATATCATCAATGTGCTGGCTCACTAGTCTTGCCATAGAGGTACTGCCTCGGCCAGGGCCTGCTGGGATACTTGATTTTTAAGGAGCTGAAGAGGAAAAATATCGACCCGCTGAGTGCCCAAAAGGTTACGGGTTTCCTCCATAAGACCAGCTGCCCGCATCAAGACGTTACCATCAGCTGGATCCATTTCTACCAGAATATCTAAGTCGCTCTCCGGGCCAGCAGTGCCCCCGGGCGACCGACCCGAAAAGCTGCGGGTTATAGGCACCGTATCGTTCCAGCAGCTCCGTGAATGACTGCCAGTGGGTCTGAAGTAAAGACCTGTGCTCTAGGCTTTCTATGCTTAGATTTCTAGTGCTCATACCCACAGTTTACCTATCCGCTTCTGAGAAAAGATAGGGCTTTTCTTTTCTATAAAAAGTGGCCGGTAGCTCCTTCCAGGGAGCAACCGGCCATCAGGATATCAGAGGCTACAAAGTTAGACGTTGAAGCGGAACTCCACCACGTCGCCGTCCTGCATAATGTACTCCTTGCCTTCCATGCGGACCTTGCCGCGGGCCTTGGCCTCAGCCATCGAACCGGCGTCGTCCAGGTCGGAGAAGGAGACAACCTCAGCCTTAATGAAGCCGCGCTCGAAGTCGGTGTGAATGACGCCGGCTGCCTGGGGGGCGGTGTCGCCCTTGGTGATGGTCCAGGCGCGGGTTTCCTTGGGGCCTGCGGTCAGGTAGGTCTGCAAGCCCAGGGTGGAGAAGCCGACGCGGGCCAGCTTGTCGAGGCCGGACTCGTCCTGGCCACTCATTTCCAGCATTTCGCGAGCCTCTTCTTCAGAGAGCTCTACCATGTCGGCCTCAAGTTTGGCGTCCAGGAAGACAGCCTCAGCGGGGGCAACCATGGCGCGCAGTTCAGCCTGCTTTTCCTCAGAGGCAAGGACGCCCTCGTCCGAGTTAAAGACGTAGATGAAGGGCTTGGAGGTGAGCAGGTTCAACTCCTTGAGCAGGGCCATGTCGATTTTGGCTTCTTCGTACTTGGAAATCAGGGTATCGCCCTGTTCCAGCACGGCCTGGGCCTTCTTGTATTCCTCAAGCTGGGCGGGGTCACCCTTCTTGATTTTGACGGCCTTTTCCAGGCGGGGAATAGCGTTTTCCAGGGTCTGCAGGTCAGCCAGTACCAGCTCGGTGTTGATGGTTTCCATGTCGCTGGCGGGGTCTACCTTGCCGTCGACGTGGATGACGTCAGGGTCGTCGAAAGCGCGGACGACCTGGGCGATGGCGTGGGCCTCGCGGATGTTCGCGAGGAACTGGTTACCCAGACCTTCACCTTCGGAGGCGCCGCGAACGATACCGGCGATGTCGACGAAGGATACGGTTGCGGGCAGAATGCGCTCGGAACCGTAGATTTCGGCCAGGCGGGCCAGGCGCTCATCGGGCAGGTTGACGACGCCCACGTTGGGTTCGATGGTTGCGAAGGGGTAGTTCGCTGCCAGGATGTTGTTTTTGGTCAGTGCGTTAAAAAGGGTCGACTTGCCGACATTGGGCAGACCCACAATTCCAATAGTTAAAGCCACGGTTTCTAGTTTACAGGGGTGAGTCAAGCGAGCGCGGGAGCGTCAGTGAAGCCCTGCAAGCGGTGCGGACGCCCGCCACCGGCGGGTAGGTTAGGCAGCTTCCCCTCACCCACCTCTTGTTACCTGGGGCAAAGTATTTTATGCTGGTCAGCATGACAGTAGCGCAGTTTTCGCCCCGGGACATCAGCATCCGCCCCATCAACATTGATTCAGATACCGATATGGAGCAGCTCAATGCTCTAGAGTCTGCCTGCGATGAAAAGCTCTACGGCTTCCCGTCAACCACAACCATTGAAGAACGGAGGGCTATTCTTGCCCCCTCCAGCTACTATGAAAACCACCGCTGGGTTGCTGAGGTCCGGGGGCGGATTCTCGGTATTGTGCTGGTATCACTCCCCCTCAAAGAGAACCTGGATGGCCTGAACTTCGATCTCGCCGTCCACCCCGAGATCGAAGGACGGGGCCTGGAAGAAGCGCTTACCCACCATGCCCTGGCCGAGGCTATCGAACCCAGCGGACGCACCCACATCACCTACTACGGCTACCTCATGCAGGATGACAACAAGGACGACCCCGCCCTGCCCATCAATAGGGTTGCGGCTCTTCTGGGCTTGAAACCTAAGAATTCTGCTATCACGAGAATCGCTCCCCTACCGCTTCCCGCAGACCTTGTGCAGGCGGCTGAGCGCAAGACAATAACCGAACCTGCCTACACCTTCGAGGTTTGGGAACATAAAATTCCCGAACAACACCTAGAGTCAGCCGCAGCTGCTTACCACCAGCTAGAGGTAGATGAACCCATTGGAGAAGTCCGCCGGGAGGCTTCAAACTTCACCCCTGAGCGTCTGCGCGAGATAGAGCAGAAAACCCATGCATCAGGAGAAGAACTGATGTATGCGGCAGCCCTACACCAAGGAAAGATTGCAGCGATAACAGCCTTGACCTATCCCACCGATACACGCAATGCCTCAGCCTGGCAGGAATCCACCGTGGTCATGCCAGAGCACCGCGGCCTTGGCCTCTCCCGCACCCTCAAGGTGCTCAGCCATACCCGCCTACCGGCGTCCGCGCCCCACATTCGGCAAATTATTACCATGAATTCGGCCGTCAACCCGGCCATGATCAAGGTTAATGAGGAGCTGGGCTACCGGCCCGTCTGGGAAGAAATCTGCTACCAGAACTAGTGGCTGGCCCCGCCCAGGTTGAGCACCAGCACACCGGCCACAATCAGGGAAATGCCCACCACCTTGACCAGGGTGATGGGCTCCCCGAGAAAGACCGCACCGATGGCGACGATGGCAGCGGTGCCCAGCCCCGACCAGAGGGCGTAGGCGACTCCGACCGGGATGTCCCGCACCGCCAGCGACAGCATGAAAAAAGCGAAACCGTAGCCCACCAGGCACCCCAGGGTAAACCACAGTTTGGTGAACCCCTCAGTGTATTTCAGCAGGGTGGTGGCAATGAGCTCCGAGCCAATAGCGAGCGCGAGGAAAAGGTAGGGCATAGGCTCATTCTGCATGGCTCGTACAAAAAGGCTAGAATAATAAGTACACGTATCTCACAACGATGTGAATCTAGGAGTTTTTGTATGTCTCACAAGGGCAGCCACGAATACACCGATGTCTCCACCGCAGCCATAGAAATGGGCGACGCCGCAACCCGGGCACCGGGGTGGAACCGCACAGACACAGCCTGGACCGTCAGCCTCTTCGGCACCGCCGTCGGCGCGGGCATCCTCTTTCTCCCCATCAACGCGGGCGCCGGTGGTGTCTGGCCCCTGCTGGCCGCAACCATTCTGATTTGGCCCATGACCTTCCTCGCCCACCGAGGGCTCTCCCGCATGGTCTCCGCCAGCTCCAAACAAACAGCAGATATCACAGAGGTAGCCGAAGAATTCTTCGGCCGAGGCTTCGGCAAGATCTTTACCCTGCTCTACTTCCTCTCCATCTACCCCATCCTGCTCATTTACGGCGTCAGTATCACCAACACCGTTGACTCCTTCCTCACCAACCAGTTCGGGCTAGAACCCCTACCCCGCTGGCTTCTTGCCGCTCTGCTCGTCGGCGCCATGAGCGCCGTCATGATCATCGGCCAAAAATTCATGCTCATGGTGACCCAGTTCCTGGTCTACCCCCTTATTCTGGTACTCGCCGCGCTCACCCTCTACCTCATCCCCCACTGGTCACTCGACGGTTTTAGCCAGGTGCCGGCTCCCGGCAACTTCTCGATGACCCTCTGGCTCATGCTGCCGGTGCTCGTCTTCTCCTTCTACCACGCAGCGGCTATCTCCCAGTTCTCAGTGGCTATGCGCAAGCAGTACCACGGCTTCGCTTCGGTCAAGGCCTCCCGTGTACTGCGCGTTACCTCAATCATTCTGACCGTCTTCACCATGGGCTTTGTCTGGTCCTGCGTACTAGCTATCGGTCCGGACGGCCTCGCTGAAGCCCGCGCCTCCAACCTCCCCATCCTCTCCTACCTGGCCAACGAATTCGACGCCCCCTTCATCAACTGGCTCGGCCCCATCGTAGCCATCGCTGCCATCGTCTCCTCCTACTTCGGCCACTGGCTCGGCGGGCACGAAGGAGCAGCGGGTATCGTCCGTAAAAACTTCGACCCCGAGAAAAAACGCATCAGCGACAAAGCCCTCAACGCGGCAATCAACGTCTTCATCGTTGTCACCGTCTGGGTCGCCGCCGTGCTGAACCCCAGCGTCCTCTCCCTCATCGAATCCCTAGTCGGCCCCGTCATGGCACTGGTACTCTTCATCGTGCCCATGTGGGCCATCCACAAGGTACCGGCACTGGCCCCCTACCGCGGCAAGCTCTCCAACATCTTCGTGGTGATTTCAGGTATCGCGGCCTTCTCCGCCGTCGTCTACGGTCTGATTCCCAGCTAACCAGACCAAAAGAAAAGACCCCCATATGGGGGTCTTTTCTTATAGGGGGACTCTTCGCGCAAAGTAAATGGAGTTCGCTTCGCTCACAGCTTCCCATTCGCTCGCTCTTACTTCACCGCGCGCGGTGAACCGCTCGCTCATCGGCTCGGCTTCGCTCCTCGTCCTCCCAATCGCATCGCGGGCTCACCCGAATCATTCTTCAGGGCCGCGCGGAGCTCCTTGGGTAGCGAGAAGAGAATATCTTCCTTGGCGGTCTCAAACTTCTCAACGTCAACGTAACCGTAGTCTGCCAGCAGACGCAGCACGTCCTGTACCAGCACCTCGGGCACAGAAGCGCCAGAGGTCAGACCCACGGTGGTCACACCCTCGAACCAGGCCTCATCAACCTCATTGGCGTAGTCCACCAGGTAGGCCTGCTTAGCGCCGTATTCCAGGGCGACTTCCTTCAGGCGCACAGAGTTCGACGAGTTGGTCGAACCCACCACAATCACCAGGTCAGCCTTCGGAGCGATCTCCTTGATAGCGCCCTGACGGTTAGAGGTCGCATAGCAGATGTCGTCGGAGGGCGGATCCTGCAGGGTGGGGAAACGCTCGCGCAGGCGGGCAACGGTTTCAAGGGTTTCGTCCACAGACAGGGTGGTCTGCGAAATCCACACGACCTTCTCGGGGTCACGCACGGTCACCTGATCAACCTCGTCAGGTGAGTTCACAATCTGAATATGGTCGGGGGCTTCGCCAGCGGTACCCTCAACCTCTTCATGGCCGGTGTGGCCAATGAGCAGGATATCGTAGTCCTGCTTGGCAAAACGCACGGCCTCGCGGTGCACCTTGGAAACCAACGGGCAGGTAGCGTCGATGGTATTGAGCTGACGCTCTTCCGCTGAGGCCACAACAGCCGGTGACACGCCGTGGGCGGAGAAGACGGTGACGGCCCCCTCGGGGACTTCCTCCACCTCGTCCACAAAAATTGCACCCTGAGCTTCGAGAGTTTCAACCACATGGCGGTTGTGAACAATCTGCTTGCGCACGTAAACGGGAGCCCCGTAGTGGTCTAGGGCCTTTTCAACGGCGATGACGGCGCGGTCAACACCGGCGCAGTAGCCGCGGGGTGCTGCTAGGAGCACCTTCTTGTCGCCGGTGGGGGCGGCTGCCTCAACTTCTTCGCGGGTCCTGCGCACGCGGGGTACGGTGGGCAGACCCAGTTCAATGGTCTTCTCTTGGGTAGACATAGTCTCTATCCTACGTGGTTCTAGCGGGTGCGTGCAGTGGCTTCTCTCGCAGTCAGCCCCATGATCGCTGAGAGAAGAGCAAGAAGTGTCAGTACCGCCCCCGCAATGAGCAGGTTGAGGGCCAGGCCGTTGTGGTAGCTGGCGAAAGATGCGGTGATGGTTTCAGACAGTTTTTGCAGGAAAAGGACGGCCGCGTTGCTAGCCGGTAGCTGTATCCCGGCGGTGAGCGAGGCACCGCCACCCAGGAGGCCAGCGATCCAGAGTAGGGCTGCTGCGCTGAAGGCGATGAAAGCTAGGTAAGCAAAGCGGTTGCGGGGCCAGAGCAGGAACCCGAGCAGGGCGGATACGCCGCTGGCCACCAGCAGGGGCTGCCAGAAGGAGGCCAGCCATATCAGGGTATTGACAGTGGAATTGATAGGCCAGATGTTCTGCCCCGTATCCAGGGTGATGGTACGGCCGGGCAGACTTGAGGTATCAACACCAAAGCCGGTCGCCGACTGCACAGACGCCCCAGCCTGGTCGTAGAGGGCAGAAAGGTCAAGCACCGCCGGGCGGCTTTCACCCGAGAAGTTATAGGCGTGGGTATCTGAAATCACCTGGGCCCACAGCTGGGGGTAGGCATCGGAGGTCACCAGCGAGTTGGTAGCCCCGTCGACCAGGGTGTAGGTCTGGTCATAGAGCCAGTTCTGCACTCCCCCGTACCAAGCGGTGGAGTTCCCGTCGCCCAGGTAGGTTTCGATAGTGGGTGAGGCCATGATGTCGTCGGTAACGGCACTTGCCAGACTGGTCTGGAAGTCCTGGTCATAGGCGATGGACTCGGTCATCGCCGCAAAGTTTTCGGTATCTACCAGGGTGGTTTGTGCCCAGTAGGCTGTAGCTGCGGCCAGCCCGGTAGCCAGCGTAAGGAGGGCCAACAGGACGCAGAGAAAGCGCCTGGCTAGGCTAAAGGCCGGACGGCGGCGCTGACGTCGAGGCGCCCGTGGGGGCGCATAGGAAACCACCGGGGCGGACGCTACCCCCTGCGCCTGCGCTTCAGGAGGGTAGGCCCCCTGGGCATAGTGAGCCGAGGCCGGCTCTGCATAGGGGTGGGTGTAGCCCTGGGGCTGCTGGGCGTAGGCTGCCTGGGCTGCTTCTTGGGCGCGCTGATTTTCGGCCTGAACATAGGGGTTTGTCCAGTTGCCGTCGCCGTAGTCTTCTGTGCTCTTGCGGGTACCCGTCATGCTTGCATAGTAGCCGGTCTTACTGAGTATTTGCTTGAGCAGTTCTTATAGGTGGAGCAGGCTCACAGCGAAGCTGCTGGCTCGGGGCTGGCGTGAATCACCTTGTGAGCGCTAGCGAACCGGGTGAGAGGGTCGGCAGCGAGCGTGAGCCTGCGTAACCTTTCAAAAACCCCACAGCAGAAAGAAGACAGTTTTTCTTGGCTCAATGCTTAAAGTGTCAGCCAGCGGTGGTAGAAGTAGGTGTATGAACAGTTTTGGTGATTCTGCACCCGGTCATCTGACGCTGGCACAGCTACAGGCCCAGCAAGAACAGCAGGCCCAGCGCGCACCCTGGCAACTAGCGGAACGTGCTGGGCAGACCAGCGTCGATAACCCCTGGCCCCTACATGTGCTGTCGAATAAGATGCACGAGTATATTGCCCGTTGCGTACCGACCTGGGTGGAGGGGCAGATTATTGAGCTCAACCACAGGGGTCGGGTTTCTTATGTGACCCTGCGCGATATTGAGCAGGAGGTCTCGGTATCGGTTACGGTCTGGGGCTCAGAGATGGCTAAGGTGCAGGGCCAGTTGGAGCGGGGCTCTCGGGTGGTTTTGCAGCTCAAGCCTGATTTCTGGGTGAAGACCGGCCGCCTATCGATGCAGGGCTCTAACATCAAGCCGGTGGGTGTGGGTTCTATGCTGGAGCTCATTGAGCAGTTGCGTGCCAGGCTGCAGGCTGAGGGTCTTTTTAGTCCCGAGCGTAAGAAGCCCCTGCCCTTGCTCCCCCGCCGGGTGGGTTTGATTACCGGCCGTGATTCGGACGCCATGAAGGACGTCATCCGTAATGCCTCCCTACGCTGGCCTGCCGTTGATTTTGAGGTACGGGAGGTTGCGGTGCAGGGCGTGAACGCGGTTGCCCAGGTGACGTCTGCGCTGGCTGAGCTTGATAGCCGGGATGACATCGACGTGATTGTGATTGCCCGCGGTGGCGGCTCCTTTGAAGACCTACTGCCTTTCTCTGAGGAGGCAATGGTTCGGGCCGTTGCAACGGCACATACCCCGGTCGTATCGGCTATTGGCCACGAGGCTGATTCCCCTCTGATGGACCACGCAGCAGATCTGCGAGCTTCGACCCCTACCGATGCCGGTAAGCGTATTGTTCCGGACGTCCGTGAGGAACAGGAGCTCTTCGCATCGGCCCGTTACCAGCTGGTGCGGACTATAGAGCAGCTGGTGTCTGCTGAGCGTTACGGTCTAGCCCAGGTGAGGTCCCGTCCGGTTCTTGCCAACCCGGGCTCAGCCCTGCTGGCTAGGTCCGAGGATATTGAGCGGCTGCGAGCGAGGGCTTCGAACGCGGCCGTCCACCGTCTTGCCAGGGATCGTGATCTTATTAGCCAGCTACGGGCGCGGGTTACGGCCCTGTCACCCCAGCAGACCCTGGAGCGCGGCTATGCGGTGATGCAGGACGCCTCCGGCCAGCTGGTACGCGATGCCCGCACCCTGCACGAGGGGCAAAACATTAGTGTGCGCGCGGCAGCCGGCGCTGTGGACGCAACCGTTACCGCCGTACACGAGAAAAACCACTAGAACCTGGTCAGATGCCAGGTCGAGGAAAGGAAACCTATGAGCAACACCATCGAATTTAAGACCGATCTGAATGCCACTCCGGTTGAGCAGCTGACCTACGAGCAGGCCCGCGAAGAGCTTTTGCAGGTTGTAGCCCGCATGGAGTCCGGTGCGAGCACGCTTGAAGAGTCTATTGCCCTGTGGGAGCGGGGCGAGGCCCTTGCCCAGCGCTGCGAAGCCTGGCTCGACGGCGCCCAGGCTACCCTGGACGCCGCCCGCCAGAACCAGACGTCCTAGTTCTGCTTGTAGTCAGCCAGGAAGTTGCCCAGACGCTCCAGGGCATCGGCCAGGGTACGGGTATCTGGCAGGAAGACCAGGCGAAAGTGGTCGGGTTCTGACCAGTTGAAAGCCGTGCCGTGGCTCAGCAGAATCTTCTGTTCCCGTAGCAGATCGAGCATGAACTGCTCGTCACTGGTGATATTGAACTTATCGATATCGAGCTTGGGGAAGAGATAGAGGGCGCCCTCAGCCTGCTGCACGGTCACGCCGTCCATTTCACTGAGCATCTTGTAGGACAGGTCCCGCTGCTCTTTCAGGCGTCCGCCGGGCAGAATCAGGTCGTTGATGGACTGGTAGCCGCCCAGGGCGGTCTGTACGGCGTGCTGGGCGGGCACGTTAGCGCACAGGCGCATATTAGCTAGCAGGTTAATACCCTCGATGAAGGGGGCAGCAGCGAGCTTGGGCCCCGAAATAGCCACCCAGCCAGCGCGGTAGCCGCAGACCCGGTAGGCCTTGGAAAGACCCGAGAAGGTTAGGGTGAGTACGTCGTCGCCTGCCAGAGCTGCCACGTGGGTCATCTGGGCGCCGTCGTAGAGAATCTTCTCGTAGATCTCATCAGCAAAAATTACCAGCTCGTGTTCCCGTGCCAGGTCAACAATCTGCTGGAGTACCTGGGGCGTATAAACAGCACCGGTGGGGTTATTGGGGTTAATGACCACAATGCCGCGGGTGTTGGGGGTGATTTTTGACCTGATGTCCTCGATATCGGGCAGCCAGCCGTCCTCTTCATTGCAGAGGTAGTGCACCGGCTTGCCGCCTGCAAGCTGGGTGGCAGCCGTCCACAGGGGGTAGTCGGGGCTGGGCACCAGAATCTCGTCCCCGTTATCGAGCAGGGCTTGCAGGGTCATCGGAATCAGCTCCGAGACACCGTTACCCAGGTAGACGTCGTCGGTAGTGATATTCATGATGCCCTCGTTCTGGTAATACTGCACAATGGCAGTACGGGCAGAGTAGAGGCCGCGGGAATCAGAGTAGCCCTGGGTGTAGGGCAGGTGCTCGATGATATCCATCATGATGGTTTCAGGCGCTTCAAAACCGAAGGGCGCCGGGTTACCGATATTGAGCTTGAGAATACGGTGACCGCGCGCTTCCATACGCTGGGCTTCTTCCAGAATGGGCCCGCGAATATCGTAGAGAACGTTTTGAAGTTTTTTTGATTGCTTGAATGCCATGAGATTTAGATTACCCTTTCATGCGGGTCAACCAGAAATGGGCGGCGTCGGTTTCTGAGACGGGGTTATCGCCGCTCGTAAGCGTATTGAGTCGCACCAGAGAATCGGTGTCGAGGTTAGCGGAGACATCGTTGATGATGTCCTTGACCTGCTGGGGCAGCTCACCGGCGCGGGTGACGGGCACGATATTCTGGGCCAGCTGGGTGCGTTCGGGATCCTCCAAGAGCTTGAGGTTATTGGCCGGAATCTCTGCACTGGCCGAATACATGTAGCTCATGCTGGTTGCGCCGGTGATGAGTTCCTGGGCCTGGTCTGACCGGCTATCAGCGGTTTTGCTAGCTCCCGGGGTGCAGCTGTAGTGGGTGCTCAGCGAGGTAGCACCGCTAGGGTTGGTGGCGTAGCTTTCGGGGGCAACCAAGCTCAGCTCAGCGCAGACCTGCCCCAGGTCGCTCATGGTCTCCAGACCGTAGCGCTGGGCAGTGGCTCGGGTGACTACGTAGCCATACCGGTTGGTGGCGCTCGAGGGCGAGAGCACCTCAGCGGTATCGGGCAGGGCACGGTCAACGTAGCTGACGATATCGTTGCTGCTGAGCCCGCGCACGTTCAGCGAGGTAGCGCTGGGGCTGGGCGTAGCGCTAAGACTTGGTGTAGCGGTAGGGCTGGTATCAGAGGACGCGCCCGCACTAGCTTCTGCGCTCGCAGTCGGGTCTGGCGCGGGGCTGGTGTCTGTCGCGGCGCTAGCCCGCTCTTCTTCGATAATGGTGGGGCTAACCGCTCCGTTATCGGTGAGGTAGAGCAGCAGGTCACCAGACAAATCAGGGGTGATATGCACAAGCCCATCTGCTGGTCCGGTCGCAGTAGGGCTGGCTGTAGCGGTGGCTGCGGTATCTATCCCCATACTGGCAAAGTAGGCGGGTCGGCTACCGTCGGTCTCAACCACCTCAACGGTGTAGCCCGCTTCTTGCAGGGCAGCCTGGTAGATATAGGCTGCGTGGCGGGTCTCCGCCGTCAGCCCGGTACCGATACGCAGGGTAGCGGTCGTGGCGGGGCTGGTCGAAGTAGTCGCACCGCTGCCGGTCGTTGAGCTGCCGCAACCGCTCAGCAGAAGGCCGGTGGCCGCAGCGAGAGCAACCAGCTGGGCGCGGTAGCCCTGTGCGCGTGGGCGTCCTTGTTCCTTAGTCGCTTCCCTAGTCATGCGAACCCTCCCGGTAGCTAGCTGCCAGCTCGCGGGCGTCCGCGTACCCTAAGAGGCGTGCAGCCTCGTCCACCAGGGAGTAGTAGAAATGCTGGTCTAGTTCAGCCAGCGGAACCCACTCTGCCAGGTCGGTCGATCCGCCAATCTCGGCAGTAAGCTCTCCGCCGGTGATATGGGCAGTGTAGATGGTACGCAGGGCGCAGAAAGGACGGGTTGCCCCGGCTTCGGGCTCAAAGTAGGCCGCGTGCACCCCCAGCAGGCGGTCAAGTTCCACCCGGTAACCGGTTTCTTCAAAGACTTCGCGCACGGCAGTCTCATGGGGCTGTTCGCCGGGGTCCATGCCGCCACCGGGTAGGGTCCAGCCGGGGCGGTAACCGGGAATATGCGGTACCCAGCGGGAGAGCAGAATCTTGCCATCCTCAATCACCACGGCGTAAGCAGCCGGGCGGGTATCCATCACCAGGGGCATCTCTTCTTCCTTTGTTCGTCTCTGAAAAACCAGTCTATTGCGCCCTTGGCTCAGGTGCGCCGCCCTAGCGTTCGCGGGCAGCTGGCATACCGGTTTTCTTCAGTCAAAGACGATAGGCTCGTAGGTATGACAGTAACCGGGATTTTAGCAGCAGAAACAACGCCCCTTGAAGAAAGCGCTGAGGCCGCCGGAACCATAATGGCCAGGCTGGCTAGCCTAGATTTTTGGCTGGGAGCACCCCTTCGCATACTCATTATTATCATCCTCGGGTTCGTCTTACACGGCCTGGTGCGCGTGGTCATTCGCCAGGTCACCGACTCTATCGCCCGCGGCACCCGCAACCGGGTGGTTGCAGCAGAAGAGAAAAAGGGCGGCAAAACTAGCCGGTGGAAGGCCGATACATCTCTGGCGAGCACCCGCCAGTCCCAGCGGGCACAGACCGTTGGCTCGGTGCTCCGGTCGGTCTCGTCGATTGTGATTTGGACGGTCATGATCGTCATGATTATCGCCGAGCTGGGCTTCAATATTGCCCCCGTCATTGCCTCAGCCGGTGTAGTGGGTGTGGCGCTTTCGTTCGGTGCCCAGTCTCTCGTTAAAGACTTCCTCTCGGGTATCTTCATCGTGGCCGAAGACCAGCTGGGCATCGGTGACTGGGTCAACTTAGGTGAGGCCGAGGGTGAGGTAGAGGCAGTGGGTCTGCGCACCACCCAGGTGCGTGATACCGCCGGAACCCTCTGGCACGTGCGCAACGGCGAGATTCTACGCGTGGGCAACTCTTCCCAGGGCTGGGCCCGCACCATCATCGACCTGCCCATTCCCTACGATGCCGATATCGACGAGATGGCGAGCTTCCTCATGACCTCAATTCAAAAAGCCATCAAGCTACCCGGTATCAGGGAGAACATCTCGGGCAAGCCCCAGTATCTGGGCGTGCAGTCTGTAACCGGCGAATCGGTGGTACTGCGCCTGACAGTCAAGACCGCCCCTTCAGAGCAGTTCGCGGTGGGGCGTAAGCTCCGGGAAGAGCTCAAGAAGGCTATGGATCAGCGGGGCATTCGTATTCCGCTGGCTAACCAGTCGGTGATTCACAGCGAGATACACGAGGAACGCGCCGTGGTTTCCTCTTCTGCCCAGAAAGCAGAAGAAAAGACCGACCAAAAGGGCTAGCTCTCGGTAGCCCCTCAGCGCAACTTGTTATTTAGCGCTTTTGCCCCGGGAGCCTCGGCCCGAGCCCTTAGCGCTCCCCCTGCCACCCTTCTGGGCCTGGTACTGGCGCAGGTTGCCGTTCTTCTGGGCGTTCCGCTTCTTGCGGTCTTCCGCTTCACGGCGCTTGTTGGCAGCCGCCCGCTTCCGCTTGGCCTCTTCCTTCTCGCGCCGCTGCTTCTCAAGGGCCACCTCGCGGCTATCACTACCGCGCTGAGAGGCAGCGGTGCGGCCGCGGGTAATCCCCACAAAGTCCTGGATTACCTGCTCGCGGGCGTCCTCACGCGCCTCCCGCTTCCACACCAGCAAAACCGGGTACTCACCCAGTCCCTCAACCGGGCGGTAGGTCAGGTCTTTGCGGTGGTAAAAACGGGCTACAGACATCGGCACCACCAACAGGCCCAGCCCGGTAGCCACCAGCTCAATCGCGTCAGCCCGGTGCCTCATTTGAGGTAGCGGACGCGGGTTCTCGGCCCGGTAGTCGGCGGAAAGATCGCGCCATTCGGGCACCTCATCGGGGCTCTGGAGCAAAAACTCCTCTGCGAGTTCGGCAAGTGGAACTGTTTCAAGAACTGTCAGCACATGGTCCTTGGGAAGCACCACCACCGGTGTCTCCCGGTACAGCTCTATCGCGTGGTAGCGCTTCTTATCGCGAGCAGCTGGCTCGTCCTCAGCACGCACCAGTACCATATCGGCAAAAGCCTCTAGAGCCTGAAGCCCCCGCCCTTCACCCAAAGCCACATCGGTCAGGGGGGCCAGGGCAGAGTAGCGCTCTCGCCAGCGATTGAACCATTTACCGGGCATAACTCCGGGTACGAAGCCAACGCACAAGCCGGGTATCTGCCCCACATGCTCATAGCGGGCGGTCTGATCATCGACGAGCAGGTCGGGGCGGGCAAGAATCAGCTCGCTCAGAGTCATAAGGTGGTGTCTTTCGGTAGTCGAGGCATAGAACGTTTCCTGTCCCGGATTTTTGCGGTGGTGATGATGGCTGCCAGCAGGGCCAGCACTAGGAGGGCGACCTGCGGATTTTCAAGCCAGAGCCAGACGACAGACATACCAACCGTTGCATAGATAGTGCCCCACATGAGCGTACCCACCAACATAGCGGGCACCCATCGGGCCAAGGGCATACGGGTAAAGCCAGTGGTCAGAATGACCGCGGTTTGGAAGCCCACCGTTAAAAAACAGGCGGGGACGGCCAGAACTCCCCAGCGGTTCACAAAATACTGGGCCCTACGATAGAGAGGGTGGTCCATGAGGTGCTGAATCTTCTCGAAGCGAGAACCGCCTGCCTGAGCCAACCATCCCAGAGAAAAGACGAGGGAGGTGCGCACGATACCCACCACCCACATAAAGCCGATGGCGGCTACCCAGTGCAAACTTTCAAGCCATTCCCTCACCCCACCAGTCTAGCCTGTTCTCAGAGTCTGGCGCGCTGGCGTCCGCCTATCTTCCACCCGGGATGACCCCTTCACCTCACAGTGACAAGGCACAATAAGCCATTTTTTAGGTTCACCTATCCCACAAAATAGGTTAACCAAAAAATTTTCGCCAAAGACTAGCCACAGGGGGCTTAATTAGGTTATATTTTTATTACCAAATAGCCGCAAGGCCCTGTGGGAGGGCTGGCTAGGCGGTACAAAGAAGACTTTTCTTCCTGTGTGTGATGCAGCTAGAGGCACCTGACTGAGGTGCCTCTAGCTTTTTAAAGAGGGTCAGCTACGAAGCCGTAGGGCTCACGAGCAGACTTAGGTAAGCTTGATACCTTTTACTTTCTTAAGGGCCCGGGGCAGGGCGTCAAAGGCAGTCATACGCAGGCCCATAGCCAGCAGCTCCGAGCGACCCAGTAGGTAGCCGACTGCAAAGGGGTCAAGCCCCAGCTCATTAGCCTGAGCACGCAGCCCCAGAAGCCAGTCCCCCATCGTCAACTCGTCTGTGAGCTCACCCAGCTCTGCCTGAACAGCCTTAGCCCGCACCACCAGCTCAGCCTGGGGCCCGGTCAGGGGAAGCCCGGCATCGGCAGCAGCGAAGAGGCAGTAGCGCACCGCCTTAGCAGCCTTACGCACATCGTGTAGGCCCTCATCAAAAGCAGTGCTCGCGGAGAAGTCAGCCGCCTGCTCTGGCCAGGTAGCCACGGCCCGCTCCCCCTGCTTGACCAGGCTCTTCCGCAAACGCTTAGCTACCTTATTCACGTAGTTCTCACTATTGAGAGGGAGCTCCACAGCCAGGGTCACATCGGCCAGTAAAGATTCGAGAGCCAGCTGAAGTTCCAGCCTCCCAGCAGAAGCCAGGTAGCGGCGGGCCTGGGCGGCAGCGTCCGCCTGCTGGTGCTCCATGACCGCACAGAAGGCAGCGCCTGCGCTCTCCCCTAACACCGGGTGAGCCTGCAAGACCTGCTGGGCCATAGGGTGTACAAGCTCACCGTTACGGTGCATTTCTAGCTGGCGGGCATAGGTTTTCAACCCCTGCATCATATCTTCAAGAGCCGGAGCAAAACCGCTGCGCGCATACGGCAGAGCCATATACTTCAGCACGCTCCGCAGCTGACGGGCAACAATACGCCCCTGGTGGGTGGCATCGGGCGCTCCCGCTGCCACCAATAAATCAGCCTGGGCAAGCCGTTGGGTATGAGAGGCAAGCACCCGAGTCAGCAGCTCAGCAGAGCTCGGCACCGGGGGAAATTCAACTGCCAGAGCCTTCTTTTTCTTTTTCGCCGCCTTCTTACCCTGTCCCTTAGCTTTGCTGCCTGCCCGCCGAGCCTCGAACTCGGCGTCCTGTCCCAGGGCCCGAGCAATCTTAGCCGGCGACAGCGAGGGCACAGCCCCGACAGCCTGCAGCTGGCGGGCAACCTCCGCAAAAAGCGCCTCCGTGAGCTTACGGTCCTGGGCGGTCTGCCCCAGCAGCTCTACCTCCCACTCGTGCCAGGCCCGTTCCTGGCCGGTGGCGTAGTCAAGGGCCTGCACCCGGTCATCACAAATTTCAGCTAGCTGCTCCCCAGCCCTATCGAGAATCACGGTGCGGGTCCGCTGGGTTTTCAGCGAAACCCGAGGCTCTAGCTCCTCTCCGAGGGCTGGCACCTGCACAAATTTCCTCACCGCAGCGGGCATAGCGGACCGGTTAGATAGCAGGTCAAAGGTCACCTCATGGCGCTGGCCAGCAGCGTCGAACTTGATGTGCCAGCCCTGGTCGTAGCCACCCAGGCGGCGGCGCAGGGCTACCTTATGCCGCCCCAGGTTGCCCGAGGGGGTGTCGTAGTAGGTGGCGTCGAGCTGCTCCGTTACAGGCTCGCTGACATTCCACCGCTTAAAGCTCCACTCCACCGAGGGAACCTCACTGTTCACATCGGCAAGCTCAAATTTCTGCTCACTTTCCAGGTGGTGTGTAGCCATACGGTTAGCCTTCCTCAGAATATCGTGGGGCGGTGTGGTCCTGCCCCTCAAACAGAATACCCAGCTTCGCGGCCTCTCAGGGTGAGGCTACGGCTGGGTATCTATTCTTTGAAAAAACTTCATCTTCGCCTAGGCGCGGCGGCGCTTCAGCACATCGTCAAGGTTGAGGCTTGCTGCCTCGGCCAGGGTCTGGGTCTGGCTCTTCGGCGCTACCTCGGTATCAAGAGGTGCAGGAGCTTCCCTGCGGACGGTCTCTGCCTCAAGGTAAGTAGGCAGGGGTACCTCTGTGACCTGCCAGCGGGTATCGGGCAGAGCCTCGTCCATACGCAGGCGGGTTGAGGCCTGTTGTTCAGTTGCCTCGACCTCAGATGTCAGCACCGGGGCAGTCGATACCGGGTGATGCTGAGTTTTGGCCCGCCGGAGGGCCTTAGCCGCGTGGCTGACCGGCATCTGCTGGCGGGCACGAGCAGGACGCTCGGGGGCAGGCTTCAGCTCGACAGTAGAGACGGTAGCTGCTGGGCGACCCTGCTGGCGGCTGGGGGCGCGAGAGGTGCCTGAGGGGGCAGAAGGACGCCGCTGGGCCTGGTGCTGTTCAACAGCCAGTACGGTGCGGGCCCGCCTAAGGTCGCGGTCACGCAGGGCCAACACCCGCAAGGTAGCCAGGCAAGCCAGGCTAGCTAGCAAGAAGAGGAGGGGAAGGAGCGGGGCCGCTCCACCGGTGAGAGACAGAACCCCCGTAACCAGGCTGGCCAGCGCAAAGGCAAGGGCAAGACCGAACACAGCCAGACGGGTAGGCTTCAGCCGAAAAGCCGGGGCGGTTTCGGTCGCGGCCTGAGCCGGAGGGGCGGACGGCGCACGGCGGGCCTCAGCCTCGCTGGCGTGGCTCTCAACAATATCGGCAACGAACTTCTCAGCCCCGATGCTGGTCACAGAATCTGACTTACGGCGGCGCACAACGAGCCCAAGGCCAACCAGCACACATACCAGCAAAATAAGGCCTGAACCACTCAGGAAGTCCATCGCTGCCCCCGTTCTTTATCTCTGTGACACAAATATCTAGTTCATTCTACCCCAGCTCTCTCAAACAGAGCAGGCCATGAGACAAGAACTGGGTACCTTCTAGAAGGTACCCAGTTCTTCTGCTTCCAAGCTACTCACTACCGAACGGTTCGGGGCCTCCCTTAGCCCCGCGTCTGCCCAGCAGTAGCATCAGGGCTTACAGCTCGGCTGCGAATTCCTTAATCCAGGTACGCAGCTCAGGGCCCAGATCATCGCGCTCAGCAGCGAGAATGACGTTGGCCTTGAGGTAGGAGAGCTTGTCGCCGGTGTCGAAACGGCGGCCCTTGAAGACCACGCCGTAGACACCTTCGCCCTCGCCGGTGCCCTGAGCCAGAGTCTGCAGGGCGTCGGTCAGCTGGATTTCATCGCCGCGGCCCGGTGCGGTATTTTCCAGCACCTCAAAGACCTTGGGGGAAAGAACATAGCGGCCGATGACGGCCAGGTTTGAGGGGGCATCCTCAACAGCGGGCTTTTCGACCAGGCCGGTGACCTTAACGAAGCCGTCCTCGCCCTCAACAGCCTGCACTGCAGCACAGCCGTAAGCAGAAATCTGCTCTTCGGGGACCTCCATCAGGGCAACGACAGAGCCGCCGGTCTTCTGCTGGACAGCAACCATAGCAGAGAGCAGGTCTTCTTTTTCGTCAATCAGGTCATCACCCAGCAAAACCGCGAAGGGCTCATTGCCAACGTGCACCTTGCCGCGCAGTACGGCGTGGCCCAGACCCTTGGGATCGCCCTGGCGCACGTAGTGGATTTCGCCCAGATCGTTGGAGTCTTCAACGCTCTTGAGCAGAGCATCCTTACCCTGATCAGCGAGCTGCTGCTCCAGACCGGGTACACGGTCAAAGTGGTCCTCTAGGGCGCGCTTGTTGCGGCCGGTAATCATCAGAACGTCGTTCAGGCCAGCGCGAATGGCTTCTTCGACAACGTACTGAATCGCAGGGCGGTCCACCACGGGCAGCATCTCCTTAGGAGTGGCCTTGGTGGCGGGAAGGAAGCGAGTGCCGAGACCGGCGGCAGGAATCACAGCCTTGGTCACGGAGAGTGATTTATTTTCAGTCATACCTTTCAGAATACCCAAATTTTAGAGTTTGTCTGCATTCGCTGCCCTAAAGGGGAGTAAATTGTGACTAGATTCAGCTAACACTTCTTTAGGAGGGCGCCCATGAGCTCTAGTAGATCAGCAAGCACCGCCCAGGCTAAGGCCTTTGCCCGCAGCTACCTGCGCAGACGCCGAACCCACAACCCACCGCATCAAGAAACGGCTCAGGGCTTTGAACGCACCCTAGCTCCCCTCTGGCAAGGCCTCCCTGCAGGCAGCACCCTTGCCGCCTTTCTGCCCCTTCCCACTGAACCTCCCCTGCTACCGGCCCTAACCCGGGCCGTAGCTGAGGGATACCGGGTGCTGGTGCCGGTCGTCCGCCCCCGGCGTCAGCTGGCCTGGGTAGAGTGGCAGCCTCAGGTAGAACACACTATCAATGCGCTGGGTATCGTGGAGCCGGTAGGTGAGCGCCACGGGGCTGAAGCCTTTATCCAGGCAAACCTGCGCCTGATACCTGCCCTTGCCTACGATCTGGCAGGGCGGCGGCTGGGGCAGGGCGGCGGCTACTATGACCGGCTTTTTGAGCAGCTCGACCCTCTGGCACAAGAGCCCTCTACCGTGGGGGTTGTGTTTGAGCGGGAAATTCTCGATGGCCTGCCTGCAGATAGCTGGGACGCCCGGCTGCACTTTGTAGCGACAGAGAAGACCCTGCACCGCCTGGGTAATTGAGGTCGAGCCGCCAGAACAGAGTAGAATAACCCCCAGATTTATCGCCTATTTGATGGAGTTATCCGTGCCTGTTTACGTTTACCAGTGCAAGAACTGCGGCCACGTGTTTGAGCAGCACCAGTCGTTCTCGGACGACGCGCTCAAGACCTGCCCCGAGTGCGGCCAGGACACCCTGCGCAAGAAGTTCGGCCAGGTCGGTGTGGTTTTCAAGGGCTCTGGTTTCTACGCCAACGATAAGGGCAAATAAGCCTAGAGACGTTCAAGGGGCTGCCTGCCACGGTATGTGGCAGGCAGCCCCTTCTTTTATTGCCCGTAGTGGGGTGGGCGTTGTTCTTTGAGCCAGGTTGCCCGGGCGTCCTCCCCCTCGGTAGCCGGGGCGGACGCACTTGGTTCGGTAAGTCCCGCCAGTTTGGGTTCAGCGCCGGTGAAGGCTGATCCTCCGGTGGCCCGGCGGTGGCCGCGCCGTTTTTTGGGTACGGGGCTGTAGCCGGGGCCAGGGGTTTCGGCCCCTGCCCCTGCTGGCTCAGCGCCTGATGGCTTACTCATTGCGCCCCAGCCCCAGGTAGCTTCCAATTCGGCCGACCAGGGTTTCGGGGTCTGAGAAGACCTCGATAGTCCAGCAGGTCATGTGGTTCCAGCCGGTACGGGCCAGGAGCTCAGGAATCAGGCGGGAACGTTCGCGCACGCTCATGGCAGCGTAGGCGTCCGAACCGTCGGAAACAACGGCCAGGGGTACCCTCACCGGGGTGGTACGGTCCACGTCCTGCACCATGGTGCGGGCCCGAGGGCTAGCCACTGCCCCGGCCAGTAGGGATTCTTCCTCACTCGTTGCGATCAACGAGATTAGGGGAACGTCCGATTCGTGCAGGGTGACCTTGTGCTGGCCCAGGCGGCGCACCAGGTCGTTGAGCAGCCAGTCGCCCATGTCGATGGCTTCTAGGTGGTCGTTGGTGAGGAACTCGTTGACCGGTAGCTTGTCGGTGATGGGCTTGGTCAGTTCCTGAGCGGCGCGGGCTTCTTGCTCACGGCGGTAGGCCAGCAGCAGGCGGTAGATATCGAAAGCCCCGTTTTCTAGACGCTGGGGGTCAAGGTCCTCGGGGGTTACGCAGGTGACTAGGCGGGTAAGGTGACGGGCGCGGGTGGTAGCAAGCACGAAGCTTTCGCGGCCGCTGCGCTCGGAGAGATGACCAAAGTGGTGGGCTGCTCCCTGGGCAGTTTTGCCGGCACCTAACGCAAAGATAATGACGTCGCGTTCCATGTCAACAGCACGGGAGACGTCGACAACGCGGAAGGACTCATCCCCCGCTGCAAAGTAGGGTGCAAACTGGGGGTAACGTACCAGAAGCTGCCGGACAGCCTCGGCGATACGCTGGGCGTGACGGGCTGTGGTGGTAACTACAGCCAGGGTCTGCTGGGGGCTGCGGTAGGCGTGCTCGATGACCATTTCGGCTACCCGCTGTACCTCAAGGCTGGGTGAGTCGAGGGCGGCGTTGTCGGAGACCCGCCCGGTGACGTCCACATATTCCACGGTGAGAGCCGGGGTGCCGTCGGTAATTTCTTCACCCCAGGGGTAGCTGGTGAGGGCCCCGCCGTAGAAGTGCTCGTTGAGGTAGGCAAAGAGGGCGGGGTCTACGGCTCGATTGACGGTAGCTAGGGAACGTGCGGGCAGGACCTTGGCTAGGGCTTCGAAGGTGCTGACCAATTTTTGGTTCTTGATGACCGGCGTGTTCTGGGCTACCGCAGAGACCATGAAGGGTGAGGGGAAGCCGCTGTGGGGGTCACCCAAGGCAATGACCTGCTCTGCCCGGATGAGGGCAGGTAGGTTAGCTGCCAGCGGGGTGGATTCGGCATCGAGCAGGATCGCTGCGTCAAAGCGCATACCGGTGGGCACCTTGCCTGAGAGGGCGAAGGGGCTGGTAATCCACAGGGGTAGTAGGGTGGTGGCCATGGTGGGGGCATGAGTCAGCACCTGCTGGAGATTGAACTCGTGGCTCTTGAGCTGGCTGCGCAGGAAGGCCGCTTCGTGGTCGTACTCGTGGATGCGGGCGCGCCAGGTATCGGCTACGCGGGCATGCAGGCGGGCAGGGGCGGAGGCCAGATGCGAGTAGTCTGCACGGCGAAAGCGGGTTTCGAGGTCGCGCAGGGTGTCTGCACTCAGAATCTCAAGTTCTTGAGAGGCCAGCATCATTTCAAGGGCGGTCTGCCACCAGGCAAGTTCCAGTTCGGCAGCTACAGCGCCGCTTTCGAGCTGGCGTTCGTAGAAGTCGTCGAGGAGCTCTCCCAGGCCTTGATCGCTCAGTTCCCGGGCGAGGCGGACGCGTTCGGGCAGGGTGTGCAGGAGCCATTCGTCGTCAATGAGGGCGGCGAGCCTCTCTTCGAGCTGGTTGAGGGGGGTAGATGAGAAACGGGTGCCGGCCGGGGAATCTTCCAGCACGATAGCTAGCCCCGTAAATTCTTCGAGTAGAGCTCTGTAGCGGGATCGCAGGTCGGCGAGGTTCTCGGGGATGGTGGGGACGCGTTCGTCCTTAGCCAGGCCAATCCATTCTTCGCGCTGGCCCTGAACGATGAAGAGGTTCTCGTGCAGGTCTGAGATGTTGACGCCGGGCACGATGTATTCTTTGGCGGCCCGGCGCAGGCGGGAGCGCTGGATGCTGGACATGTCGATGCCGTGCTCTCGTCGCCAGGTTCCGTTCGCGGTGGCGGCAATCAGGTCGGTGACAGGTCTGTCAAAGATATCGGGGCTGAAGCGGTTGAGGGTACCAGCGATACGTTCGAGCAAGTCAAGCTGGGTTCCCCAGTCGTTCATGCTGGTGGCGGGCTTCAGGCCGGTTTCGTCGGCCATGAGGGCCATACCCGCTGACACCTCGTTCAGGGAAGTACGCAGGCTCTTGACGAGGGCGTGGGCGGCTTCAGTGTCTTCTGGGCTGGTGAGCTTAGCCCGGTGCCAGGCTGAGGCCCTGGTTGAGGGGCGGAAACCGCCAAGGTCAGCTAGCCGCTGGAGCTTGTGGACAGTCTCTGTACGGTGAGTCAGCTCGTCCATGGTAGTGCGGGATAGACGTACCTGGGTAGAGGGCGCCGGGTCCTGGGCGGTAAGCGCTGCCAGGGTTTGAAGGGCATCGTAGACAGAGCAGCCCCAGCGGGATTCGGTGAACCGCAGCGATTCGGTGTGCCCGCGCAGCTTGGAACGGGTTTCTACCAGTTCCCGGTGGATATCGGTGACGTTGGGGGCGGGTGCCTTCTCATCGCGCACAATCGCTGAGATGAACTCCTGGCGGTAGGCCTCTGAGTCCCGTTCGGTCAGCAGATTGAAGGTGAGGTCAGTGAGGTGGGTACGTTCCAGCAGACGGTTGAAATCGTTGAGGGTGGAGCGTTTCTCCCCTACCACGAGCACAGATTTCCCCTGGTGAATCAGGGCCGCGGCAATGTTGGCTGCGGTGCCGAGCTGGTCGGTACCGGGAGCGGTTGTCACGGTCAGGGAGTGCCCCAGGTAGGCCAGGTCGATAATCTCCTGCCCGCTGGCGTCCGCGTCCACCACCAGCATGTCGGTGTCCGGGTCGCGGCTATCAAGGGGTTCGCGAGTGTTATGGACCGGGGCAACAAAGGGCTGCTCTAGCGGGTTGAGCTTGAGCTGGGCAATATCGCGGACGAGCGGGGTATGGGCGGTTGCCGGAAGCTCCCCAGTGCTTTCCTTAAGGTCTGCAAAGGTAGAAATGAAGTAGGTAGAGCGGATAGTCATACCGGGTACAGCCCCGGTCGTAGCCCGCATCCGCTCAATCACCGGCTCGGGGTCTAGCTTGCGCATGGAGTTGGCCAGCTGGGCGACGTCCATGGTGCCCAGGTCGATGCCGTACTCTTTCTTAATCTGCCGCACCATGGCAGGGTTGAGTTGGGCAGGGCCGGTGAGCTGAACCTCAAAGTCGTCACTGGTGGGGTGGGGGGTAATAGCAAGAGGAGCCATAAGGATAGGAGCAATAAAGCGCTTCTCGCCCACCATGCCGTCCTCGCGGACATCTCTCGAAAGCCAAGAGGCGGTGCCCGCAACGAAGTAACCTGCATCTAGCCCGTGCCCGGTTGCCAGCTCAAAAATCTTGGTGCGCAATGCTCGAGCTGCTACCATGCCAGCCTCAAGCTTGGCCTTATCGCGCAAGATGGTTGACAGTCGAGTCTTTCGACCCATAAACATCTGGGCTACGCCTGAAGAATTCGCATCAGTGAGGTCAATGTGCACGTAGTCGACCTGGTTGAAGTCCAACATGGCATCGGGGCCGGTATAGGTTTCCATCTGCTCGGCCCAGGCTTCAAGACCTGCCTGTACCTGAGCTGTTACCTGTTCATCAGCGGTAGAGTCCGGGGTTTCCAGCGGGGTTTGTGCATGGCCCTGGGACCAGGGTGCTGCGGCACCGGTAGGACGCTCGTTAGCGGTTTCAGGGTTTACCTGCTCGTTCACTGAATCTACTCTAGCTTTCTGCACGTGTTAACTTCCCTACCATCATAGAGCTTTCGGGCCCTCAGCACAGATTCTCGGGCACTATAGGAAGGCCCCGTTCCTGGGGAACAGGGCCGGGGTTGGTTTTTAGCCGGTGGCCAGGTTGAAGTAGGCCAGCAGGGTGAGCAGGGATAGCAGACCGAGCAGAATCATGCCCGCAAGTATAACCCAACGGAGGCGGGGAGCGAAGGGCTCACGCGGGGCGTCCCAGAGAGAGCGGGTATAGAAATAGCTCAGCAGGAAGCCAGGAACGTTGCCGGTGAGCAGCTGCTGGACTACAGCAAACATACCGAAGCTGCGCTCGGTATTTTCGTTTTCGGTTTCTGCTGCCCGCAGCAGGCCCACCATAATCAGTGACATGCAGCTGACGATAAAGGCAAGGGCAATAGCGGGTTCGTTCAGCATTTCACGAAAGTCCACGTTCTCTCCTCGCGATACCGCAAACTGGTAGAAGAAGAAAACCATGGGGCTGATAAGCCAGTACCAGAAGAGGAAGGTTCGGAGGCGCTGAGTGTCGCGCAGGGCATAGAGCAGGGCGTTCATGAATTCTTTTCTTGGGTATCGATGTACTGGATGTATTGGCGAACGGTGTAGTCCAGCAGCACGCTCAGAGCCACAAAAGAGTGGTAGGGCTCTTTGGCTGTTCCAGTGACGGTGGGTGTGGACTCGTAGTGGAGGGAAAAATCTGCGGCGGCAGAAATCGTGTTGACGCCAAGTGCGGTAATGGCAATCATCGGGATCTTGCGGGCGGCCAGGGCACGCACCGTGGGTAGAGCGCTTTCGGTCTCGCCCGAGAGGGAGGCTATGATGACGAGGTCATCGGGCTTCATGACGCCGATGCTCCCCCTAAACTCGCTGGAGGCCGGAATGACGTGGGTGAATTTTCCGCAGGCCAGCATGGACTTTGAAAATTCTTGAATAGCGGTGCGCTGGGCAAAACCGGTTCCGTAGCAGTAGATGGTACGAGCCGATTCAATTTTCTTGAGGATGGGCTCGAAGTTGACGTTGGTGAGACCCTCGTAGGTTTTGAGAATGTCGGTGCGGCCGCTCTCTAGAAAATCTGTATTAGGCGATGCTGCATCTAGAAGTGAATTTTTCACGAAAAACTTCAGTTCGGCGAAGCCGGAGAATCCTAGCTTCTTTGTCAGGCGGATAATGCTGGACGTCGAGGTGAAGGTCTTGTGGGCCAGGGCGCTGATGGTTGAGTCGGCAACGAACTGCTCGTTGTTGAGCATGAAGGCGAGGATTTCGCGTTCGGTGTCGCTGAGGCGGTTCTGATGCGCGTTGACAAGTTCCTGTAAGTCCACCAAGGGCTCCTGAGTATTTCACGGTCACTGCAGTTCTATACAGTATAGGTGGTTTTACTCAGGAGCCCTTGGGGTATCAGCGGGTACTAGCTAGCGATTACTTGCCAGCGTTGACCATTTCTTCGAACTTGTCGCGGACCTGGGGTACGTCCATACCGACGATGACCTGCAAGGCCTTGCCCTTGTTGACCAGGCCCAGTGCGCCTGAAGACTTGAAGTCAGCTTCGGTAGCGACCAGTGAGGGGTCATCTACTGAGACGCGCAGGCGGGTGGCGCAGTTATTCACATCGGTGATGTTGGCGGGACCACCGAGCAGAGCCAGGAAGTCGGTTGCGCGCTGGGTGTAGGGGTCGGATGCTACAGCGGTTGCTGCTGCACCTTCTGCGCCCAGGGTGCCGTTCTTCTTGGCTTCCTTGTAGTCAGCCTTGGTGTAGAGCTTGGTTTCGCCACCGTCTACTTCACGACCGGGGGTCTTGAAGTCGAACTTGAGGATCAGGAAGCGGAAGACCACGAAGTAGATCAGGGTGAAGACCAGACCAATGGCGATCTGGGTGAGCACCATACCGGAGTGGTTGGGCCACATGGGAATCCAGTTCTGGAAGAGGAAGTCAATAAGACCGCCACCCATGTTACCGACAACGCCGAAGCCGTACATGGTTGCTGACATGGTTGCTGCCAGGACAGCGTGTACTGCGAAGAGCGGGGGTGCCAGGAAGAGGAAGGTGAATTCGAGGGGCTCGGTGATGCCGATCAGGATTGCGGTGAGGCAGACGGGGATCAGCAGAGCCAGGGTTTCCTTGCGCTTTTCGGGGCGGGCAGTGGTATAGAAGGCAGCTGCGATACCGAGGGGGCCGAAGACCTTGGAGTTACCGTGCAGGGCGAAGCCGCCACCGGGGAAGAGTTCCTTGACGGGGGTGGTTGATGCTGCGAAGGTTTCGAGGTTGGCAACCCAGTACTTGGTGATGCCGTCCGGAACAACGGCGGGACCGAAGACGAAGGGGGTGTAGATGAAGTGGTGCAGGCCGGTGGGGATCAGGATGCGCTCAAGGAAGGTGTAGAGCCAGACACCGAAGACACCGGAAGAAGCCAGGAAGCCCTGCATGTTGCCGATACCGGTCTGGATGGTGGGCCACACAGCAACGAAAGCCAGAGCGACGGGCATCATCAGGAAGAAGCCCAGGCCGTAGACGAACTGGGTGCCCTGGAAGATACCGAGGAAGTCGGGCAGCTTGGTGTTGAAGTAGCGGTTGTGCAGCCAGACAACGATTGCTGAGATGATAATGGCACCGAAGATGCCGGTGTCGAGGGTCTTGATACCCGCGATCAGCTTCAGACCGGTACCTGCTGCACCTTCAGAAAGGTCAACGCTGTAGTCAACACCGAACTTATCGCCCCAGATGCTGAGGATAGAAGCAACGAAGTAGTTGAAGGTCAGGTAAATCATGCCGGCTTCGAGTACGGCGCGGGCCTGGGCGGTCTTAGCCAGAGCGATGGGAAGACCCAGAACAAAGAGGAGTTCCATCTGGTTGAAGACGGTCCATGCGCCTGATTCCCAAACGGACCAGAAGTTGTACCAGCCGGTACCTTCTGCGGCGATGCTGCCCAGAAGCTGCTCGTTCTTGCAGATAATGGCAATACCCACTGCAAGACCGGCGAATGCAAAGATGAGGACGGGGGCCAGCATGGCCGAGCCGAACCTCTGAATCTTCTCCATCATCGGATAAGAACCTTTCGTGTATAGGTGAGACTCGGCGTTCGCGTGAAGCGCGGTGTGTGCGGAGCGCCACCCGTGTGATTACTAGCCTTATCTAACCATTCTTTGGCCGAGCATAGGCGTGATTTGGGGTACTTTGGCATTAATGCCGTGAACCGGCACGTTTTTCGGGAGCGGGTAAAAGTACCGGGGCCTAGGGGCCGGGTTTGGTGGGGGCAGACAGGCCGGGCACACCTAGGATGGGTAGCCGTAGGACTCTCCTCATTGACCCGTGAAAGTGACGCTTGTACTCGATGAAACTATTAACGCTGAACACCCACAGCTGGCTTGAGGTGCACCAGATTCCCAAGATTTTTGAGTTGGCTCAGTTTATTGTGCGGGAGCAGGTTGATGTAGTTGCTCTGCAGGAGGTCAACCAGTTTGTGGAGTCCGCCGTGGTAGATACCCCGCTCGGCTTTGTCGGGGGCGCTGACCGCCCCGTCCGTCAGGATAACTATGCCCTGCTGCTCAACCAGTTTTTGGAACAGCTAGGGTCCCCCTACTACTGGGCCTGGTCAGTTTCCCACCTAGGCTTTGACCGCTACGACGAGGGAGTAGCCCTTTTGACCAGGAAGCCGTTTGAGCGCTGTGAGCTGGTTGACCTCTCCCCTGCCTATACAGATCAGGACGTCGCTCGGCGGGTTGCCGTGGCGGTACAACTGGGCGAGGAGTTCGGGGGTGCCTGGGTTGCTAGCACCCATATGAGCTGGTGGCAGCTGGCAGGAGTCCCCCTCTTCTCGGATGAGTTTACCCAGTTAGAGACCCAGATGCGCAAGCTAGCAGGGGGCGCTCCCATCATTCTGGCAGGAGACTTTAATAATGCTGCCCAGGTGCAAGGTGAAGGTTATGACCTGATGCTAGAGCGTGGCTGGGTCGATACCTACCGGGTTGCTGAACAGGTCACCGGAGAATTTACGGTGCATAAATCTATTCATGGCTGGGATAACCTGACCCAGGCCCTGCGTATCGACCTAGTACTCACCGACCGGCCCGCGCGCGTCCGCACCCACGAGGTCGTTTTCCCCGACACCGACGAAACCGCAATTTCAGACCACTCCGGTCTGCTACTGACCCTCGATATCTAGTCAAACCGCAAAGGAGCACATCATGACAGTCGAAACCCAGTGGTGGCAAGAACCCGTTGTCTACCAGATTTACCCGCGGTCCTTCAACGATTCCAACGGCGACGGCATCGGTGACCTTCCCGGCATCACCGAGAAAATCCCCTACCTGGCCAAGCTCGGGGTGGACGTCATCTGGCTCTCCCCCATCTACAAGTCCCCCAACGACGATAACGGCTACGACATCAGCGACTACCGGGACATCATGGACGAGTTCGGCACCATGGCAGACTTTGATGAGCTCCTTGAGACCGCTCACGCAGCCGGCATCAAGATCATGATGGACCTGGTCGTCAACCACACCTCCGATGAGCACGACTGGTTCGTGCAGGCCAAGAGCAGCCGGGAGAACCCCTACCGCAACTACTACATCTGGAAGGACCCGGCAGGCTTTACCGAGGACGGCACCCCCATCCCGCCCAATAACTGGGTCGCGGCTTTCTCCCCCTCCGTCTGGGAATGGGAGCCTACCACCGAGCAGTTCTACCTGCACCTCTTTTCGACCAAGCAGCCCGACCTCAACTGGGAAAACCCTGTCGTGCGCAACGAGGTCTACGACCTCATGCGCTTCTGGCTCGATAAGGGCGTCGATGGCTTCCGCATGGACGTCATCAACCTGATCTCTAAAGACCCGGCCTACCCCGATGACCCCCAGGTAGCAGCCGGGGGCGGCACCGACTCCATTACCATGGCAGCCAACGGCCCCCGCGTGCACGAGTACCTGGCTGAGATGAACCGCGAGGTGCTCTCCCACTACCCCGTCATTACCGTGGGTGAGGCTCCCGGCGTCACCACCGCCGACGGTCTGCTCTACACCGGCTTTGATCGAGGCGAGCTCCAGACCCTCTTCCAGTTCGAGCACATGGGCGTGGACGCCAACCCCAACCCGGCCCTGGGCAAGTGGAACGACCAGCGTTTCGACCTGCGCGACCTCAAGCGGATTCTCACCAAGTGGCAGGTCGATCTGGCTGGCAAGGGCTGGAACGCCAACTACTGGAACAACCACGACCAGCCCCGCGCTGTCTCCCGCTTCGGTAACGACTCTGCTGAGTACCGGGTGGTCTCAGCCAAAATGCTGGGCACCGTGCTACACGGTATGGCAGGAACCCCCTACATCTACCAGGGCGAAGAGCTGGGCATGACCAACGTCTTCTTCACCGACCTGGCCGACTACAACGACCTGGAAATCCACGACCACTACGCCAAGCTGGTCGGCTCCGGTGTGGTCGACCACGACACCATGCTGCGCTATATCTCAGCCTCTGGCCGCGACAACGCCCGCACCCCCATGCAGTGGACGGCCGGTGAGCAGGCAGGCTTCACCAGCGGCACCCCCTGGCTCAAGCTCAACCCCCGCTACATCGAAATTAACGCTGAGGCAGCTCTTGCCGATGAGTCTTCGGTTTTCTACCACTACCGCGACCTCATCAACCTGCGCCATGCCCACCCCATCATGGTCAACGGCACCTACGAGCTCATTGACTCGGCCGAGGCACCCGCCACCGAGGACGCCGAAGTCTACGCCTACCTGCGCCACGGCACCGGCCCCACCGGGCACCAAACCCTGCTGGTCGTGGCCAACTTTACCGACGGCGTCCTCACCCGCACCTTTACCGAACCAGGCGGTGCGCGTACCCTCATCAGCAGCAACTACACCGACGACGCAGGCGCAACTCTGCGCCCCTACGAAGCAAAAATTTACCTCTACGAAAGGGACTAGACCATGGCAGATAACTCAGGAAAGACCTGGTGGAAGGAAGCGGTCGTCTACCAGATTTGGCCGCGCAGCTTCAACGACTCCAACGGCGACGGCATTGGCGACATCCCCGGTATCACCGCCCGCCTGCCCTACCTGGCAGACCTCGGCATCAACGTCATCTGGCTCTCCCCCGTCTTCGCCTCCCCCAACGACGACATGGGCTACGACATCTCCGACTACCGGGCTATTATGCCCGAGTTCGGCACCATGGACGACTTCGATACTATGCTCGAAACCGCCCGCTCTCTCGGTATCAAGATTCTGATGGACCTGGTGGTCAACCACTCCTCCGATGAGCACGAGTGGTTCGAAAAGTCCCGGGCCTCCCGCGATAACGACTACCGCGACTACTACATCTGGCGGGATTCTTCGGGCGTCGATGAGGACGGTAAGCCCCTACCCCCGAATAGCTGGGGCAGCGAGTTCGGCGGCCCGGCCTGGGAATACGACGAAACCACCGACCAGTGGTACCTGCACATGTTCTCCCGCAAGCAGCCCGACCTCAACTGGGAAAACCCCAAGGTTCGCCAGGAAATTTTTGACTTGGTCACCTTCTGGCTCGATAAGGGCGTCGACGGCTTCCGTCTGGACGCTATCAACATCATCTCCAAGCCCGAGGGCCTGCCCGATGACCCCAGCGTGGACCCCGAAAAGCACTCATCTTCCATTCCTTTCGTGATTGAAAATGGCACCAAGGTGCACGAGTGGATGCACGAGCTCAACATGGAAACCTTCGATAAGTACGACTGCATGACCGTGGGCGAAATGAGTGCCACCGGCCCAGAAGAAGCTGTACAGTTCTCAGGTTTCACCACCGATGAGCTGCACATGATCTTCCACTTCGAGCACATGGGCCTGGACTCTGACCCTGAGGCCGGCATGGGCAAGTGGTCCCGCAAGCCGGTTGAGCTGACCGAGATGAAGCAGATTCTGAACACCTGGCAGACCGAGCTGGACGGCAAGGCCTGGGGTTCGCTCTACTGGAACAACCACGACCAGCCCCGCGTTGTCTCCCGCTTCGGCAACGACTCAGCTGAGTACCGTGAGCTCTCCGGCAAGATGCTGGCCACCGTGCTGCACGGTATGCAGGGCACCCCCTACATCTACCAGGGTGAAGAGTTCGGCATGACCAACGTGCAGTTCGACTCCATTGAGGACTACAAGGACCTTGATTCGATTAACTTCTACACCGATATGGTCACCGAGCACGACCGCATGAGCTCAGATGAGGCTATGGCCCTGATCTACGCCAAGGGGCGCGACAACGCCCGCACCCCGGTGCAGTGGAGCGCGGACGCCGGTGCCGGCTTTACGAGCGGCACCCCCTGGATTGGGCTGAATGAGAACTACACCGAGATCAACGCGGCTGAGGCGGTGAACCGCGAGGATTCCCTGTGGCGCTACTACCAGCAGCTGGTAGCCCTGCGCCGCGGCGAGCTCAAGGATCTGCTGGTCTACGCCTCCTTTGTTCCTCTTGACCCCGAAGATTCTGAGGTCTACGCCTACGAGCGCCACGGGGAAGGCGAGAAGCTGCTGGTCGTCGCCAACTTTACCGACGGCGTCCTAACCCGCACCTACCAGGTGCTGGAGGACGCGGACGCCCAGGTTGTGCTAGCAAACTACGCGGACGCCGCCGAGCAGGCTGCTGGCTCTGAGCTGACCCTGCGCCCCTACGAGGCCCGGATCTACCGTATCACCTCCTAGTCCTAGTCCTAGTCCTAGGTACCATCTAACTCGGAAAAACCCACGAACTAGGTGGGTTTTTCCGAGTTAGATGGTCTTTTCTATTAACCAGTGCGTGGTACTCTAAAACCGCTCAATCACTTTAGAGAAAGGCCTCTCATGGCTATCCAGTTCAACCCCTATTTCACCTTCGCCGGTAACGCCCGCGAAGCCATCGAATTCTACGCTGAAGTTTTCGGCGGCGAGCTCCAGCTGGCAACCTTCAAGGACTTCCAGGCTCCCGTCGCCCCCGAGCAGGAAAACCTGGTCATGCACGCCGAGCTCATCACCGAGCACGGCTTCAACCTGCGCGTCTCCGACGGTGCAGCCCTCTCAGAAGCCCCTGCCCAGGCCACCACCAACATGGAGGCCTCCCTCATCGGCCCTACCGAGGACGTCGACACTGCCCGCCCCTGGTTCGACAAGCTTTCCGACGGCGCAACCAACATCCAGCCCCTCACCGCTGCCCCCTGGGGCGCCACCTTCGGCTCCCTGACCGACAAGTACGGCATCGCCTGGATGTTCAACTTCGGCGGGTGACTTCCTCCCCTCCCTCACGGGAGGGGCTTCCTACCAACTAACCCGCGATTCCGACCAGGCGAGTTCATCACCGGCCATCACCACCACAGGCTAGTTCTCGATGGGTTCTTGCTTCACACAAGGACAGCGCCAGCAAGCTGACGTCTTACATCCTCTCCACAAGCGTTTAGGCTCTCGGCAAGCCCTGCCGCGAGCATGATATTAACCGCCGCATTGTAATCACGGTCAAGCCAGGTTTCACATTCCTGACATTGCCAGGCCCTGATGTTCAGGGCTTTCTTCCCACCTGGGGCCCCGCAAACAGAGCAGGTCTGGGTGGTAGGGGCAAACCTATCAATCTTGATAAGCCTTCCACCGGCGGTAGCTAGTTTGTATTCCAACATGCTTACCAGCATTGCCCAGGCAGCGTTATTGATTGATTTCCCTAACCGGGTGCGCGACAGCCCTGTAATGTTCAGTGTTTCTACTGCCACTGTTTGGTTTTCACGGGTGATAGTAGAGGTGAGTTGATGCAGGTAGTCATTGCGCTGGTTGCGGATTTTTTGGTGGATTTTAGCTACAGCAATGGCAGCTTTTGTACGGTTGTTTGAGCCTTTCTTGGTGCGAGCAAACTTGCGTTGAGCACGGGTAAGTTTGCGCTGGTTTTTCTGGTAAAACTGTGGGGTGTCAATCCTGTATCGCTGCCCGCTAGTAGTGGTGATAGTGGCAAGGTGGGTAAGCCCCAGGTCAATACTGGCAGCCTGGGCGGGGGTGGCAGTGTGGTGCTGGGCTTCGAGGATAAAAGAGGCCCAGTATTTGCCGGTGCTATCTTTGCTGATGGTAAGGCTGGTGGCGTTCTCTACATTGCGCCCTGCTTTGCCTTTGACCCAGCCAACCTTGGGGATATAGAGCTTGAACTTCCCATGCTTGGCGTCATAAACCTTGACTTTGAAGGAGTTGGCCCCCGGTAGGCGAAACGACTGCACCCCTTTACGAGTGCGTCTGGGGGTTCTTGCTTTCTTGCCTGCGGCACGTTTTTTCACCATTGCAGCGTAGGCATCTTTTGCCTGAGCACAGGATTCTTGCAAGGCAGCTGCCGGGGCCTGTGTAAGCCAGGGGAAAGCTGTCTTTTTGTTACTGACGGTCAGGATAGAGCGTAATTGTGAGTGGGTCTTACGCTGCAGCACCTGGTTCTCGTACTCGTAGTCTCGGTAGGCGGTGTACTGGTTGAAGATGAACCGGACGCAGCCGAAGACACGCGCCAAGTCTTGTTCTTGCCCGCTGGTTGGGTAAATCCTCGTTTTATATCCTCGCTTACTCATTGTTCACCTCCAACCTACCGTAAAATACTACCTAGAATTATATACTCTACAATAAGGTAAACCACTGTGAATAAAGATGATTACAGGCGTGGTAGGCATGTGGTCTATGATTTGCATGCTCATATTGTCCTGACCCCCAAATACCGCAGAAAAGTGATGACCGAGCGTGTCCATGCTCTGATTGAAGAGACCACCAAGGAAGTCTGCCACCGCTTCGATGTTGTGGTAGATGAGTTCTATACAGATCAAGACCACGCCCATCTGCTGATTACATACCCACCCAAGGTTTCTCTATCTACCCTGATTGGGGTTATTAAGACCAATACTGCTAAGCGGGTGCGAGCTGCTGGGTTTGAGGAAGTGCAGCGGGCTTTATGGGGTGAACATTTTTGGTCACCGTCGTATTTTGTAGCTTCAACGGGCGGGGCGCCTTTGGAGAAGGTGAGGGTCTATGTGCAGCAGCAGGGGCAGGTGCCTCGTGGGCCGGGGAACCCTTTGTGGTGATTTGTCTACGCCCTGACGCCCCCGCACACATCAGCCAAACACAGCCCCACCCAATATCAAAATCGACCCCACCTCTGTTCGAGAGGCGGGGCCATTTTCTAGATTATCAGTAATTTATCCGTTACCGATTTTGAATAACTTGACGGGTAACTACTGATTTACTCTGAGCATATTCAACCAAGTCTTTGATGATGATCTTCTTGATAGCTGAAATCAATATTAGTATTGATTCGTAGTCAATAACATCATCCAATCCGCTAGGAAGAATCAATATGTCTTTCTGGACGCGCCCACTCCATGTCGCCAGAAAATCTCTCGAATACTTAGGGTAAAGAACTTTTTCCAGAGCCGCGCTTAAGAACAAATTAATTTCATGATTTCCTGGATTTTGTTTATGCGAAATAAAGTAACTCTCAGCAAGGATTCCCGTCGACTCTTTCTGAGCATAGACCTTCCCAGCAGCAATAGCCCCGTTATAGACGACTGAAATAATATTATCCCTGACCTCAGCAACACCGTTCTTGGCCCAGTACATTATTCCATTATCACCATATTTACAGTAAACAACAGGTGTTGCAAATATTTCACTTCTATTTTTTTGAACATCACTCTTCGAAACTTTTTTAACTGAAATTTTTTCAAAAATATCTTCTACAGAGAATTCCTTCCAGTTGAGCGAGTCAAAGTTTGAAACTATAGCCTCCTCTTCAGGAGTTAGGATATAGTTGTCAAGACCTGAAGCCTCCAAGTAAGCTTCTAGCTCCGCTAGATGCGCAGCTTCTAGCTCCGCTAGGAAAGACTCAATGAAATCAAAGTCAATCTCTCTACCCGAAACAGGCAATTTGATGGATTGAGATTCTATTACCTTAATACTATAACTACCAACCCCCCACTCAAAAGAGCTAAACGACTGATTTATTGCAGCTACAAAAAATTGGGCATTCTTTTTTGAGAAAAGTTCAATTTTGGGCTGAAGAATCTTTATTTTATCACCAGTAAAATATGGGTTTTTCTGGTAATAAACTGTCGCAGTATCCTGACCGAAAGATAGAGTGTTGCCAGAATTTAAAAACTCAACAGGTGCATCCAATAATCCTTTTATCCCATTATTTTGTGAAGTTCTTACAACATATGGATAACCAGATTTATTAAGCAATTTCACTTTATTTGCGTCAAAACGCTTCTTTGACGCTTGGACATCAAATAAATCACCAATAGCAAATTCTCCCCACTCAACGTTTTCCAGTTTCTTGCTGAGTGAGGCATTTATTTTCCCAGGCGGTCATCCTCCAGTTTTCGGCCCTGCAAAATATTTGAGACTTCCCAGGCCAGGTAGTCACTCACAGTTTTCTTGAGGTCTTCCAAAGTGGGTTTAATATCAACCGGGGCACTTTGGTTCCAGTCATCTCCAGCAGCAGGGTCAACGGTTCCCTCGTAGAAGTCCTGCTCAGCAATCAAGCTGCGCTTCCGTGCACCGTAGCGCACTAGGTCCACCACTTCTTGGTAGCGGGCCTTAGCATGGTCAGTATCCCGCAGGTTAACGCTGCTCTTGGACTTCTTTCGATTTGCTCTGGTATAGCCATCATGAGAGAAGTCGATAAAGCGGACCGTATCATCTGCCTGGTGGGCTTCCCCCACCTTAAAAACATAAATATGAGTCTGAACGCTAGACTTACCGATGAAAAGGTCGATAGGCATCTTAATACTAGCTAGCAAGGTATTCTTGGTAAGAATCTGTCGGTTATAAACTGAGGCCTTTCCAGAACCGGCAGAACTCTGAATAATAATGGCCGCATAACCAGTAGACATCATAGACAGAGCCTTCTGAACAAAGACCATACCATTACCCTCAGCAGAATAGGGAGGGTTGAGGATAAAGGCAGTAGCAGGGAATTTCTGATTTTGCTCGCCAATTTTTAGTTCCCCAGAGAAATGAAGGGAGTCTTCATTCAGAATACGAGAGCTACCATCACCCATCATAATCATGTTGAGGATAGCCAGCATATAGATGTTCTGAAGAATCTCCAACCCCAAAAGCTGTTCAGCTTTGATGGCCAGAATCTTTTGCTGAAGTTCATCCGGTGAAGAAATAGAATCGTGGGCATCAGCCAGCATCTCGTTCATAGCCGCAACAAGCAGACCTGCTGAGCCAGTAGCGAAATCCCAAACATAGGAATCTTTATTTACTCGAGCTAGCCTGGCAAGCAGAGTTGCCACATAGGAGGGTGTAAGAACAACATCGTTAAGCTTATCTTGGGTAAAGCCCAACCAGCTATACATTTCATTGAAAAGCTTGCCCGTAAAATCGGTAGTTAAACCAATCTTATAATAGATTCCCAAGTCATCAACGACTTTAGTGAAAATCCGCTTCAGCTGAGTTTCCCCATTCTGCACCCTGTTCAGGTTCGAAGAGTTAAGGGTATTCCCCAGGGTCGTAACAATAAGATTTTGTTTTTCAGTAGGAATGTTCTTATGGGAGAGATAAGATTTAATCTTCCGGAGCACCTTCTCGCCATCAGTTTCACCTTCCTCAGTGGAAGATCTGAGTTCATCAACAGCTAGTGGAGCTACTTTATCAGGCACACCTAAGGTTGCAATGATAGATGCAGCTACCAAATAAACCCGGTCGTTCTCAGAAATTCCTTTTTCATTCTTATAAATGTCATTATTGAGTCTGCGGAGATTAGTCTCAATTTCTTCTTCACGCCGCTGCTTAATAGCTTCTTTCTCATCATCGGAAAGATGAAGGCTCTCAATAATCTCAACAAAATTCTGGAAGTTATGAGGCTTTAAGAAAGAGAGATCATAGTATCTGCCAACTTCTTGACCAACGCCATGGTTTTCCTTACCCACATAATAAACACCAAATTCAAGCGTTAGCTGACCAGCTACATCCTTATAGCCGGTAATACCAATAGCAATAATCCGCTCATAGTTAGTGTGGTGCAGAATAGCATTTGCATAGTGAACAGCACCATTTACCGCATAGTTATTAATGTTCTTATAGTGAGCTTCGTCTTTGGTGGTTAGGTTCTCTACCTGCCCAGTAGAGTTGAGTTTAACGAGCTTGCCCTCATAGCCCTTATACTCAATTAGAACAGGCCAGTAATTCAGCTTCCCGTCTCTCAAAAGCAGCTTGACGTCCGGGCGGTTGCCCCCCCCCTCCACCGTTCTTTGACGCATAGCTTGAAAGAGCCTTCTCAATCTCTTCATTCAAAAACTCTTGTTCCAGTTTATAATCCAGCTTGTAGCTTCGAAGCTGATTATTAATGAAATCAGCAACCTGTGGCTCAACAGACTGCGTTTTATCCCTAGCCATACTGATTAACTACTTTCTCTCATGAAGTGTCCTGCTCAGAATATACAAAAAGCAGAAAATTCGATTCATCTTATGCAATATGGTGCAGAATAAAAATAACATCCTGCACCCTAAATAACTCACTACAAAAAGCGAAGGAGCGAGCAAGCTCACCCCCTCCCCCGAGGCCCGCTACGCTATGGCCTCGGAATAACAAAAAATTTTATTTCCCCCTGTTGGGGAAAATCAGCAGAGGAGCTCACTACGTTCGCGAGCTCCTCGCCTCGCCGCTGCGCTATGGTCGGCGAATAAATTGATTTTCTATTTCGCCTTTTAGCGGAAAATAAGGAGAGGAGCGAGCAAGCTCACCCCCTCCCCCGAGGCCCGCAAGCGGCAGCCGCGCTAAGTCAACCAGCCGCTCACAGGCTCGCGGAATAACAAAAATTTTATTTCCCCCTGTTGGGGAAAATTTGGTTTATTCCCACTCAATCGTTCCCGGAGGCTTTGAGGTGACGTCCAGAACAACACGATTCACCTCAGCAACCTCATTCGTAATCCGGTTAGAAATCTTCGCCAGCAGGTCATAAGGCAGGCGTGACCAGTCAGCAGTCATCGCGTCCTCAGAAGAGACCGGGCGCAGCACAATCGGGTGACCGTAAGTACGGCCATCACCCTGCACGCCCACGGAGCGGACGTCCGCCAGCAGCACCACGGGGCACTGCCAGATCTCCTCGTCCATGCCAGCGGCAGTCAGTTCCTCACGCACAATCAGGTCAGCAGCGCGCAGGATATCCAAGTTATGCTTATTGACCTCACCAATCACACGGATACCCAGGCCGGGGCCGGGGAAAGGCTGACGGGCAACAATTTTCTCGGGAACACCCAGCTCACGTCCGATAGCGCGGACCTCGTCCTTAAAGAGGGTGCGCAGGGGCTCAACCAGCTCAAACTGCAGGTCATCAGGCAGACCGCCCACGTTGTGGTGGGACTTAATGTTGGCAGCGCCCTCGCCACCGCCGGATTCAACAACATCGGGGTAGAGGGTACCCTGCACCAGGAACTTGATGTCGGTGCCCTCAGCGCCAGCCTCTTCAATCAGCTTGCGCTGGGCAGCTTCGAAGGAGCGGATGAACTCGCGGCCAATAGCCTTACGCTTAGCTTCAGGCTCAGTAATACCGGCCAAAGCGCCCAAGAAGCGCTCGGACTCATCAATGGTCACAACCTTGATACCCATGGTTGAAGCGTAGTCCTGCTCAACCTGTTCGCGTTCGCCCTCACGCAGCAGACCGTGGTCGATGAAGAAGCAGGTGAGCTGATCGCCCACAGCCTTGTGAACCAGGGCTGCGGCAACAGATGAGTCAACGCCACCGGACAGGGCGCAGATGACCTGGTCATCACCAACCTGCTCACGGATCTTAGCAACCTGCTCTTCAATGATGTTGCCGGTAGACCAGGTCTTCTTCAGACCCGCTACGTTGAAGAGGAAGTTCTCCAGGGCAACCTGGCCGTAGTCGGAGTGCTTAACCTCGGGGTGCCACTGCACGCCACCGAACTTGCGCTTCTCATCAACGAAGGCTGCAACGGCTGCGCCGGGGGTCTGGGCCAGTACCTCGAAGCCTGCGGGGGCTTCAGAGACAGAATCGCCGTGGCTCATCCAGACGTTCTGGGTCTTGGGGGTACCGGTCAGGAAGGAAGAGTTCTCTGCACAGACCACGGCGTCGGTTGCGCCGTATTCGCGCAGGCCGGTCTTAGCGACGGTACCGCCCAAGGTCTGGGCCATGACCTGGAAGCCGTAGCAGATACCGAAGACGGGTACGCCAGCCTCAAACATGGCGATGTCGCCCTTGGGGGCGCCATCCTCGTATACGGATGAGGGGCCGCCAGACAGAATAATTGCAGCCGGGTTCTTGGCGAGCATCTTCTCGGTGGGCATGGTGTGAGGGACCAGCTCCGAGTAGACACCGGCCTCACGCACGCGGCGCGCGATGAGCTGCGCGTACTGGGCGCCGTAGTCAACGACCAGTACGGGGCGCTCTTCGAGCTCCTCGATGGGGTTGTGGGTAGTCACAGGTATATACCTTTTCGGTTGGGGTTGAAGGGTAATCCTTGGGTTCTATTCTAGTGCAGGGAAGCGCTAGACCTAGTAACGTTTGGTGGCCTGCGGGTTAGCATCAAGCAGGGCGAGGGTTTCTGCGTAGATGCGGCGCTCCACGATGAAGGACAGGAAGGGCACCACACCGCCCAGGGCCATGACGATCATCTGGGGCAGGGCCCAGCGCATGAGCAGCCAGAGGCGGAAGCAGGAGAAGAGGTAGAAGACGTAGAACCAACCGTGAACAATCAGGATCCCGGTAGAGATATTGACTCCCCCGTGCAGGTTGCCGGTCTCGAGGTTCAGCCAGCCCAAGGCCACGGTTTCACCGGTTTGGGCGTCTACGCCACCGGCCACCAGGTCGTAGCCGAAGATGTAACGGCTGATCATTTCGGCAACCAGTAGCAGCAAGAAGGTACCTGAAATCCAGGCGCACCACTTGTAGATGGTCAGGGCCCCGCGAATCTGGGATTCGGTTCCGCCGAATTTCTTGCGAACGGTAAAACCGCCTGCGGCGTTGGTTTCGGTGGTTCCCTCAGCGAGGGTTACTTTCTTGCCATCGGTACGGTGGACGGGGCGCGGAGTGGGGTTCTCGCTCACAGCTGGTTTCTCCCTTAGCTGGTGTGGGTGGTCGGTTTCTGGTGGGCGGACGCCGGTGGGCCAGCTAGCCCCTACCGGGCAGGTGGGGCGGGGCGTCCTGAATATCATCAAAGTAGTAGTAGGCCTGGTCAGCCGGGTCCCAGTAGTAGGGGCGGCCGGTTTCTTCATCGACCCAGTACTGCCCCTCGTATTCGAAGTAGAGGGTGGGGTCTGTGGTTTTTTCGACTGAGTCCTTGAGCAGGCGATACCAGAGGTAGAGGGCAAAGCCTGCGAAGACCAGCCATTCTAGAGCGTAGAAGATGTTGAGCCAGTCGACGGTGTCATCGGTGACCTGCTGTGCACGAATGGGCTGTAGAGCTCCGCTGCTATCGAGCAGGGTGGCGGTCTCGGCGATAGTGCCCTGGTCGGTCAGCGGGGTGGCCCCTGTACTTTCAGAATCGAGAGTGAGAATGCCGTTGAAGAGGGCAGCGTTCCAGACGTTGGTCAGGTAAGAGGAGTTGGCGGAGGCAAGCACTCGGCCCTTCCCTCGGTTCTCTTCGCTGACGTCCTTGCTGGTGAGCGGGGCATCGTTACCCACAACCCGCCCGGCGATGGTCACGGTGCCGGTGGGCTCAGCGGGAATCTCCGCGGTGGGGGTCCAGGCACGGGCCACCACGATACCGCGGGGCCCCTCCCCCAGGCTGGTGCTGACCTGCTGGCTGTCATCAGGCACAAAGAGGCTGACCAGCCAGTAACCTTCAGCCCCGTCTTTGAGCTTGTTTTCTACCAGGTAGGTAGAGCCCTGCACGTAGCTGCCGGTAGCTTCCACAACTGTATCGGCCTCGGTCATGCTCAGCGGGTCATGGGGCTGGAGCACCTGACTATAGGGGCGCACCACGTCCTTAGCCGGGTCTGCAGTGACCTGCCCCAGGGTGGAAGCGTTAATTTGCCATTTGCTGAGCATCACAAAACCGCTAGCCAGCGCCAGCACCAGGAGCAGGCCAAGGAGCCAGCGGGGGGTCAGGGCGGTTTTTAGCACGTTTGCTCTTTTCAGCGTGAAGTGGGCGGACGAAAGCAGGTCAGCCCCGCGCGCCTAGGAAAGCTAGGTGCACGGGGCCGGGGGCATCATCTACTTGACGTAGGGGGTGACGTTGACGTCGATGCGCTGGAAGGACTTGAGGTCGGTGTAACCGCAGGTTGCCAGTGCTCGCTTGAGGGCGCCCACCAGGTTAGCGCTACCGTCGGTGTGGGCTGAAGGGCCGTAGAGCACCTCTTCTAGGGAGCCTACGGTGCCCTGGTAGGTGCGGATGCCGCGGGGGAAGTCAGCTGAGTGAGCTTCGTTGCCCCAGTACCAGCCAGCACCGGGTGCCTCGGCTGCACGGGCCAGGGGCGCGCCAATCATGACGGCGTCCGCGCCCATCGCCAGTGCCTTGACCATGTCGCCGGAGCGGCCCAGGGAGCCGTCCGCAATCACGTGCACGTAGCGACCACCGGACTCGTCCAGGTAGTCAGAACGCGCAGCAGCGACGTCGGAAATCGCGGTGGCCATGGCAGCCTGGATGCCCAGGCCGCGGCGGGTGGTCAGGGCAGCACCGCCGCCGAAACCTACTAGCACACCGGCAGCACCGGTACGCATCAGGTGCATAGCCGGGGTGTAGCCGGTCACGCCACCGACCATGACGGGGACGTCGAGTTCGTAGATGAACTTCTTGAGATCAAGGGGCTCGCGGCGGGATGAAACGTGCTGGGCAGAGACCGCAGCACCGCGAATCACGAAGAGGTCAACGCCAGCCTTGACCACGGTCTGGTAGAACTCCTGGGTGTTCTGGGGGGTCAGTGAGCCTGCGACAATGACACCCGAGTCACGAATCTCTGCCAGGCGGGCAGTGATCAGCTCAGCCTTGATGGGCTCAGCGTAGATTTCCTGCATGCGACGGGTGGCGGCGGGGGCATCGTCAGCGGGCAGGGCGTTGATTTCCTCGAGCAGGGGCTGGGGGTCCTCGTAGCGGGTCCACAGGCCCTCAAGGTTGAGGACGCCGAGCCCACCAAGCTTGCCCAAGGCAATGGCGGTAGCCGGTGACATCACAGAGTCCATGGGGGCACCGATGATGGGGGTGTCGAACTTGAACGCGTCAATCTGCCAGCTAAGGTTCACGTCATGGGCGTCGCGGGTACGGCGGGTAGGTACCAGGGCGATTTCATCGAGTGAGTAGGTGCGACGGGCGCGCTTGGACATACCAATCTGGATATCGGTCATGGATCTTCCTTTCACCGGTGGTAGACCGGTTGATGCAAACGAGCGTGGTAACGTTCGGAAGCCCCGGCCCCTCACCGCAGGGGCGAGAGAACCGGGGCTGGCCGCTACAGTTTAGCGACGGTAGTTGGGGGCCTCGACAGTCATGGTGATGTCGTGGGGGTGTGATTCCTTCAGACCTGCTGAGGTAATGCGTACGAACTGGCCCTTGTTCTTGAGTTCTTCAATGGTGTGGGCACCGACGTAGAACATGGTCTGGCGCAGGCCACCTTCCAGCTGATGCAGTACGGAGGACAGGGGGCCGCGGTAGGGTACCTGGCCTTCAATGCCCTCGGGAATCAGCTTCTCTTCGGAGGACACGTCGGCCTGGAAGTAGCGGTCCTTAGAGAAGGACTTCTTGCCGCCGCGGGACTGCATAGCACCCAGGGAGCCCATGCCGCGGTAGGCCTTGAACTGCTTACCGTTGACGAAGATGAGGTCGCCGGGTGATTCAGCGGTGCCTGCCAGCAGGGAGCCCAGCATCACCGAATCCGCACCCGCCACCAGGGCCTTACCGATTTCACCGGAGTGCTGCATGCCGCCGTCCGCAATCAGGGGAACACCAGCGGGGATAGCAGCCTTAGCTGACTCATTGATAGCAGTAATCTGGGGCACGCCAACACCGGCAATAATGCGGGTGGTGCAGATGGAACCGGGGCCAACGCCAACCTTGACCGCATCGGCACCGGCGTCGATGATAGCCTGGGCGCCAGCGCGGGTAGCAGCCTGGCCACCCACCACATCAACGTGGGCTGCGGCAGGGTCCTTCTTCAGGCGGGCAATCATATCGAGCACGCCCTGGGAGTGGCCGTTAGCGGTATCGACGAAGAGGGCATCAACGCCTGCCTCAACCAGGGTCATGGCGCGCTCGTAGCCATCGCCGAAGAAGCCGATAGCAGCGCCAACGCGCAGGCGGCCGTCCTCATCCTTAGTGGCGCGGGGGTACTGCTCGCTCTTGGTGAAGTCCTTGACGGTAATCAGGCCGGTGAGCTTGCCGTCCTTGTCGATCAGGGGCAGCTTCTCAATCTTATTTTCTGCCAGCAGGGCGAAGGCTTCGTCCTTGCTCATGCCCTCGTGACCGGTAATGAGCGGCATCTTGGTCATGATGTCGCGCACGTGGGTGGTCTCAAAGGTGGACTCGGGCAGGTAGCGGGTGTCGCGGTTGGTGATGATGCCGACCAGTACGTTGTTCTCGTCCACGACGGGAAGGCCCGAAACCTTGTAGTGGCCGCACAGGGCATCGAGCTCGGCGATGGTGGCGTCGGGGCCAACGGTCACAGGGTTGGTGATCATGCCCGATTCGCTGCGCTTGACGCGGTCGACGTGGTCGGCCTGGTCAGCGATGGAAAGGTTACGGTGAATCACGCCCATACCGCCCAGGCGAGCCATGGCGATAGCCAGGGCTGACTCGGTCACGGTGTCCATCGCTGCCGAGATAATCGGTGAGGCGATGGAGATGCGCTTGGTCAGGCGGGTGGTGGTGTCTGCATCTGACGGGATGACGTCGGTGTTGCCGGGCAGGAGCAGCACGTCATCGTAGGTGAGGCCGGTGAAGCCGAAGGGGTCTTCGCTCAGTGCAGTGGGAGTAGTCATGAAGGGTTCGCTACCTTTCGAGGGTATTCAGGTGGGCGCTTAGCGACACTGGTTTTAATCTTAGTCGGGTTAGCCCCGATGCGCGAGCGTAGGGCCCGGGCAGCTACCTGTCGCTTGCTCACATCAGGGGTTTCGTCCCTGTTCGTACTGGGTGAAACCCCTCCCCCGCCGTTTCTATTCCACAGCCTCGTAGGGGGCGCTTCCGGCAGGTATTACTTGGCTATGTGCCTGCGAGCTAGCATCAGCTTTGCCCAGGGCTTCGAGCACGCGCGGGTCGAAGTAGGGGCCCAGGGTTTCGATATAGGTTGCGGTGATGTGGTCGTAGTCGAAGTAGGTGTAGATATTACCGATGGACGCCGGGCAGGCGTTCTCGGGGCAAATCAGGTCAGAGAGGTTGAGGGCAGCAAAACCCGGGTAGGTTTCTTCGAGGGAGCTGAGGGGGCTGGCGGTGACGTCCTGGCCGGGGCTCATGACGCAGTCGTCCGCCGTGCCGAAGGCGTCCATGCAGTCCTTGTGCATGGTTTCCATGCGCGGGGTGTCACGCATGCCGATGACCTGGGTTCCGGCTGCGGTGAGCTCGGCGATGCGGGTCTCGGCATCGATGAGCGGAGCATCTGGCAGGTTGGGTTCTGATTTGGTGCCGTGGAGCAGGACGGTATCTGGGGCCAGGCCCTGGATAAAGGCAGCACTGTCGCTTGCCCAGGAGTCACATTCAAAGCCTCTGGCGTAGGCCGCGTTGTCGGTTTCACCGAGGAAGCAGCCGGGGCGGGTGAGGGCAATGACCGACCAACCTTGGGCTTGAGCAAGCGGACGCACAGCCGTCATCCACATCTGCATGTGGGAGTTCCCCCAGGCCACAATGGTTCGGGTGGGTTGGGGTGAGTAGGCAACGTAGGTGCAGTCCCCGGCCAGGGAGTCGGGGACGGCCAGCTCGGGGGTCACGTCGGTGCAGGCGGTGCCAAGATCGGCCCAATCGGCATCGAGCACAGCGCGGATGGGAATCACGGGGACGTCCTCTTCCCCCGCGTACTCGTAATCCGGCTGTAGGACGGCGGCCCCCACATTATTGAGGGTGCGGTTTGCCTCTGCCTGCTCAGCCTGCCGGTAGATGGAGGACTGCCAGGCGTAGGAGGGAGCAAGAGCAAGACCCACGCACACCGCACCAGTGACCAGACCCGCAAACACAGACCGGTTGGGTAGCGCCCAGTCCCGCAGGGGCTTTTCGACCAGCTGGGTTAGAGCCCAGGCCAGCACACCCGACAGAAGAAGCAGGCCAAGCCCAGCCCAGAAACCCGCCTTTTCCTGACGAGTCTGCGCCAAGTAAAAGACTAGGATTGGCCAGTGCACCAAATAGAGGGCATAGGAAAAACCGCCCAGGGCCAGCAAGGGCTTAGCGGTCAGCAGTTTCTCGGGCCCGAAGCGGGTGCCGCTATCTCCTGCAACGATGACAAGAGAAGCTGCCAGGGTGGGCCACAAGGCTACGTAGCCGGGGAAGGTTCCGTTAACGTCCAGCACGAAGCCGCAGGCAACGATAGCAGCAATACCTGCCCACCCCAGAACCGCGCGTACAAGCGGGGGGAGTTTCAGGACCGGCAACCAGAGGGCTACTAGAGAGCCCAGCGCGAATTCCCAGAGGCGAGCCTCGGTTTCAAAGTAGGCGGCCTGCTGGTTGGTCGCGGTGACCTCAATTGAGTGAGTCAGCGACACCGCAAAAAGGGCAGCAAAGGCACCGGTCAGAGCCCAACGGGCAGAGCCCCTCATGCGCTTACCTAGCAGAAGGGCCAGTGCCACCATCAGCAGGGGCCACAGCACATAAATCTGCCCCTGGACCGACAGGGACCAAAAATGCCGGAAGGGTGAGGCCAGCGAGGTGTCGGCAGCGTAGTAGTCCACGGCGTTTTCAATCGACCAGTTATTGTGCTGGTACAGAATCACGGCCTTGGCCTCGTTAGCTATCGAGAGCCAGCGCTCAGCCGGGATAAAGAAATAGGTACCTAACAAAGTAAGTGCCACGGTGAGAGATGCCAGGGGCAGCAGACGCTTAAAGACGTGCACCCAATAGGCCAGCAGGGTTTTTAGACCGAACCAGGTGCCCGGCCCTACCAGCTTGCCCTGCTCTATCTTGCGGGCAAAGGACCCGGTTAAGAGGAAGGCCGAAATCAGCAGGAAGACATCAACACCGCCCGATACCCGACCAAACCAGAAATGGTAGGCAGCCACCAGCAGCAGGGCGAGCGCGCGCAGGCCCTGAATCTCGGGGCGCCAGGCCCGTTCTGCTGAATGAGTGACGGTTGCGATGGTACCTGTGGCTGGTGTGGGCTCGGATGCGGGGCGGGGCACTGCGGTCTACCTCCTTTGCTGGCAATCATCTGGTGCCAGAAAGTCAGTTATTGAAAGGTAACTGGCAGGAAGACACCGAGTTAAAAATCTTACTCCCGGTGACTGAAAATTTGCTTTAAAAAGCAAACCCCTGCCCCTACGGTGTTAGTCACGGTAGGGGCAGGGGTTGTTCTGCCTCAAGTGGCCCGGTAAGGCCTTGAGTGCGGGGACGGGGCCTTTACTTGGCCTCGTCCTCGTCCTTCTCTTCGGGCTTTTCAACAACCAGGGTCTCGGTGGTCAGCACCAGGGCAGCGATGGAGGCCGCGTTTTCCAGGGCTGAACGGGTGACCTTGACGGGGTCGATGACGCCGCGGGCAATCAGGTCCTCGTACTCACCGGTGGCGGCGTTGAAGCCGTGACCGATGGGCATGTCGGCTACGCGGGAGGTGACCACATAGCCGTCCTCACCTGCGTTCTCGGCAATCCAGCGCAGGGGCTGAACCAGGGCGCGGCGGACGATCTCCACACCGACCTGGGCGTCGCGAGAGTCAAGCTCAACGCCGTCCAGGGCTGCCAGGGCATGGACGAGGGCGGTACCGCCACCGGCGACAATGCCCTCTTCCAGAGCGGCACGGGTGGAGGATACGGCGTCCTCAATGCGGTGCTTGCGTTCCTTGGCCTCAACCTCGGTTGCAGCACCCACCTTGATGACGCCCACGCCACCAGCCAGCTTAGCCAGGCGTTCCTTGAGCTTCTCACGGTCCCATTCGGAGTCCACACGCTCAATTTCGGCTCGGAGCTGGTCGACACGCTCGGCAACGGCCTCAGAGGTACCGCCGCCATCAACGATGGTGGTGTTGTTCTTGGTGACGGTCACGCGGCGGGCTGAACCGAGCTGATCCAGGGTAACGGCATCCAGGGAGATACCCAGTTCGCCGGTGATGACGGTGCCGCCGGTGAGGATAGCCAGGTCCTGGAAAATTGCCTTGCGGCGGTCGCCAAAACCGGGTGCCTTCAGCGCTACGACGTCAAGGTTGCCGCGGAGCTTATTAACCACCAGGGTGGAGAGAGCTTCGCCATCCACGTCTTCGGCGATGATGGTCAGGGGCTTCTTAGCCTGAACAATCTTCTCAAGCACGGGCATAATCTCAGCCACGGTTGAAATCTTGCCCTGGTAGAGCAGAATCGCGGTGTTCTCCAGAACAGCTTCGGCGCGCTCAGGGTCAGTCACAAAGGAGGGTGAGAGGTAGCCCTTATCGAACTGCATACCCTCGGTGACTTCGAGTTCAATCTCGGTGGTGGAGCCGTCCTCGATGGTGATAACGCCGTCCTGGCCCACCTTGCTGAAGGCTTCAGAGAGCAGTTCACCGATCTGGGGTGACTGGGCAGAAATAGCTGCTACGTGGGCAACTTCTTCGCCGGTTACCTCGCGGGCGTTAGCCAGCAGGCGCTCTGAGACCAGCTTGGTGGCGGTCTCGATGCCGCGCTTGACCTCACCGGGGGCAGCGCCCGAGGTGACATTACGCAGGCCCTCAGATACCAGAGCCTGGGCAAGGACGGTCGCGGTGGTGGTACCGTCGCCGGCAACATCGTTGGTCTTGGTGGCGACTTCCTTAGCGAGCTGGGCACCCAGGTTTTCGTAGGGGTTTTCCAGTTCAATCTCGCGGGCGATCGACACACCGTCGTTGGTGATGATGGGGGCGCCCCACTGCTTATCAAGCACCACGTTACGGCCGCGGGGGCCCAGGGTTACCTTGACAGCATTGGCGAGCTTATCGACACCTGCCTGCAGGTGCTTGCGCGCATCATCATTGAATTCAAGCTGCTTTGCCATGAATCCTTACTTCTTTCTCGTGTTTCGTGTTTTGTGCGGTAGAAACAGCGAAAACTTAGGAAACGACAGCCAGGACGTCGCGGGCTGACAGGATCAGGTACTCAGCGCCACCGTACTTAACTTCGGTGCCACCGTACTTGGAGAAGATGACAACGTCGCCTTCAGCTACGTCAACGGGGATGCGGTTGCCCTTGTCGTCGATGCGGCCGGGGCCAACAGCGATAACCTTAGCCTCCTGGGGCTTTTCCTTGGCGGTATCGGGGATGACCAGGCCGGATGCGGTGGTCTGCTCTGCTTCGACGATCTGAACAACAATGCGGTCTTCGAGGGGCTTGATAGCCATGGTGAGGTACTCCTTTGAGTGGGTTCTCAGCGTAAAACTTTCGGGGGTGACCATGACGCGCTAAGTAAGCAAGGCCGGTATCGTCGCGGTGCTACCGGCTGCCTTTTAGCACTGTCAGCGGTCAAGTGCTAACTAAAACTTTATTCCCCTCACCCCCGGTGGGCAAGATAAGGCGCAGGTTTCGCAGACAGCGCACCGTCCCGACTCGGACTGTTGTACCCTAAAATACAGGTCGACGTGACTTTCGCCCCGGAAGAAAGGCAACCATGCTCAAACTCATCTTCTGGCCGGTGCTCGTTCCCTCCTTCCTCTTTGCCGCTGGTTTCGGGGCCGTCGTTCCCATCCAGATTCTGGCAGCCATCAGGCTGGGGGCCTCCCCCGAACTGGCCTCCCTGCTGGTAGCCGCCTCAGGCGTCCTGGCCCTCTTCTGCACCGTCCCGGTAGGGGCTACTATCGACCGGGTGGGCGATAAACGCGCCATGACCCTGGCAACCCTCAGCGCAGCCGGTGCCCTCACCCTCTCTCTGCAATCTCCTTGGCTCTGCCCCTGGCTGGGGCACTGTGGCTCTACTTTTTCGCTCATATGGCCCGAGTCCCTGCCACTGTAGCCTGGGGTCTGGCCCGGCAATCGGTACTGGCTGAAACTGTCGACACCCAAGACCGCGGCAAAGCCATGACCTCCCTAGGCGGAGCCCAGCGGGCAGGTGCCCTTGCAGGGCCTCTTCTCTCAGCCCTCCTGCTGATCTGGCTCCCTCTATGGACGGTTTTCCTAGTCGCCCTCCTGCTCGTAGCCTCAGCCACCCTCTGCCTGCGCATCCGTAAGCTCAACCAGCGCTTCGACACCGCCACCAGTACGGCCCGCTCCAACCGCACCGATGAAGATTTAGCCCTGGCTGTCCGCTGGCCGGCAGTGTGGGTAGCGGGACTGGGTATCATCACCCTGGCGGTCGCCCGCGTCACCCAGCCCATCGTCCTGGCCCTGTGGGGCCTGCACCTGGGATGGAGCGACTCCCAAATCGCCCTGGCAGTTGCCCTGAGCTCTGCCCTCGAAATGCTTCTCATGGTTCCCGGCGGCTACCTCAAAGACCGGGTTGGACGCTCCGCTGTCCTCGCCCTCTGCCTCGGCCTTTTTGGGGCCGGCTTCCTTCTCGTCCCTCTAGCGCCCACCAGCGCAGGCTTCATCGCGGGGCTTACCCTCATGGCCATCGGCAACGGTTTCGGAGCTGGCATCAATATGACCATCGGGGCAGACCTCTCCCCCAACGTAGGGCGGGCTAAGTTCCTCTCCATCTGGTCGATGTTCTCCCAGGTCGCCATTGTCGCTGGGCCCCTGGCTATCTCAGGCATCATGCTGGTTTCTTCCCTCCCGGTAGCCTTTACCGCCATCGGTTCCAGCGCCCTCGGCGGTGCCCTCTGGGCTCTGGCCACTCAGCCCATCACCAAGCTACCCACGGGAAGAAGGGCAGATAAGGGGCAGGACGAAGCGCGTTCTGGAACTTAAATTGGTTGGGGACGGGGCGGGGTAGACCCGCTTGCGCCGACTGATCCTCTCGGGCTCGCCCTGGAGGCTCGCCCGATTCACGCCAGACCCAGCCAGTCGGCTTTCAGCGGGTCTTCCCCACCTCACCCTTAAACTAGATACATGACCTCTTTCCCCCGCGCCGGTGCCCAGCCTTTCTCCGCCGACCAGCTAGCAGTCCTAGACCAGCTAGTGCCCTATCAGCCGGCTGATTCCCTCCAAGCCGTCAGCAAGCTGCGGACCCGGGGCTTCAGCGCCGAGGATTCCTCTGCCCTGCTCACCCAGGCCCGCCTGCAGACCCTGGGGGCCACCAAGTTTGGCGTGACAGCTTCGCAGATGCTCTTCACCGAGGCAGGCTATGAGCAGGCAACCCGGGCAGCGGTTGCCGACCACCACGCCGCCCGGTTCCGGGCCGCCGGGCTCACCTCGGTTGCCGATTTGGGTTGCGGCCTGGGGGCAGATTCCCTGGCCTTTGCCCGCGCAGGATTGGCGGTGACATCCGTCGAACTCGACCCGGCCACAGCGGCCCTAACAGCCCACAACCTCTCCCCCTATCCGGTAGCCCAGGTACTGGTGGGCGATGTTGAGCAGGTTGACCTTAATACGCTGGCGACCGTGACCGGCGAGCGCGTCTCTGCCCTCTGGCTGGATCCGGCCCGCCGCGAGGTGGAGGGCGGTTCAACGACCTCCCGAATCTTTGATCCCGAGGCATTCTCCCCGCCTTTCTCCTACTTAGAGAAGCTGGCGGCAACGGGCATCCCCATGGGGGTCAAGCTGGGGCCTGCCCTACCCCACGAGGCGATCCCAAGCGGAGTGGAGGCCGAGTGGGTCAGTCACGGCGGGTCCGTGGTGGAAGTAGTGCTTTGGTTCAACGCCCTGGCCCGGCCCGGGGTTGCCCGCTCTGCTACCGTGCTGGGGGCGGACGCCGTCACCCGGCAGGTCCTGGGCGAGATGACTTCCCCGCTACCGACTATCGCCGATGAGGAGCCTCTTGAGGTAACTGACCTGGGCGCCTACCTGATTGAGCCTGACGGGGCGGTGGTCCGCTCCCACCTGGTCGCGGATTTTGCGCGGACGGTCGGAGCTACCCTGCTCGATGAGAATATTGCCTACCTGACCTCAGAATCCCCCGCGGTTAGCCCCCTGGGCCGCACCTATCGCGTCCTGGGCACCCTGCCCCTGAACGAGAAGAAGCTACGCCACTGGGTCAAAGAAGAAGGAATTACCGCCCTGACCATCAAAAAGCGGGGGGTCGATGTGGTCCCCGAAAAGCTGCGGGCAAGCCTGCTGGCCGGGGTTAAAAAGAAGAAGGGGGCTCCTCACAGAGAATCCACCCTGGTGCTAACCCGACTTGGGCAGGGAACAGATTCCCAGCGGCTAGCTATCTGGGCTGAACCAGCCTGATTTATTACATATATCTCATCGGATTCGTCATAGAGTGAGCCGGATTCTTCTGCGCTAGGCCCTGCCCCTAGGATAGAACCAGCATCGCACCGAGACTTCTGGAGCCAGCGCATGATTTTTCACCCCTCGAACCAGTCCACGATTGGTGTGGAATGGGAGGTCGCCCTCGTCGACCCCGAAACCCGCGAACTGGCTTCACGCGCAGACGAGGTTCTGGCTCTACTCCAAGACCAGCACCCCCGGGTACTCGAAGCAGCAGACGACCGGGCCCACATCACTGGCGAATTTCTCAACAATACCGTTGAACTAGTCACCGGTGTCTGCCGAACCCCCGGCGAGGCGGCCGACCAGCTCTTCCAAGCCACCGGCGTCCTCAAAGAAGTTACCGACCAGCTGGGTCTGGTCTTCTTCTCAGCCGGTACCCACCCCTTCTCACGGGCCCTGGACCAGAAAGTCGTGGATAAGGACCGCTACCTGCGGGTGCTGGATCGCTCCCAGTTCTGGGGCCGCCGCCAGATCATCTACGGAGTGCACGTGCACACCGGAGTGAATTCCCGGGATAAGGCCCTGCCGGTGCTCAACGGGCTCACCAACTTCTACCCCCACCTCCTGGCTCTCTCGGCGTCCTCTCCCTTCTGGGAAGGGGAAGATACCGGCTTTGCCTCCCAGCGGGCCCAGATTTTTCAGCAGCTACCCACCTCGGGTCTCCCCTTCACCTTTGAAGACTGGGGGGACTACGAGGACTACCTCAATGACCTGGTGGTCACCGGGGTTATTGACGATCCCAGCGAAAACCGCTGGGACGTGCGCCCCGTGCCCAAGTACGGCACGGTAGAAATGCGGGCCTACGACGGGCTGGCCTCTATTCGCGACATCACGGCCCTGACCGCCTTTACCCAGTGCCTGGTGGAGTGGTTCTCCCGCCAGCTCGATGCGGGCAAACGAATTGAGCCTCTTAAGCCCTGGCACGTGCAGGAAAACAAGTGGCGGGCTGCCCGCTACGGCACCGAGGCCATCGTCATTCTCGATAACCAGAACACCGAACGCCTGGTCACCGAAGATACCCTGGGGCTTCTCAACAAGCTTGAAAGTATCGCCGCAGATCTAGGATGTTCGGCTGAACTGGCTGACGTGGAGCGAATCTGTTTGACCGGGGCAGGCTACCAGCGCCAGCGTCGTGTCGCCGCCGAAAACGGCGGAAACCTGCAGGCTGTGGTGGACGACCTGACCTCACAAGCTATCAAGGGGCTGTAGACCTTCCGCCCAGTCCCTCGCACTTTCTACGGCTAGAGCGAAATCTTAGTGACGGGCAGGGACGAGTCTGCCGTGAAGTCAATTCCCGACGGCTCCCGCCCCTCAGATACCAGGCGGGCACCCAGGGCCGCTACCATGGCCCCGTTATCGGTGCACAGGCTCAGCTGGGGAATGACCAGTTTGATACCGTGCTCGGCACAGCGCTGGGCAGTCAGTTCACGCAGGCGGGAGTTCGCGGCCACGCCCCCACCCAGCAGCAGGGTGGTGATACCGCGTTCGGTGCAGGCCAGCATAGCTTTCTTGGTAATAACGTCGACCACAGCTTCCTGGAAAGAAGCTGCGATATCAGCAACCGGAACCTCTTCACCCCGGGCCTCAAAGCCCTCAACGACGCGGGCAACAGCGGTCTTTAGACCCGAGAAAGAAAAGTCATAGCGGTGGGGGCCGGGCTCCTCAGCGGTGCCCATAAACTTGCGGGTTGACAGGCCCCGGGGGAAGGCGAAAGCCGCCCCGTTGCCGTCCTTAGCAACCCGGTCAATTACCGGCCCACCCGGGTAGGGCAGACCTAGCAGCCGGGCCACCTTGTCGTAGGCTTCGCCGGCGGCATCGTCCAGGGTGGCGCCCAGCAACTCAACGTCCCCGGTAATGTCGCGCACGGCCAGGATTTCGGTGTGCCCACCGGAGACCAGCAGGGCGCCAATTCCCTCACTCGGCAGGCCGTCCAGAAAATCAGCGGTGTACCCCTCAATCCCGCAGTCATCGAGCAGGCCCACGCCCACGTGGGCAACCAGGTGGTTGATGCCGTAGAGGGGCTTGCCGGTAGCGGTAGCCAGTGCCTTAGCGGCAGAGACCCCCACCATGAGGGCACCGGCCAGGCCGGGGCCTGCGGTCACGGCAATAGCGTCCAAATCATCCAGGCTTACCTGGGCTTCGTCCAGGGCTGCTTGAAGGGCCGGGACCATGGCGTCCAGATGAGCGCGGGAAGCAATCTCAGGGATGACCCCGCCAAAGCGCACATGCTCGTTCATAGAGGACGAGACGGTGTTGGTCAGCAAGGTTGAGCCCCGCACAATGCCAATGCCGGTTTCGTCGCAGGAGGACTCAATACCCAGCACCAGGGGTTCGGTTTTAGCGGTCATGGCTGGTTTCTCCTTGCTAGGCGGTCTGTTGGGTGAGGTCGCGGCGCATGATGAGGGCATCGACCCCGTCGTTGTAGTAGCGGCGGCGCACGTGAATCTGCTGGTAACCGTTTTTCAGGTAGAGGTCCTGAGCCCGGGGGTTATCGGCGCGTACCTCCAGTAGTATCTGTTCAGCGCCGCGGGCAGCCGCTTCGCGGGCCAGAAAATCGAGCAGAGCCCGCCCGTAGCCGCGCCCCTCGTAGGCGGGGGCAACAGCGATGGTTTGCACGTCGGCGGTGTCGGCTACGCTCATGAGCCCGGCATAACCGATAACCTGCGGACCGGTTTCTGTAGGTATCTCCAGGACGACATATCCCCGGGTTTCGTGGGTGATTTCGGCAAGGAACATGTCCAGGGGCCAGGCGTCGGCCGGGAAGAGGTCGAGTTCTAGGGTATGGACAGCTGAGATATCGTGCAGGGTCATTTCCCTGGCTTGAGCCCCATCGGCCAGCCCCGTGGGAAGGTCAGTCAGTAGCATTAGGCGATGGCCTTCTTACGGGCGGCCGGCACCTTGGCATCGGATTCGCGCAGGTAGAGGGCGCTCGTATCAGTGCTGAGATTGGCCAGGCCCAGGCGGGCAGCGGCTGCCAGCAGGGCGGCGGCGTCCGGCTGGGTATGCTCAAAGCCGGGCTGGGCATCCAGGGACTCCGGGTAAAGGGAGGTCCCAAACCCGTAGGCAGGCAGGGCGGGGGCCTCGCTGGCCGGGCCGACGGTGGGGCCACTCTCCAACTGGTAGCCGCTCTCGGTTAGTTCATAGACAGCCGAGTATATTTCCTTGCGGCGGGCATCTGAGGCGACAAGAAAACGGGTATGACCGGACGCCCGCGCGGCACCTTCCGCGCGTTCTGCGAGGGCGGTAAGACTCATGATTCCGTAGAGGGGCTTGTTCCAGGCAAAGGCCAGGGAACGGGCGGTGACGATGCCGGCGCGTAGGCCGGTAAAGGGGCCGGGGCCGGTACCGGTTATCACAGCGTCAACATCTTGGCCCGTTACTCCAGCTTCAGCCAATACCTCGGTAACGAAGGGAGCCATCACTTCGGCGTGAGAGCGGGTATCTTCGGTTGACCGTGAAGCGAGCAGGGTCAGAGTTTGCCCGTCCAGGCACCCCAGGGCGACAGAAGCAATAGCGGATGAATCAAGAGCAAGAATAAGCACCCCACCAGTCTAGCGTGTTTAGGCTCAAAGGCTTGATACTCGGCGTTACGGGCTCGCGCTCGCTGCGAGCCCGTGACGCCGCTGTCCTTCAGCCTACTTGGAGTGGCAATGTTTCCGTAGTGGGTTTTCTCGAGGGGAGCGTAGGGGCCTGCAGGAAGCTGGCTCGGGGCTGGCGTTTAAGGGTGCTTCCAAAGGCCCCTATGCTCCCCCTACACGAGTCAGATGTTCCGCTAATTCATCCCAAGCATTTTCCCAGCGGGGCCCGCTCCCGATGAGGCGGAGGCGGCGTGGTTCGGGGGCTCCGTCGTCCTCGTCTTCTTCTTCCCAACTGCCGGGGGCGTAGAGGGCGTAGGGGTCTGTTTCGGCCAGGTCTGCGCCTGTCACCCGGGTAAATTCCAGATCGAGAATAGATTCTGAGAGGTGTTCGGCTTTGTCACGGCCCCATTCGATGACGGTGACGGACCGGTCTAGGGAGTATTCGAGGTCGAGGTCGTCGAGTTCTTCTGAGCTGGCGAGTCGGTAGGCGTCAACATGAACAAGGTCGGGGCCGCCGGGGCGGGGGCCGTCGGGTAGATTGGGGTGGACGCGGGAGAGGACGAAGGTGGGTGAGATGACGCCCTCACGCACGCCGAGTCCTTCGCCGAGGGAGCGGGTGAAGGTGGTTTTGCCGGCTCCCAGTTCGCCGGTGAGAATCAGGACATCGCCCGAGGTAAGCAGGGGCGCTAGGGCCAGGGCGATGGCACGGGTGTGCTCGGGGCCGGTGATTTCGAGGTCAAGGACGCGGTCGGTCACGGTTTACTGCTCGCTTTCGGTGTCGCGCTGGCGCCAGGATCCGCCGACGCTGATGCGGGTGACGCGCGGGGATATGCGGGTTACGATTTCGTAGTTAATCGTTCCGGCGGCTTCTGCCCAGTCGGTGACTGGTGGGTTATCGCCGGTTCCGAAGAGGACGGCGGGGGCACCCAGGAAGCCAGCTGCAGGGTCAGCCAAACCGGGTTCACCGAGGTCTACGACCAGCTGGTCCATGGCGATTCGACCCACCTCCCGGTAGGTTCGGGCCGGGCCAGATACCGGGTAGATACGGACCGGCCCGCCGGTTGCGACTCGGGGAACGCCGTCCGCGTAGCCAACCGGCACCAGGACCAGGGTCGTGGGCTTGTCGGTCACGTAGTTAAGGCCGTAGGAGACGCCTTGGCCTGCGGGGACTTCCTTGACTGCGTTGATGAAGGTTTGCAGGTGCATGACCGGCTTGAGTCCCAGGTCTGCTGGGGTCTGCCCGGGCAGGGGTGACAGCCCGTAGAGACCGAGACCCACACGGACGGCGTCCCGCAGCAGGCCTTCTTCAGCGCCAACGGACGCCGCGCTGAAGGTCGCGGGAGTATTAGCAAGGTGGCGCAGGGTCGGTCGCAGGCCGGCAGAGTGCAGGATGTCTAGTGCCCGGTCGAAGGTCTGGGACTGCTCTGCTGTTTCGGTACGTTCTGGTTCGTCAGCTACTGCCAGGTGAGAGAAGACCCCGACCACCTGCAGCACCCCGTCCTCTTCGAGCTGGCGGGCGGCGGCGGCGAGCGCCGGTAGTTCACTCATGGTCACACCGTTGCGGCCTAGGCCGGTATCTACTTTGAGGTGAACCTTGACCGGCTCGTGCTGCCCACTGGCACGGTGGGCGGTTGCAATGGCGTCAAGTTCCCAGGTGCTTGAGACGCCCAATTCGAGGTTGTCTGTGAGGGCTTGGGAAAAGTCAGTTCGAGGGGTGTGGAGCCAGGCGATAATGGGGGCTGTAACACCGCCGGCGCGGAGTGTGCGGGCTTCTTTGACGTGGACGACGCCCAGGTAGTCAGCTCCTGCCGCCACCGCTGATCGGGCTACGTCGAGAGCCCCGTGCCCGTAGGCGTCCGCTTTGACCACGGCAATGAGGGCGCGCTGCCCGATGAGGGTTTTGATGCGCCGGACGTTATGTTCAACGGCATCCAGGTCGATGACGGCGAGGCGTTCTGCATCTGTGGGAGCGTCAAGGGGCACGAAGCCGTGGGCGTGGTAGAGGCTGTCGATAGACACGGTGTCATCCTTGGGCGTAGGGTCTTTTCTTCTCTAGCTTAGTTGAGTTTGCCGTTAGCGCACCTGCGCTGACGCCTACAGAGCGCGGGCAGATGTGGCAGGGGTAGAGTAGAGGTGTGAGTTTTTCTTTTCCGCTGCACCTGCATATCTTTTCGCTGCATACCTCACCCCTGGCCCAACCTGGATCAGGGGATGCTGGCGGCATGAACGTCTATATTGAGCGTTCTTTGGCGGCTCTTCTTGAGGTCAACCCCCAGCTGACCGTGGAAGTTTTTACGCTGGCAACCGACCGCCAGCAAGCTGGGCAGGTACGGTATCACGAGCGGGCCACCGTTACCGCTCTCTACCTGCCTGAGGCTGAAGGAGCCCGTAAGGAAGATTTACCTGAGCTGGTTCCGGGCTTTGCTATGGCCGTTCGGGCTATAGCGTCGCGACCGCCCCAGCTGGTTCACAGCCACTACTGGCTCTCGGGTCTGGCGGCCCTTGCAGCCTACCCGCAGGTACCGCTCGTTCATACAATGCACACCACCGCAGCTGCCAAAAATGCCCGTCTGGGTGAGGGCGAGTGTCCAGAGCCCGAGGTACGTTTGCGTGGTGAGCAGGCGCTGGTCCGCAGGGCCGCCGCTCTAGTGGTCAATACGGAGTATGAGGCAGCCCAGATGCGCGACTTCTACGGGGCACAAGAATCCCAACTGGTGACGGTAGCCCCCGGCGTTGACCTTTCTGTTTTCTCCCCGCGCGAGGGCGTCCGCCCTCTTCATGAGGGGCAGGACGGTGCAGCCCACCTGGTCTTTGCCGGCCGCCCCCAGCACCTTAAGGGCCCTCATCTGCTGGTTGAAGCCCTCGGCCTACTTCCGCGAGAGCTGAACATTACCCTCGACATCATTGGAACCTCCGGCACAAACTATGAACAGGATTTCGATACCCGAGCAGAAGAGCTGGGACTAGGCGACCGCGTCCGCCTACTTCCCTCGATGCCCACCCCCGACCTCGCCCAGGCTTTCCGAAAGGCCGATATCGTTACCTGCCCTTCATCCTCAGAAACCTTTGGCCTGGTTGCCCTGGAGGCCTCTGCCTGCGGCACCCCGGTGCTCGCCAGCAAGGTAGACGGGCTCAGGGAGGCGGTGGCCGATGGCGCCACCGGCCTGTTGGTAGCCCAGCGGACGCCCGCTGCTTGGGCGGACGCCATCGAACAGCTTGTGAGAGACCCACAGCTTCGACGCACTTTGGGGCAGGCCGGGGCCCGGCGCGCCCACGACTTTACCTGGCAGGCAACAGCCCAGGCCCTTATTCAGCTCTACCAGTCCCTTGCTCGTTCCTAGGAGGAACCCCGTGACCTTTTCCATGACCCGCCCAGAATTCGCAGCCTACCTCGATAAATCCCGGATCACCGGGCAGGTAGCAACCGCCCGTGAGAACAACCTCGCCCATATGCAGGGCTTTGTTGAGGGCAATGAGCACCTAGAGTTCGGTGTGAAGTGGACCAGGGACTGGACCGTCGACGACATCTTCGAGCTAATGGTGCGCAGGGTCGGCACCAGCTCCGACCCCAATCACAGGGAGGGCCAAGACACCATCAGCGCTGATCTCTGTATTGATGGGCTCACCGAATACGCCCGTATCTTCGGTGACGCAGTACGGGCGGGCAAAAGCCTGCTTTTTGCCACCGGCCACCCCGCCGGCCTTTTCCCTATCTACGCCCGTCTTGCAGCAGCAGCCAAAACTCATGGGGCAACCGTCCTGACCATCGAGGAGGGCGACCGTTTTCTTGACGGCGATATCCGCCAAATCTTTGACGTCATTATGTTCGAGCAGTACGGCAACCTGCAGCACACTCACTTCCCCGGCCCTATGCAGCTAGCGCTCGCCCAGCTTCAAGAACGGGGAATTACTCCCGGTCTTGTCATCGCCGACCACGGGCTTGCCGGCTATGCGGCCTCCGCTGGGATTCCGACCATCGGTATCGCCGACTGCAACGACCCCGGGCTTTTTGTATCCGCCGAACAGGGGCAGATTCTCGTCGCGGTGCCCATGGACGATAACGTCACCCCGCACCTCTACGAACCGGTGATCGATTTTATCCTGCATGAAGCTGGACTTACCCACTAAGAACACTCTGACCAGCACTAACAAGTTACTTTCAGCTGAAAGTGTGAAACATATTTCAGGATATCTACCTGCTCTTAAGCCAGCTAACACTGTAGTATTAAAAGCCTAATCGTACAGGTCTGCCCACCTCACTCTCGCACCCGGAGCAGACTCCATCTTTAGGGGAATACACACTAGTGAACGAACAGTACATTGAGGAGCGGTGGGCAGAAACGCGCAACCGCCGCACCTGGCACCCCAAAATTAGGGTTGCTCTCTACCTAGCCGACACTTTGGCTATTACACTCGCTATCACCCTGGCTCATATTGCTAGCTTCGGCTTTCAAAACTCAGAAGTCATGGGACGCACCAACCTGCCTTTAGGATACGTGGGAACAGGTGTAGCCTTTGGTCTTATTTGGCTCTTTGCACTCTCGATTGCCAATAGCCGCAATATTCGCTACCTAGGGCACGGTGTCGATGAATACCGCCTGGTAACCAAAGCAACGACCTATTTCTTCGCGGTCATCGCAATTTTCTCCTACCTGACCAAAATCGATTTTGCCCGCACCTACGTTATCTTGGCCTACCCCATCGGTATGGTCCTGCTTCTTTGCGCCCGCTGGGGCGTGCGCCGTTGGCTCGTCCACTGGCGCAATAAAGGCCGGGCTCTTTCTCGCGTCATGATTATCGGTGACTCAGCCTCAGGCGAGCACCTCTACAAGACCCTCCAGGGGGCCCGTACCTCCGGTCTCTTCCCGGTAGCGGCCTACCTGCCTCGTTCTCGTCCCGGCACCCAGCTCGCTGATGGCGCTATTCCGACCCTTGGCTATTCCCCCGATGCCTCAGAAGTCCTCAGGGTGGTTCGTGAGAACAATATTCACGCGGTGGCGGTTTCTACCGGTCACGGGCTCAATCCCACAGAGCTTCGCCGCCTGGGATGGGCACTAGCTGCTGCCCACGTTGCACTCATCATGGCTCCCGCTATGACCGATATCGCGGGCCCCCGTATCCATACCCAGCCGCTCAACGGCGTCCCCCTGATTCACGTTCATACTCCCCGTATTGAAGGCATGCAGGCCCTGGTCAAGCGGGCTATCGACGTTGTAGCATCGGGCCTTGGCCTGATTTTCCTGGCCCCCTTACTCGTCCCCGTTGCCCTGCTGGTCAAAAAGGACGGCGGCCCCATCTTCTTCCTGCAGGAACGCGTCGGCTACCGGGGTGCCCCCTTCTACATGATTAAATTCCGCTCCATGGTAACCAACGCCGAAGAGCTCAAAAAGGAGCTTATGGACCGGAACGAGGGCAACGGGGTACTCTTCAAAATGGCAGATGACCCCCGCATCACTAAGATCGGTAAGTTTATCCGCAAGTACTCCATCGATGAGCTTCCTCAGCTGTGGAACGTCTTTGTCGGCGATATGTCGCTTGTGGGGCCCCGCCCCCCGCTGCCCTCTGAAGTTGAACAGTACGAAGAGGACGCCTACCGCCGCCTGCTGGTCAAGCCCGGCATTACTGGCCTCTGGCAGGTCTCTGGCCGCTCAAATCTCTCGTGGGAAGAGTCTATTCGCCTAGACCTCTACTACGTTGAGAACTGGTCGGTGATGAGCGATATCGTCATTCTTTTCCGCACCGTCCGCGCGGTCTTCGCTAAGGATGGCGCCTACTAAGGCTCACACACAAGAAGGCCGGTTACCGTCAGGGTAACCGGCCTTTGTTATAGGTCTACTTATCAAGAAATATGGCTACGGCCTCGGGAATATTCTGGGCTACCAGGGTTGGTGGCGTGGGGCCAGAAATCCCTGCTCCGTGCACCAGGTCTGCTGCTAACTGATGTATCTGAATGGCGGCGCCCGCTAGCCTGGCATAGTCAGTTGAGAAGGCACCGGGGGCGGATTCTTCCGCCTGATACCGGGCAAGGAGAGCCCCGAGAATACCGGTGAGGGTGTCCCCGCTACCGGCGGCGGCCAGCCAGTGGTTCTCGCTGGTTATCTGAAAGAGCTCACCGGTGGGTGCGGCTAAGATGCTCGTTCCGCCCTTGAGCAGCACTGTGGCCCGCGTTGCCTGAGCCAGGAGGGTTGCAAAGCTATATGGGTCAGCTTCCACCTGCTCCCGGGTGGGTGGCTCTGTCAATTCGGGATCAAGGGCATGGAGCGCGGATGGCGCCAGAGCCAGAAGCCAGGTCAGGGCATCAACCAGCTCGCCGGCATGGGGTGTCAGAATATGGTGTGACGCCAGCTCTAGCCCATCAGCTACCAGCCGGGCAGCTAGGGAAATCGCCCCTGCGTCAATAACGGCCGGTTGCCCTCCCGTAAGGACGGCCAGAGCCTCAGTTTCTCGTGATTCTCCGGCGATACCTGAGCCAAGGGCCCAAGCGTCTACACGCAGGTTGTCGGCTTCCCCAACACTACATACAGCCTCAGGCACGGCCAGCTGTACCTGGAAGTTCAGGGAGGACGTTCCAGCAAACCGCACCATACCAGCCCCGGTATTGACGGCAGCCCGGGCAGACATGAGGGCAGCACCCGGGTAGGTATCGCTACCGGTCAGCAGACCCAGCACCCCGCGGGTGTACTTATGAGATGAGGCAGTGGGGGAAGTAACGTATTGTTCAACATCCCAGTAGGTCAGTTCTTTTGCTCTGGCCACACTAGTCCTCCTCCTCTACCTGGCGGGCTAGCATGAGCCCCCGACCAGACGGATCCAAACGCAAAAGTGTCAGCAAGTCACCATCGCTCAGGTGCTCTGCCACAACAGTTGCAGTAGCTACAGGCTCATCGTGACTCATCGTGAGATGCCAACGATTGATTCCTAGTTCTGCTGCCCGCTGAGCTACAGTGCCCTGTGCGACCAGGTAGGGGGCGCCGTCCTCGTCCTTCTCCACCCAGCAATCCTGCCAGTTCAGACCGGCGGGGGCGCGCAGGGCCTTGGCAGCAGCCTCCTTGGCCGCAAAGCGGGCAGCCAGAGAGCGGACGGGCAAGCCCCGCTCCCCCGGTGCAAAGAGCCGCTCGTGTAAGGCCGGAGTACGCTCCAAGAGTTCAGCAAACCGCGCTATATTGACCACGTCAGTACCGGTACCAATTATCATGGGGATTTCCTCATCACTCCTGCTAGCTCCGCCTTTCTTCTGCCCATTCTACGTTCCCTCCTATCAGTTTAAAGAGCGAACCCCGCACCCTACCGGGTACGGGGTTCCTATCTCTACTCGTGTAGAGAGGCTTTACTCGACGGTTACTGACTTAGCCAGGTTACGGGGCTGGTCAACGTCGTAGCCCTTAGCGTGAGCCACAGAACATGCAAAAATCTGCAGGGGCACGGTGGACAGCAGGGGCTGGAGCAGGCTGGGTGAGGCGGGGATACGGATGATGTGATCTGCATGTTCCTCAACAGCGGTATCGCCCTCTTCAGCGATAACGATGGTCACTGCACCGCGAGCGCGGACTTCCTGGATGTTAGAAACAACCTTGGAGTGCAGGGAGTCGCGACCGTTGGGTGAGGGGACGATGACGAAGATGGGCTGGCCTTCTTCGACAAGGGCGATGGGGCCGTGCTTGAGCTCGCCAGCTGCGAAGCCTTCGGCGTGCAGGTAGGCGATTTCCTTGAGCTTCAGGGCGCCTTCCATCGCTACGGGGAAGCCAACATGGCGACCCAGGAAGAGCACGGACTTGGCGTCCTTCATAGAGGTGCCGAGGTCCTTGACCTGCTGCTCGTTGTCGATAACAGCCTGAATCTTTTCGGGCATCTTCTGCAGTTCTTCAAGGATGGTACGGATTTCATCCTTGTACATGTTGCCGCGCAGCTGGGCCAGGTAGAGACCGAGCAGGTAGGCAGCAGCGATCTGTGAGAGGAAGGCCTTGGTGGATGCAACTGCAATCTCGGGGCCCGCGTGGGTGTAGAGAGCTGCATCGGATTCACGGGGCAGAGTTGAGCCGTTGGTGTTACAGATTGAAATAACCTTGGCGCCCTGTTCCTGGGCGTGGCGCACTGCCATGAGGGTGTCCATGGTTTCGCCGGACTGGGAGAGGGCAACGACCAGGGTTTTCTCGTCTACGATGGGGTCACGGTAGCGGAACTCATGGGCCAGCTCGACCTCGGTGGGGATGCGGCACCAGTGCTCGATAGCGTAGCGGGCTACCTGGCCAGCGTAGGCTGCGGTACCACAGGCGACAACGATAATCTTGTTGACGGAACGCAGGGTGGCATCGTCAATCTTAAGTTCGTCGAGGGTCAGGTTACCCTTTTCATCCAGACGGCCCAGCAGGGTATCGCGTACAGCGGCGGGCTGTTCGTGGATTTCCTTCTCCATGAAGGAGTCGAAGCCACCCTTTTCAACGGCAGCTGCGTCCCACTCGATAGTAAATTCCTTGCCGTTGGCGGGGAAGCCTTCGAAGTCGATGATGGAGTAGTCGCTACCGGTGATGGTAACAATCTGGTCCTGGCCCATTTCGACGGCCTTCTTGGTGTAGTCGATGAAGCCAGAAACGTCTGAACCCAGGAAGTTTTCGTTTTCACCCAGGCCAATAACCAGGGGGGAGTTACGACGGGTTGCTACAACGCGGTCAGGGTGGTCAACGTGGATGACCAGGATGGTGAAGGCGCCTTCAAGGCGGTTTGATGCCTGGCGGACGGCTTCGGTGAGGTCCTTGTTCTCCAGCTTGTTGTAGATGGAGGCAATCAGGTTAGCTGCAATTTCAGTGTCGGTCTGTGATTTGAACTCACAGCCTTCTTCAACCAGTTCAGCGCGCAGCTCTGCGAAGTTTTCGATAATGCCGTTGTGCACAACTGCCAGGCGGCCGTTGTCTACAACGTGCGGGTGAGCGTTATTGTCGGTAGGGCCACCGTGGGTAGCCCAGCGGGTGTGACCGATACCGATAGATGAGGCAGGTAGCGGGTTAGCTTCTACTTCGGCTTCGAGATTAACGAGCTTGCCTGACTTCTTACGGAATTCAATGCCGTTGTCACCGATGAGGGCGACACCGGCTGAGTCATAGCCGCGGTATTCCTGGCGGCGCAGACCTTCGAGAACCACATCGTATGCGGTATGGTCAAATTTCTTACCGTCTGCGGCAGTGCCGAGACTTACGTATCCTACGATTCCACACATGGTATTCATCTTACATCTAAGAATTCATTGCCCTACTGCTGTCTTCGCCACAGTGTCGCAACCTGTCCTTTCCCCTTAGACCGTCGTCATATTAGGCTCGCAACTTACGCCCCTCTAGACTGTTGTAAATGAGCATATCTGCGCTTTCTTCCAAATATTCTCCGTTCACGGAGCTAGACCGAGATACCTGGTCCCGACTCGCTAGCGAGATCTCAGTTCCGCTGACAGAGGACGAGCTGCAACAGCTACGCGGGCTGGGTGAGACCATTGATTTGGAGGAAGTGGCACAGGTTTATCTGCCTATTTCTCGCCTGCTCAACCTCTACGTCAATGCAGCCGCGAGCGCTAACCACATGACTAACGACTTTTTAGGTCTTCAAGGCCAGAAAGTTCCTTTTATTATCGGCGTGGCAGGGTCAGTAGCTGTCGGCAAATCAACTACCGCCCGCGTCCTGCAGGAGCTGCTTCGACGCTGGCCCTCAACCCCGAACGTCCAGCTGGTAACCACCGACGGCTTCCTCTACCCCAATGCCGAGCTAGAACGCCGGGGGCTCATGGGGCGCAAGGGTTTCCCAGAGTCCTACGATCGCAGGGCTCTCCTGCGGTTTGTGTCCGAAGTTAAATCGGGGGCTCCCCTCGTCACCGCCCCTAAATATTCCCACCTCTACTACGACATCATTGAAGGCGAACGTATCGAGGTTACCAGCCCCGATGTGCTCATTGTGGAGGGCTTGAACGTACTGGCCCCTGCCAAGCTTGAGAGCGAGAAAAGCTCAGCCCTGAGCCTGGCTGATTTCTTTGATTTCTCTATCTATGTTGATGCTTCCACCAGCGATATAGAGCACTGGTATGTGCAACGCTTCCTGAAGCTCCAGCGGTCGGCTTTTACCAACCCCGACTCCTACTTCAAACGGTATGCCGATTTGTCGGAGGACGCGGCGGTTGAGCTGGCCTTGAGTATTTGGCGGTCTATCAACGAACCCAACCTGAGGGAAAATGTCCGCCCCACACGCGGCCGAGCCCGACTGATTTTGAAGAAGTCCCATGATCACAAGATCCGTAAGGTTCTGTTACGGAAGAACTAGGTATGCTCTCTTATTTTTCACAGTTTCGCTGGCTTTAGCGAGCTACCTCATAGCCCTGTCATACTTCATGCCGAGGCAGCGCAAGCAGCGTACCGCATGTTTACCGATACCTCTGCAGCGGGCGCCCCCATGGTCGCTCTCAGCGGTTACCGGGCGCATGAGACCCAGCAGGGAACCTATGCTAGCTGGACTGCCCAGTACGGTACAGATCAGGCAGATGTGGCTTCTACCCGCCCGGGTTATTAAGAGCATCAAACGGGTCTTGCCCTCGATATCGGGACCGGTGGCAGCTGCGATTTACAGCCCTGCTTCAAAGACACGGCAGCTGCCCTGTGGGCTGCTGAAAACGCCCACCGCTATGGTTTTGTGGTTCGCTACCCCTGGTGGCACCACGAAACCACTGGCTATTGGTATGAGTCCTGGCACCTGCGTTATATCGGCATTGAGGAAGCCACCGCGCTAAAAGAATCTGGATTTGAAACACTAGAAGATTTCTGGGGTACGGGGCCCGCCCCCACCTACTAAGAAACGGGTACCGGCCGGCGGGTTGATAACTGGAAACCTACAAATTTTTAGCATAAGCTGGTAGGTTACCCCCGCTTGTGAGTAACCCCACTGGTTTACAGCGAAAATTTCAGCTCAGACTGGTGTTCACCACTGGCAGAAACCGCTATTCTTGAACTCATGCTTAGTGGTTTTAAAGATTTCATCACCCGCGGTAACGTCATCGACCTCGCAGTCGGTTTGATCATTGGTACCGCCTTTACTGCAGTTGTTAACGCTCTTGTTGAGTCCGTCATGATGCCCGCCATCGCGATGCTGACCGGTGGAGATATCTCCTTCGATCAGTGGCTAGCATTCGGCGACGTCAAAATCGGTGTATTCCTAACCGCAGTTGTTAACTTCCTCATCGTTGCAGCAGCCCTGTACTTCTGCATCGTTATGCCCATCAACAAGTTCAACGAGCGTCGTGCTGCCAAGCTCGACCTTGAAGAAGAGATTGAGGAAGAGGATCCCCAGGTTGCTCTGCTGAAGGAAATCCGCGACGCTCTGACCGTCAAGTAATTTTCTATCCTTTGATAGCGAAAGCCCCGGTAGTTACCTACCGGGGCTTTCTCATGCCCTGTTCTTTTTGCACAACCGGAGAAAACAATTTCTCACACCTGTTAGGCAAGTATAGGCTTAAGCGCAAAAAGCCGGGCTCCACTCCCCCGGGTCAGAGGAGTAGAGCCCGGTAAGGGCTAAGGAAGAGCTGCTTTAGATAGCGAGCTCACGAGCCACAACATCGGCTAGAGCCTGGGCGGTTGCATCTGCAACTTCCTGGGTCTCAGCTTCAACCATGACGCGCACCAGGGGTTCGGTACCCGAGGGGCGAAGCAGAACTCGACCGGTATCGCCCAGCTGGGCCTCGGCGTCCTTAATCGCTTCTTGCAGGGGCACACAGCCAGCAACACCAGCGCGGTCAACGCCCTTGACGTTGATCAGCTTCTGGGGGGTTGCCTGCATGCGGTTAGCCAGCTCAGAGAGGGGCAGACCGGTACGGGCCATTTCAGCAGCCAGATGCAGACCGGTGAGCACGCCGTCACCGGTAGTGGCGTGGTCCGACATAATCACGTGGCCCGACTGCTCACCGCCCAGGTTAAAGCCGTTCTTGTTCATGGATTCCAGCACGTAGCGATCGCCCACAGCGGTGCGCTCTAGCTTGATGCCGTGTTCCTTGAGGAAGATTTCCAGGCCCAGTGAAGACATGACAGTGGCAACCAGGGTGTCGTCCTTAAGGGTGCCAGCTTCCTTCATCGACAACGCCAGAATCGACATAATCTGATCGCCATCGACCAGGTTGCCCTGCTCATCGACAGCCATACAGCGGTCGGCGTCACCGTCGTGGGCAATGCCCAGGTCAGCGCTGTGGCGGACGACCGCTTCCTGAAGCTTCTCGGGGTGGGTTGAGCCCACACCGTCGTTGATGTTAATACCATCGGGTTCAGCGCCGATCACAAACACCTTGGCCCCCAGGGTGCGGAAGGCGTCAGGAGAAACCCCGGATGAGGCGCCGTTAGCGCAGTCCAACACAACCTTGAGGCCGTTCAGGCGGCGGTGCTCGGGCATGGTTGAGACCAGGTGGGTGACGTAGCGGTCTTCGCCGTCAGTGAGCGGACGGACGCGCCCCACCTCACCGTGGGTGGGGTAGCGGAAGTCCTTGGAGCGGTAGAGGGCCTCGATGGCGTCCTCAATCGCATCATCCAGCTTCTTACCACCGCGAGCCAGGAACTTAATTCCGTTGTCTTCAGCCGCGTTGTGGGAAGCAGAAATCATGACGCCGAAGTCGGCTTCTGTACTTGCCACTAGGTAAGCCGCGGCGGGGGTAGGCACCATACCCGCGTCGAGCACGTCAACACCTGATGCCGCAAAGCCTGCGGTCATTGCCGCGCCAATGAACTCACCAGAGATACGGGAGTCATGGGCGATAACAGCCTTGGGGCGGACACCTTCTTTAACCGTATTGAACCCGAGGACGATGGACGCGGCCTGCGCAAGCTCCATAGCAAGAGCAGGAGTAATCACTTCGTTAGCGAGGCCGCGAACACCGTCGGTTCCGAATAATCTAGACATTACTGATTATTCTACGCGCTCAGTTCTATTTTTCTTCGCGTAAGACGGGGAAACCCTCAGGGTTTTCGGGCACATCGTCTTCTAGAACGTCTGATCCCTTACCCACGATGAGCGGGTCGGTGGAACCGACCAGGGCATGGTCCTTATTGGGGTAGTCGAACTGGTTGAGCACGTGGCGCATGGCTTCGAGGCGGGCGCGCTTCTTGTCGTTAGACTTCACGACGGTCCATGGGGCATCGCCGGTGTCGGTATAGAAGAACATAGCTTCTTTAGCCGCGGTGTAGTCATCCCACTTATCGAGGGAGGCCAGGTCGGTAGGCGATAGCTTCCACTGGCGTACGGGATCGGTGCGGCGGGAATTGAAGCGGGCTAGCTGTTCTGCACGGGTAACGGAGAACCAGAACTTAATGAGTTTGACGCCGGAGTTAACCAGCATGCGCTCTAGTTCGGGGACCTCACGCATAAATTCGTAGTATTGCTGGGAGGTGCAGTAGCCCATGACGCGCTCGACGCCTGCGCGGTTGTACCAGGAGCGGTCCATGAGCACGATTTCGCCGCCGGAGGGCAGGTGCTGGATATAGCGCTGGAAATACCACTGGGTCTGCTCAACGTCGGTGGGCTTTTCCAGAGCAACGACGCGGGCACCGCGGGGGTTGAGGTGTTCCATAAAGCGCTTGATGGCGCCGCCCTTACCCGCTGCGTCGCGGCCCTCAAAAATAATTAGAACCTTCTGGCCGGTTTCCTTAACCCAGAGCTGGAGCTTAAGGAGCTCAATCTGCAGAGCTCGCTTTTCCTTCTCATATTCCTTGCGGGAAAGCTTCTTGTCGTAGGGGTAGCCAGCCTTCCAGGCGTCCGACTTCTCGCCGTCACCGCTAAGTTTCTTGGTCAGAGATGAAATTTCGTCGAGCTCTGCGCTGTAGTCCTCTACGACCGATACGCGGCGGGTCTCTTTGGTGAGAGCCGCTTTAACTGCTTCTTTCTTGGAGTCAGTTGCCTGTTCGGGGGTAGCCTGCTCCGCAGCATCGGTGCTGGGAGTTTCTACGTCGGCTGCGGCGTCCTTGCCTGCGGCCTTGGTGGAGCGTGAAGTGCGAGTGGTGTTCGAAGATGCCATGGGCACCCTTTCTCTCGTGTGTATGTTCCACATCTATTTTAGGCATAAGACGTGAGACACCCCACTGTTACACGTCTTTTGACCCTAAGCCGGGTAAGGCAAATGCCCCATTTCTGCAAAGAGAAATGGGGCATCTGACAACAAATCTGAGCAGTAGGCCCAGTAATCGAAGCTTAGCGCTTTGAGAACTGTGAAGCCTTGCGTGCCTTCTTAAGACCAGCCTTCTTACGCTCGATAACGCGAGCGTCGCGGGTCAGGAAGCCTGCCTTCTTGAGGGCGGGGCGGTTGTTCTCAGCATCAATCTCGTTCAGGGCACGAGCAACGCCAAGACGCAGAGCGCCAGCCTGGCCGGAGGGGCCGCCACCTGAGATACGCGCGAAGACGTCGTAGGCGCCTTCGAGTTCAAGCAGCTTGAAGGGGTCGTTTACTTCCTGCTGGTGCAGCTTGTTGGGGAAGTAGTTGTCGAGCTCGCGACCGTTGACGGTCCACTTGCCGGTACCGGGTACCAGGCGGACGCGGGCAACGGCTTCCTTGCGACGGCCAACAGCCTGGCCACCAACGGTCAGGGCGGGGCGGGCAGCCTTTTCAGCAACGGGTGCTGAAGACTCGGAAGTGTAGCTGGTGAGCTCTTCTTCGGTGGTGTACTCTTCGTTCTGAGCCACGATGTCTCCTTTAATAGTTCTTTCGTAGGCCCGAATTACTGGGCAACCTGGGTGAATTCGTAGGTCTTGGGCTGCTGAGCTGCGTGGGGGTGCTCGGAACCTGCGTAGACCTTGAGGTTCTTGAGCTGCTGGGCAGCCAGCTTGTTCTTGGGGAGCATGCCCTTAACAGCCTTTTCTACGGCGCGAACGGGGTTGGTTTCCAGCAGTTCGGCGTAGTTGACTGACTTCAGACCACCGGGGTAACCGGAGTGGCGGTAGGCACGCTTCTGCTCAAGCTTGGCACCGGTCAGTGCAACCTTTTCAGCGTTGATGATGATGACGGAGTCACCCATGTCAACGTGGGGTGCGAAGGTGGGCTTGTGCTTGCCGCGCAGCAGGATTGCGGTCTGGCTTGCGAGACGGCCGAGAACAACATCAGAGGCATCGATGATGTGCCACTGGCGGTTGTTGTCGCCTGACTTCGGAGTGTAAGTGCGCAAAATTTCGCCTTTTCTCGTTTCTTGTAGCGCTAGTTGGGTATCGCGCTGGTTTACATAGGTGCGTTTACGCAGGGTTTGGGTGAGGGCCAAACGCATCTGCGGTACCGATTTCCTCAGACCTCTTGTTCCCCGTTATTGTCCTGCAACTAGACCGAAGAACAGGGTACGAAATGAGGGCGGTATACGCACAACGTATGAAACTATACAGAGTTTCAGTCTCTTAATCCAGGTCTTTGCCCTTTAAAGACGGGGTTTTGACCGACCTCACGTTTAAATCACAGGCTTGTGATTTAGAGGGGTTCGTAGGTTTCGGGCTTTCTCGCTTTGGGCTGCATAGCCGGACGCCTCGGGGTAGGTGATAGCGGCTAGGGCCAGACCACGCGGGGCAGCTAGACGCACCTGGGAGTCTCGTACGGGCTCTTCGATACGGGAGATGAGCCAGGCTTCGTCCTTTTTCCCCTCCCCCACCATCACCAGTGAGGCGATGAGGGTGCGCACCATGTTGTGGCAGAAAGCGTCTGCTCTGATGCTTGCCTCGATAAGGCCGTCCTCCCGCCGGATAAATCGGAGTTCGCGCAGCTCGCGAATCGTAGTGGATCCTTCGCGGGGCTTACAGAAGGAGAGGAAGTCGTTAAGGCCCAAGAGGTTCTGGGCAGCGCGGTTCATCAGTTCAAGATCAAGTGTCGGGTTGATTTGCCAGGCATGATGGCGGTTGAGCGGGTTGCTACCGGTTTCGTCCTGCCCGTCTTCGAGCAGGTACCGGTAAGAACGTTCTAAGGCCGAGAAGCGGGCATCGAAATCGCTTGGGACCTCCTGGCAGCTACTGACCGTAATCGCCCGCTGCATATAGCCCTGTAGACAGGCTGGTATTCTAAGCTCTGCCTCAGCATCTGCCAGAGCTCTGCTGAGTGCCCCGCGCAATTTGCGACGGAGGGCGGACGCCGGTTCGTCCTGGCTGCGCCCGGGTAGTCGCTCCCAGGCGTCCTGGGCAACATCGAAGTGCACCACCTGGTGCAGGGCATGAACGCCGGCGTCGGTGCGCCCTGCCACCGTCGTGTAGATGGGGCGACGGAAGATAAGGGCTAGGGCTTCTTCAAGGACTCCCTGGACGGTGATAAGCCCCGGCTGTTTGGCCCAACCTGAAAAGGGTCCGCCATCGTAGGCAAAATCAAGGCGCACGCGTACGCGGGGCTCGTATAGCTGCTCGGAGTTTTCGGTCACGGCTCTCCTTAGAAGGCGGGTACAGGCTCACTCCACTTTACCCGCTACAGACAAAGGCGGCCCTCCCCCGTGTGAGGGGAAGAGCCGCCTTTTTATCTACCGGTGACTAAGAATTAGTCTTCGGAGATGGTCTGTGCTGCTGCACCACCGGCAGGTGCGTAACCTGCTGCTTCAGCTGATTCCTTGGTGTCGAACCAGATTTCAGCCTGGGTGTTTGCGTACCAGCGTGAGCCGGGTACGTGGTACTTCATGGAGTCAGCGTTGCCCTTGATTTCGAAGCCCTCGGGAGCTTCGCCATTCTCGGTTGCTGCGTGTGCGCCTGCGGGCAGGTCTGATGACTCGGCTGCTGCGGGTGCTGCTGCCTTGGTCTCTTCTGCTGCGGGTGCTGCTGCCTTGGTCTCTTCTGCTGCGGGTGCTGCGGCCTCTGCTACCTTGCTAGCTTCTGAAACAGCTGCTGCGGTTGCAACGGGCTCCATGACCAGTTCAATAACTGCCATGGGGGCGTTGTCACCCTTGCGGTTACCGATCTTGGTGATGCGGGTGTAGCCACCGGGGCGCTCTGCCATTGCGGGGGCAATGACGGTGAAGAGCTCGTGAACTACGGTCTTGTTACCAATGGAGCGCAGAACGCGGCGGCGTGCATTGAGGTCGCCCTTCTTTGCGAAGGTGATTAGACGCTCGGCGACGGGGCGCAGACGCTTCGCCTTGGTAACGGTGGTGGTGATGCGCTTGTGCTCGAAGAGCTGCTGAGACAGGTTGTTCAGCATGATGCGCTCGTGGGTCGGTGATCCGCCGAGGCGGGGACCCTTAGTGGGAGTAGGCATAATTTATTCTCCTGGTAAGCCGTTCCTTACTGCCTCACGGCAGGGGAACCAAAGATGTTTGACTGGTGTAACGCCTGGAAGCGTTGACTGCCGGTGTCTTAGTAGTCGCTGCCGTAGCTGTCGTCGTCCTGCAGGCGGGCTGAGAGGTCCATTCCTGCGGGTGAGTCCTTGAGGGACAGGCCAAGCTCGGTGAGCTTTGCCTTAACTTCGTCGATGGACTTGGCACCGAAGTTGCGGATGTCCATGAGGTCTGCTTCGCTGCGGGTCACGAGTTCACCCACGGTGTGGATGCCTTCGCGCTTGAGGCAGTTGTAGGAGCGGACGGTCATGTCCAGGTCTTCGATGGGCAGAGCCAGGTCTGCGGCCATTGACTCGTCAGCGGGTGACGGGCCAACTTCGATACCTTCAGCGGCGGTGTTGAGTTCACGGGCCAGGCCGAAGAGCTCAACGAGGGTGTTACCTGCTGATGCGACTGCGTCGCGGGGAGCAATTGCTTCCTTGGTTTCGACGTCCAGGGTGAGGGAGTCGAAGTCGGTGCGCTGCTCAACACGGGTTGCGCTGACGCGGAAGGTGACCTTAAGGACGGGTGAGTAGATGGAGTCGACCGGGATACGACCGATTTCTGCGTCACCTGACTTGTTCTGTGCTGCCGAGACGTAGCCGCGGCCGCGTTCGATGGTCAGTTCTGCGTTGAAGTTTGCGCGGTTGTTGAGGGTTGCGATGTGGAGGTCCGGGTTGTGGATCTCGACGCCTGCGGGCACCTCGATGTCGCCTGCGGTGAGTTCACCTTCGCCCTGCTTGCGCAGGTAGGCGATGACGGGTTCGTCGTTCTCTGATGAGATGGAGAGCTTCTTGATGTTCAAGATGATCTCGGTGACGTCCTCGGTCACACCTTCTACAGTGCTGAATTCGTGCAGCACACCGTCGATGCGGATGCTGGTTACAGCGGCACCGGGGATGGATGAGAGAAGGGTGCGGCGGAGGGAGTTACCCAGGGTGTAGCCGAAGCCGGGTTCGAGGGGCTCGATGGTGAAGCGTGAACGGTTTTCCGATACGTGTTCTTCACGCAGGATGGGGCGCTGTGCAATGAGCACTATGTTTCCTTTCGGTGAGCATCCGCTATATGAGCTCACAGGTTGGGAAAAACGAGTGAGGAAGCAGACGAAGCAGTCTGTTCATTGACCTGCAACTGGTAGGTTGCTGGTCGCCCGATGTTCGGGACGCGTCTAGCCGGTGGGGCTTAGACGTGGCGGCGCTTCGGAGGACGGCAGCCGTTGTGAGCAACGGGGGTGACGTCCTGGATGGAGCCAACTTCGAGGCCGGTAGCCTGGAGTGAGCGGATAGCGGTTTCGCGACCGGGGCCGGGGCCCTTGACGAAAACGTCTACCTTGCGGACACCGTGTTCCTGAGCGCGCTTTGCAGCGGTCTCAGCGGCCATCTGAGCTGCGTAGGGGGTTGACTTGCGTGAACCCTTGAAGCCCATTTCGCCGGCGGATGACCAGGAAATAACAGCACCAGAGGGATCAGTGATTGAAACGATGGTGTTGTTGAAGGTTGACTTGATGTGTGCCTGACCGGCAACAATGTTCTTGGAAACCTTGCGGCGGCCGGTACGCTTGGCCGCTGCGCGAGTCTTGGGAGGCATTTTTGATTCTCCTACAAAGTTTTGGTTGAAGTGTTGGTCTTACGCGATGTGCAAGACTGAGGCAACACTGTTTACTTCTTCTTACCTGCGACGGTACGCTTCGGGCCCTTGCGGGTACGTGCGTTGGTCTTGGTGCGCTGGCCGTGTACGGGAAGGCCACGGCGGTGACGTAGACCCTGGTAGCTACCGATTTCTACCTTGCGGCGGATGTCGGCAGCAACCTCGCGGCGAAGGTCACCTTCAACCTTGTAGTTGCCTTCGATGAAGTCACGAAGAGCTACGAGCTGGGTATCGTCAAGGTCCTTGACGCGGGTGTTGGGGTCAACACCGGTTGCAGCAAGCGCTTCTTTTGCACGGGTCTTGCCCACGCCGTAGATGTAAGTAAGAGCAATTTCCACGCGCTTTTCGCGGGGAATATCGACTCCAGCGAGACGTGCCATGGGGCGTTCTCCTTGTTTTCGCAGAGGTCTGTGACATCACTGCCCGGTTATCCCGGTCCCCGGCCTCTGTGCCCGGAGGTATCCTGCTTTATGAGCAGGAGCGGTGCCATTTTCTGTTGTGCCACCTGGTGGGGTGGTCTTGTCAGCGTTGGCTAGTGTTTAGCCCTGGCGCTGCTTGTGGCGCGGGTTTTCGCAGATCACCATGACCACACCGTGACGGCGGATCACTTTGCACTTGTCGCAGATCGGCTTAACGCTCGGCTTGACCTTCATCGCATTCCTTTGCGTTGATGTTTCAGCTAATGCTTTGGACGGGCGGGGTAAGAGGTTCTGTGTCCGGTGAGCCGGTGGGAGAACTGTTTACCCCTTTTACACGGCGTAAACGCCGCTGCTTAGCGACGTTTGCTGCTCGTGTTTACTTGTAGCGGTAGACGATACGACCGCGTGAGAGGTCGTAGGGGCTGAGCTCGACTACTACTCGGTCCTCAGGCAGGATTCGAATGTAGTGCTGACGCATCTTGCCTGAGATGTGGGCAAGTACCTTGTGTCCGTTGTCTAGCTCAACGCGGAATGATGCGTTGGGCAGTGCTTCGACCACGGTACCTTCAATCTCGATGACGCCGTCTTTCTTGGCCATATCCTCCGCTTTACTTTCGTGCTCCCAAGGTGTCTTGGGGGCTCTTGGTAGTGTTTTTTCTGTATTCGGTGCGTTCTCCCAGATTCGGGTACCGCTCCGCTTGCGCACTAAACGCATGGCACAGACAACCAACAAACTAATATACGGCAAAAGCCCCGGAATGTTAATGGTTTTCGCAAAACATAGCGAGCTTCACATTAAGATCCGGGGCTTAAGCGCAGGGGCAGGGCGCTCCCGTAGCAAGCTGACCGGACTCCACACCGCTAAGCGCGGCGGATGCGCTGTCAGCCTGCTGGCTGGGGCTGGCGTGAATCGCTCGTGAGCGTTAGCGAACCAGCGAGAGGGTCAGCAGGCAAAAGCGCATCTGCTGTGCGTCGGCTTTTAGTCTTCCTTAGCCGCTAGCTGGCCACAGGCACCGTCGATGTCACTTCCGCGGGTGTCGCGCACGGTGGTGGGAATACCGTGGGCTCGCAGTCGCTCAACGAAGTTTTGTTCGACGCCCTTGCGGGAGGCTGTCCATTTGGAGCCGGGGGTGGGGTTCAGCGGAATGGGGTTGACGTGCACCCAGCCGCGTCCGCGGGAGGCAAGTTTTTTGCCGAGGAGGTCGGCGCGCCAGCCCTGGTCGTTGATGTCGCGGATGAGGGCGTATTCGATGGAGATGCGGCGCCCGGTGGTGCGGTAGTAGTCGTAGGCGGCGTCGAGGGTTTCGTCGACTTTCCAGCGCTGGTTGATGGGGATGAGTTCGTCACGGAGCTCGTCGTCGGGGGCGTGGAGGGAGAGGGCCAGGGTGATGGGGAGTTTTTCTAGCTCAAATTTGCGGATGCCGGGTACGAGACCGACGGTGGACATGGTGATGCCGCGGGCAGAAATCCCTAGGCCTTCGGGGGCGGGGTCAATCAGGCGATGGACAGCCCCCATGGTGGCCTTGTAGTTGGCGAGGGCTTCGCCCATACCCATGAAGACGATGTTGGAGACACGCAGGGGGCGGGTGTCTTCGGAGCCACCTTCTGCCTGTTCGAGACCCTTCATGTTTTTGAGGTAGCGGGCACCGGCGATGACCTGTTCGACGATTTCGGCGGTGGAGAGGTTGCGGGTGAGGCCCTGCTGGCCGGTGGCGCAGAAGGGGCAGTTCATGCCGCAGCCAGCCTGGGAAGAGATACACATGGTGACGCGGTTCTCGTAGCGCATGATGACGGATTCAACCAGGGCACCGTCGAAGAGGCGGTGGACGACTTTGAGGGTGTCTCCCCCATCGGCTTCGAGGGTGCGGACGGTGGTGAGCAGCTGGGGCATGGCGTCGGCAACCATTTGTTCGCGTTCTGCTGCGGGCAGATCGGTCATTTCTGCTGGGTCGGTGACCAGGCGTTCGAAGTAGTGCTTGGAGAGCTGGGCTGCCCGGAAGGGCTTGTAGCCGAGTTCTTCGAGGAAGGCACGGCGGCCGGCCATGTCGAAGTCTGCAATGTGGCGCGGGGGTTTGCCGCGGCGGGGGGCTTTGAGGATGATTTGGCCGGGTTCAGGCCGTGCGCTGGAGATTTCCAGGGGGACACTGGTGGTTTCGGTCATGGTGGGTGCTTTCGGTGTGATGCGGGGCGGACGCGGAGGGGCAGGTTGCGAGGTCTAAGCGGAGATGGGTTTGACGGTGACGCCGAGCTTGGAAAGCTCGGAGGCGCCGCCGTCCTCTGCGGTGAGAACCCAGATACCTTCAGAGTGTACGCAGACGGAGTGTTCCCACTGGCAGGCGTCTCCCCCATCGATGGTTTTGATGGTCCACTCATCCTCGAGGGTGACGGTTTCGATTCCACCGGTTACGAGCATAGGTTCAATGGCAAAGGCCATGCCTTTTTTGACGCGGGGTCCGAGGTCGCGAGCGGCATAGTTGAGCACGTCGGGGGCCATATGCATGGAGGTGCCGATGCCGTGGCCCACGAAGTCTTCGATAATGCCGTACTTGTCACCAGTTTCTTGGCGGACGAAGTTTTCGATGGCAAAACCGACTTCACCGATTTTCTTGGCGGTAGCAAGCGCTGCGATGCCGTGCCAGAGGGCGGCGCGGGTGACCTCGGAAAGTTCGCGGCGGGCGTCCGATACTTCGCCGATGAGGGCGGTACGGGCTGAGTCGCCGTGCCAGGTGGTGCCGCGAGCGTCCTGTACTGTGGCGCCGCCGTCGATAGAGATTATGTCACCTTCTGCTAGGGCAAGGTCGCCGGGGATACCGTGGACGACAACGTCGTTCACGGAGGTGCAGATAGTGGCCGGGTAGTCGTAGTAGCCCAGGAAGTTGGACCCTGCTCCGTATTCCGCCAGGACGCCGCGGAAGACGGTATCGAGTTCGGCGGTGGTGACGCCGGGGGCGGCAGCTGCTACCGCTGCGTCCAGGGCGCGGGAGGTGATGACGCCGGCTCGGGCCATGTCTGCGAGCTGGCGGTCTGTCTTGTATTCGATACGGCGCATAGGGTTCTTTCCTGGCTAGGTTTGTGTGCTGGGCTTTTGAGCCAAACTACACCAGTGTGCGTTAAAGACCTGTGCCCCCGCAATGACCGGGGGCACAGGTAGGGTTGCTGCCTTAGTTGAGGGCGTCCATGATACGGGCGGTGACTTCGTCAATCTCACCCAGACCATCAATCTGGGTAACGAGGCCACGCTCGGTGTAGATAGCTACGAGGGGTGCGGTTTCTTCCTCGTAGACCTTGAGGCGGTGACGGATGACCTCTTCGTTGTCGTCTGAGCGGCCTTCCTTAGCGGCGCGGCCCAGGAGGCGCTCAACCAGTTCATCGTTGTCAGCAACCAGCAGGAGAACCTGGCCGATTTCCTGGCCCATGTCTGCCAAGATGGTGTCAAGTTCACCGACCTGGGCGGTGTTGCGAGGATAGCCATCGAGCAGGAAGCCGTTCGCGGTATCGTCCTCTGCCAGACGGGCGCGCACCATGCGGTTGGTGACAGAGTCGGGAACCAGGTTGCCAGAGTCAATGTAGCTCTTGGCTTCCTTGCCCAGCTCGGTTTCTTCCTTGATGTTCTTGCGGAAGATGTCACCGGTGGAGATAGCGGGGATATTCAGCTTTTCAGCGATTTTGACGGCCTGGGTGCCTTTACCGGCGCCGGGAGGGCCAATGATGAGCAGACGGTTCATCGCAGTAGTCCTTCGTAGTTGCGTTGTTGGAGCTGGGCGTCGATTTGCTTGACGGTGTCAAGACCAACGCCGATGACGATCAGCAGTGAGGCACCGCCGAGCGGGAAATTCTGGTTAGCGCCGAAGAGGACGAAGGCGACCAGCGGCAGGAGCGCTAGGACAGCTACGTAGATGGCGCCGGGCAGGGTAATACGGTTGAGAACGTAGCTCAGGTATTCCTGGGTGGGGCGTCCTGCACGAATGCCGGGGATGAAGCCACCGTACTTCTTCATGTTGCCAGCCACCTCTTCGGTGTTGAAGGTGATGGAGACGTAGAAGTAGGCAAATCCCAGGATAAGCAGGAAGTAGAGGGTCATATAGAGCGGGTGATCGCCCATGACCAGGTAGGTGTTAATCCAGTTAACCCATTCGGGCGGAGCTGAGCCGTCCGAGGGGGTGTTGAACTGGGCAATCAGGCCGGGCACCATGAGCATGGATGAGGCGAAGATGATGGGGATAACGCCAGCCATGTTGACCTTGAGCGGAATGTAGGTGGTGGTACCGCCGATGGTACGGCGCCCAATCATCCGCTTGGCGTACTGGACTGGGATACGACGCTGAGACTGCTCAACGAAGACAACTGCCACAATAACCAGCAGACCTACCGCTACGACCGCTGAGAAGATACCCCAGCCCTGGGTCTGCAAGATGGAACCGAACGCCGAGGGGAAGGAGGCTGCAATTGAGGTGAAAATCAGCAGGGACATACCGTTGCCCACGCCCTTTTCGGTGATCTGTTCACCCAACCACATAACCACACCGGTGCCGGCGGTGAGGGCAGTGATAATCAGCAGAATGTTCCAGATGCCATCGTCAGGAATAATCGGCAGGGTGCACCCTTGAAGGAGCATACCGGAGCGGGCCAGCGACACAATGGTGGTCGCGTTCAATAGCGCCAGCAGAATGGTGAGGTAACGGGTGTACTGGGTCAGTTTAGTCTGCCCCTGGGCACCTTCCTCGTGAAGCTGCTGGAAGCGGGGAATGACAACGCGAAGCAGCTGAACAATAATGCTCGCGGTAATGTAAGGCATAACGCCCAGGGCAAAAATCGACAGCTGGAGCAGGGCGCCACCGCTAAAGAGGTTAATCATGTCGTAAACGCCACCGGTTGCGGTGACGGTCGACAGGCACTGCTGCACGTTTCCGTAAGAGACACCGGGAGCGGGGATAAACACGCCCACACGGTAAATCACGATAATACCCAGGGTGAACAGCAGCTTGTTACGCAGGTCGGGCGTCTTGAAAGCCCGTCCGAAAGCGGTCAGCACATGTCCTCCTGTGAGACAAAATCTTTGATGCCCCTCTCCCCTGCACGGTGCAGGCGGTGGGGGTAAGTACACAATCTCTTCCAGTCTATCGCTTAAAACTCAATCGTGTGTAGCTCAAACCTCTGAGCGTAAAGAAAGGTGCCCCGCTCACCGAAGTGAGCGGGGCACCCGCAAGAAGATGCCGCAACCGGTTGCCCGGTGCGTCATGGGACTACTTGACGGTTACAGAACCGCCGGCAGCCTCAATCTTGGCCTTAGCTGACTCAGAAACCTTGTCAACGGTTACGTTGTAGGCTGCTGAGATTTCGCCGGTACCCAGAACCTTGACCAGTTCGTTCTTACGAACTGCGCCAGCTGCTACCAGAGCGTCAACGGTGATGTCGCCGCCCTCGGGGAACAGTTCCGCGATACGGTCCAGGTTAACAACCTGGTACTCGGTGCGGAAGGGGTTCTTGAAGCCGCGCAGCTTGGGAAGGCGCATGTGCAGCGGAAGCTGACCACCTTCGAAGCCGGCGCGAACCTGGTAACGTGCCTTGGTACCCTTGGTACCGCGACCTGCGGTCTTACCCTTTGAGCCTTCACCGCGGCCTACGCGGGTCTTAGCCTTGTGGGCACCCGGTGCCGGGCGCAGATCGTGAATCTTGATAGCGTCGTTGTTTGCCATCTTTACTTGACCTCCTCAACCTGAACCAGGTGAGCTACGGTGTTGATCATGCCGCAGGTGACGGGGTCAGCAGTGCGAACAACCTTGTTGCCGGGGCGCTTGAGGCCCAGGGAACGGAGGGTGTCGCGCATGTTCTGCTTTTCACCGACGTAGGACTTGATCTGGGTGATTTCCAGCTTTGCGTCGCTGGGCTGAATACGCTTACCGGTCATTACGCACCTGCCTTTTCAGACTGAGCGACACGCAGGAAGCCGGGGATAACCTCGTCCTGGGGAAGACCACGGCGTGCAGCAACTGCTACGGGCTCTTCGAGCTGACGCAGTGCTTCAATGGTCGCGTGGACAATGTTGATCTGGTTCGATGAACCGAGTGACTTGGACAGAACATCGTGGATGCCTGCTGCCTCAAGTACGGCACGAACGGGACCACCAGCGATAACACCGGTACCAGCGGTAGCGGGGCGGAGCATAACTACGCCTGCTGCTGCTTCACCCTGAACGCGGTGAGGAATGGTGCGGCCTTCAACGCGGGGTACGCGGAAGAAGTTCTTCTTTGCTTCTTCAACACCCTTTGAGATAGCTGCGGGAACTTCCTTAGCCTTACCGTAGCCAACGCCAACCATACCGTTACCGTCACCGACGACGACGAGTGCGGTGAAGCTGAAGCGACGACCACCCTTGACGACCTTGGAGACGCGGTTGATGGTGACAACGCGCTCGATGAACTTGTCCTTCTCTTCTTCGCGACCGCGGTTGTTGCGGCGCTCACCGCGGTTGCCGCGGCGTTCGCCACGCTCGGTGCGGCGGGCTTCGCGCTTTTCGGAGGTTTCAGCGGTAGCTTCTGCGGTTGCTTCAGTCACCTGAGTTTCCTTTTCGTTTACAGTCTGCTCGCTCATTAGAGTGCCAGACCTCCTTCGCGTGCGCCTTCAGCTACTGCTGCGACACGGCCGTGGTACTTGTTACCACCGCGGTCGAAGACAACAGCTTCGATGCCTGCAGCCTTGGCACGTTCGGCAACAAGTTCGCCGACGCGCTTTGCCTTAGCGGTCTTGTCCAGCTCTGCTGCGCGCAGGTCTGCTTCCATGGTGGAAGCTGATGCCAGGGTCAGACCCTTGGTGTCGTCAATGACCTGAACGAACATGTGACGAGCTGAGCGGGTGACAGACAGGCGGGGGCGTGCTGCGGTGCCTGAAACGTACTTGCGGACGCGTGCGTGACGGCGTGCGCGCTGTGCTGACTTAGTCTTTACAGCCATTGTTACTTACCAGCCTTTCCGACCTTGCGACGGATCTGCTCGCCTTCGTAGCGAACACCCTTACCCTTGTAGGGATCGGGCTTGCGCAGACCGCGGATGTTAGCGGCTACCTGGCCTACCTGCTGCTTGCTGATACCGGAAACGGTCAGCTTGTTAGCGCCCTCAACAGCGAAGCTGATACCCTCGGGTGCTTCAATGGTGATGGGGTGTGAGTAGCCAAGTGCGAACTCGAGGTCGGAACCCTTAGCGGTTACACGGTAACCGGTACCAACGATTTCGAGCTTCTTGGAGTAGCCCTCGGTAACACCGATGATCATGTTCTGAATCAGGGTGCGGGTCAGGCCGTGCAGTGAACGTGATGCACGCTCATCGTTCGGGCGGGAAACGGTGACAACACCGTCTTCGAGTGCAACAGTGATGGGAGCAGCAACCTCGTGGGTCAGCTCGCCCTTTGCACCCTTAACAGCAACTACGTTGCCGTCGATCTTTACCTCAACGCCGGCAGGAACCGAGATGGGGAGACGTCCAATACGTGACATTCTTCTTCCTTTCTCTTCTACCGACTACCAGATGTAAGCGACGACTTCGCCGCCAACACCCTTCTTCGCAGCCTGCTTGTCAGTGAGCAGACCTGAAGAGGTTGACAGGATTGCGATGCCGAGGCCACCGTGTACCTGGGGCAGGTTGGTGGACTTTGCGTATACACGCAGACCCGGCTTGGAAATGCGGCGAACGCCTACAATGGAGCGCTCACGTGAGGGGCCGAACTTCAGTTCGAGGGTGAGGGTCTTACCGACCTTTGCTTCCTCTTCCTTGAAGTCAGCGATGTAGCCTTCAGCCTTGAGGATCTCGGCGATGCGAGCCTTGAGCTTGGAGTAAGGCATTGACACGGTGTCGTGATGTGCTGAGTTTGCGTTGCGCAAACGGGTCAGCATATCTGCGACAGGATCTGTCATAGTCATGGTGGGCTGAGCCCTTCCTCGTTATGGTTTCCTCACCGTAGATTTCGGTGCGGACCTATAACGTAGTCGTTACTGGGTCTTGAACGGGAAGCCGAGTGCCTTCAGAAGCGCACGGCCTTCATCGTCGGTCTTTGCGGTGGTTACTACGGTGATGTCCATACCACGTACGCGATCGATGGAGTCCTGATCGATTTCGTGGAACATAGACTGTTCGGTCAGACCGAAGGTGTAGTTACCGTTACCGTCGAACTGGCGGTCCGAGAGGCCGCGGAAGTCGCGGATTCGGGGAAGTGCCAGGGTGACGAGGCGGTCGAGGAATTCCCACATGCGATCGCCACGGAGGGTGACGTGTGCGCCGATGGGCTGACCTTCACGCAGCTTGAACTGTGCGATGGACTTCTTCGCGCGGGTAACGAGCGGCTTCTGACCGGTGATAGCGGTAAGGTCGCGGATAGCACCATCCATGAGCTTCGCGTCCTTAGCAGCTTCACCAACACCCATGTTAACGACGACCTTTACGATCTTCGGTGCCTGCATGACGTTCTCGTACTTGAACTCTTCCTGCAGGGCGGGGGTGACTACTTCGTTGAACTTAGTCTTGAAACGAGGGGTAATCTTTGCTTCGGTCATTAGATGTCCTTACCCGAGCTCTTGGCAACGCGAACGCGAACAGTGCGTTCCTTGCCATTGCGCTCTACGGTCTCGAGGCGGTAACCAACGCGGGTCGGCTTCTTGGTCTCGGGATCAACGATTGCAACGTTTGAAACGTGAATCGGTGCCTCAACCTTTTCGATGCCGCCGGCTTCGCCGGTCATGGGGTTAGCCTTGTTGTGCTTGGTGACGATCTTGACGCCTTCTACCAGCACGCGCTCGGTCTTGGGGAATACCTTCAGAACCTTGCCCTGCTTACCCTTATCTGCACCTGAAATAACCTGTACCAGGTCGCCAGACTTGATCTTAGCCATGAGTTAGAGCACCTCCGGAGCAAGTGAAATGATCTTCATGAACTTCTTGTCGCGCAGTTCGCGGCCAACAGGTCCGAAGATACGGGTGCCACGGGGGTCACCATCGGTGTTCTTGAGAATTACTGCTGAATTCTCGTCGAACTTGATGTAGGAGCCGTCGGGACGACGAACTTCCTTCTTGGTGCGGACGACTACTGCCTTAACAACGTCGCCCTTCTTTACGGTACCGCCGGGGATTGCGTCCTTGACGGTTGCGACGATGATGTCGCCAATGCCTGCGTAACGACGCTTTGAGCCACCGAGAACACGGATGGTCAGGATTTCCTTCGCACCGGTGTTGTCAGCAACCTTGAGTCGTGACTCCTGCTGAATCATATTTCTCCTGTCGTCTCGCCGGTTCCGACACGCGTATAGTGCGAGCCAGCCTTGCGGAACATTTCTACGGGATGTTGACGCGCCGGTCTCTCATCGCTTGAAAAGGATAGAGAGTTGGCGGACACGCCTGGGCTCTAGCCATGCCAACGAACATCTAGACCCGCGTGAGCGGGCGAACCCCGCCAGGTAGCGGCATTATGTTGTGGCACGGTAAGAACCGTGGTTGTGTGGGCATAGAGAACCACACAGAATCAAAACTCTACCAGTTGATCAGCACTTAGAAAAGAGACCTTCCCTACAAAGAGTCCTAGCAGCACGTTGTTTTCAACACATCTTGCAACCTCGTAAATGCCTCAGGGTGGGGAGCCTCCCGTTGGAGACTCCCCACCCTGAGCTAATGTGTGGAGTTACTACTGAGTGATGTTGTACCGCCTACCGTGCTACAGCTTAGGAAGCGCGACGGCGAGCGACGAATACCACCCAGCCTGCAACCAGTGCAAGGGCACCGATTCCTGCTAGTGCAGCAACCGAAGCGCCGGTCTGAGCCAGACTGCCACCGCTGGCCTGCTTACCTGTCTGCTGGGTGGTTGCTCCTGCCTGAGAGCTTGTTGCACCGCTGGCACTCTGGTTAGCTCCTGCCGCCTGCTGCTGTGAGCCTGCTGAACCATTGCCAGCCTGCCCTGTTGCTTCTGCGCTGGGTGCAGAGCTGGGGTCAGAGTTGGGGGCACCGGTCGGTTCTGTGCTGGGTGAAGCCGCAGGTCCTTCGGTGGGCTGAACAGACGGCTCAACGCTGGGAGCAGCAGTGGGCTCAGCACTAGGAACCGGGGTGGGCTCAACGCTAGGTGCCGGGGTGGGCTCAACGCTAGGCGCCGGGGTAGGCTCAGCACTAGGAACCGGGGTAGGCTCAATACCTACAGCTGAGTCTACGAAGGTTCCGTAGCCGGCAAAAGCTGCCAGTGTTGAAGCAACTGTGGTGGCTTGGGGAGCTCCACAAGTGGTCTGAGGAGCCGGAGCAACTGTGACCTCCACGGGGATGCTTCGTGGCTGGTCCCCGTCCTTCAGGCTACCGGTGAGAACTCGCACCCTATGGGTTGATCCAGCCAACCAGGCGTTGTTGGAGTTCTCCGCGGTGGGTACAGGCAGGGTGACAGAGAATTTGCCTTGCGCTTCAGCTTCAATAGTCCGAACGACGTTGCCCTCACCATCGTTCATCTGGGTTGCCCTGTCGTCATACAGAAGACCCAATACTGAGCCACCACCGGAGGGGTGGGTGAATCCGGTTCCAGTGAGGGTCATCTGGCCATTTTCAGAAACGTTTGTAACAACCAGCTTTGCCCCATCAGCGCTGGAGCCTTCAAAACTATTGATTGCTTCAGCCGGTGTAACCGCCTGACCTGCCACTGTGCCATTGTCGGTAACTACGAACTTTGTCATGGCATGAGCGTTGATGGGTGTAGCTTCAACCTCCTGCCAGTCGGCAGGTTGTCCCTCTGCAGCAACATTCCGCAGGCCCTTGATTTCAGTTGAGGCAGTAACGTATTTGCCGGTCTTGTAGTCAAGGGTAAAAGGTACTTCCACACCGGTAAAGGCGGTTCCGCGCTCAAGACCGATAACACCGTGGGGGGTTACAACAACGTCGTTTGCCCCCATGCCTTCGCCGACGGTACGTGTTACGGTGCTGGCAATTCGGTCAGTTTGCCCGTCGATGACGTAGTAGGAGCCGGTGGCTAGGTCGGTTGCATAGACCAGGTCTCGGGCTTCGTCAGCGTCAATGGAAAGCCCCTGGGTCCCAAAATTGATCCAGTTCTTGAAGGCACCGGTGGTCTTATCGTAGACCCCAACGCCTGCGTTGACGCCCTTGGATCCCTGGCTTGATACATAGAGTTCGTTGAGTGAGCGATCAAAGGTGACATCTGATGCGACGAGGTTTGCACTGGCGTCGTTACCCTGCAGGGCAAATTCATTGACGACAGTAAGCGTATTGAGGTCGACAACAACCAGCTTAGGGGTGCCAAAGACAGGGAAATAGCCTAGGCCTGCTTCATCATCCAGGGCGAAATTCATGACGCTTGCGGCCCGGCCAGAAGTGTCACTGACGGGAATGGTTGCAAGATGCTGGTAGGTGGCGCCATCTAGAACGACGATAGCCCCCTGGGTTCCGATGAAGACTTTGCCCTGCGAGGCCCGCACTTCGCGCGGATGGGCGGTTGTGATGGCCTGGCCCTCAGGAAGACCCAAGGTCGTAAAGACCTGCTTCATGGTGGTCTGGTCAAAGGCCGTCACACTGTTAGTGCGGGTATTGGTGACCCACACGGTGCCGTTGACGTCATCAACTCCAACGCCGTAGGCACCCGCGACCTGGAATCCAGCAGGGTTTTCCCCTTCCCAACCACGAGGTGAGTAGCTGGCAGTGTTTAGACCGACAGTGTGGGTAATTTGCATGGTTGCCGGGTCAACCTTTGCAAGGGTTGAGGTCATGATAGGTGGACGCCCGCTGGAACCTGTAACCCACAGGGTATCGTTTGCCGCTGAGTACCCCAGCTGGTACTGCCCGGGCAGGCCCTGGTACTGGGTTGAGGCAACGTTAAACGCTCGGAAGGTGCAGTTCTGGGCAGGATCATTTGCAAATGCGCTCTCTGCTGAGGTGACAGGAGCAACCAGAAGAGCACCGAGCATCATTGCTGTTGCACTACCGGTAAGCAGGAAGCGGGAGCGGGTACGGCGGGGTGTCTGATGAGTGAGTTTCATCTGTCCTCTTAATACATGTGTGGTGGGGCAGGGCAACGAGGCCCAATTAGGATACATTCAGCGCTATATAAGGATAGCCTTACCGAATACATAGTTAAGTTTTACCTAATTAATGACTAGAGGCAAGCATTTTTCCACATTAGGTCATATTTTTCTTTCTTAATTGGCAGGACTTTGCAGAATTTGCTCAATCAGAGCCGCTTTCAGCACGTCCGTATGACCCCCCTCAGCCACGACAAGCTCGTAATCTGAGCAATACGCCTTCCAGGCCTGGCCGGGGGCACCTGCATCCAATGTCTGCTGAGCCGCTAGTAGAACGAGGGGAGCTTCAAGAGGGGAAGGAGTTCCCTGACGAACCCATTCCATCGCTTTTTGAACCAGCTTCAAACAGACCTGTAATCGCTCAGGCGGCAAAGAGCCAAGGGCACTACCACTTAGCCTCAGGGCCTCTATGACACCAGCTTCTGTCAGGTCTTCCTGCTGTAGCTCTAGGCCACCCAATCTCGCAATAGCCCGCCAGCGGTCTTCCTCTTGGGCAGGAGGGAAGGTCCTCCAGTAGGACTGGGGGTAGGCGTCCAGAACAAGAACTTTCTGGGGAGGAAGCCCCCTTGCCTCCAACCTGCAAGCCAATTCTTGTGCCATCATGCCGCCTAAAGACCAACCCACGAGAGTAGCTCCTCGCAGGTTAGAGTTCTGCATCTCAAGCAGTCTTTCAAGGGCCCTACCAGCTGCCTCCGTAAGAGAAGATGACTCCCCTCTGCTGGCCCCAGAATATTCTTCAGCCTGAATCAGAAAAACCGGGCTGCTTTCGGGAACCGCTGAAAGCAAAGGAGCATAGCACCAGCCCAGCCCTCCTGCTGGAGGCATAAAGATGACGGGGGCACCGCCGTCGCCAGAACGCAGCATCAAGCAGGGATCAAAATCGTCCAAATACTCCTGAAACATGCTGGCAGCAAATCCCTCGGGCGTAGGGTTGGCAAAAATACTCACCACAGAAACCTCACACCCGAATTCTTGACCCAGCTCCTCTGCCAGAACCATGGCCAGTAAGGAGTGACCACCAGCCGAGAAAAAGTCAGTAGCAGCCCCCACCTCCTGCCCTAGGACACGACTAAAGACCCGGCAACACCGTTCAACCGTAAAACTTGGTGGGGGTACTTCCCCAACTTCTTCCTCCGGCAGGGGATAGCCCATCAGCTGGGAGCGGTCAATCTTCCCATTAACAGTCAGCGGAAGATTCTCAAGAACCTGCCAGTGGGTAGGAATCATGTAGTCACTCAGGTGCCGGGCAACATGATTCCGGGCAAGATCTACCGCTTCCTCAGAGCCCATTCCGGGAGCCACCTCGACAAAGGCGAGGAGGTACTCCTTAGCCCCTTCCTGACGGTAGATAAGGCAGCTGCTGGCAAGAGAAGGGGCTTCAGAAAGAACAGTCTCAATTTCTGTAAGTTCAACCCTTTGGCCCCGGATTTTTATTTGCTGGTCTAGCCGCCCCCGGTAATACAGCAGGTTATCTTTACCCCACACCACAACATCGCCTGTGGCGTAGACCGGTTGACCGAAATCGTCAGACGAAAAAGCTGCAGCTGTCATATCTGGCCGGTTAAGGTAGCCGTCACTCACCTGCACTCCGTGCAGGTAGAGCTCACCGCGCATCAGCGGTGGGCACAGCTGGCCCGCTGCATCCCGAATCGATACTGCAGTATTCCATACAGGTTTCCCCATGGGCACAAGATCAGGCACCTGCCCGAGATCCAGGCAGTAAGCCGTGACGTCAATTGCAGCTTCAGTTGGCCCATAAAAGTTATAGATTTTTGCGCCCATCACCTGGTGGGTCTGCCGAACCAAGGATGCGTCAAGAGCCTCCCCGGAACACACTAGGGCCCGCGGCCCATCCCATCCTTGCATGAGCTCTTGCGCCTGCTTCGACCTCACAAAGGCTGCCAGCATACTTGGCACAAAGTGAAGCACATCAATTGCAGAACTCCTGATAACCCTCGCTAGATAAGCGGGGTCGCGGTGCCCCCACGGGGCGCAAAGCACAGTTTTCGCCCCTTGGGTCACTCCCCAATAGAGCTCCCAGATATGAACGTCAAAGGAAATAGGAGTCTTATGCAAGACCCGGTCTTCCTGCCCCAGGCTAATGAGCTGACTCTGCCAGGCGAGGCGGTTGTGGAGGGCTAGGGCTTTAACACCCACGCCTTTGGGGCGGCCGGTAGAACCGGATGTAAACAAGATATAGGCCAGCTCATCAGCACCAAGAGTCTGCCCCTTCAACGCAGCGAGATCACCCTCTGCTTCCCTATCTTCAAGATGTTCCGGGAAGCTCATGACCTTCACCCCGTACTCTTGGGATAGGTCTTCAAGCTGCAGCTGACTCAAGTAATCGCTGCTCACAACTAACCCAAGTTCGGCGTCCTGACACATGCTACGAACCCTACTACCCGGAAGAGAAGGCTCAAGGGGAACATAGACCGCTCCAAGATAGGTTAGAGCAAAAACCACAACCATGAACTCGAGGCTGCGGTGGCCCCGGACCCCGACCCTGCTCCCCCGGTCTACTCCCCAGCTAGCCAGTTCAAGAGCCAAACTCATGCTGCTATTTCGAAGCTGGGCATAAGTCAGTTCCCGTTCCCCCTGAAAATTCCAGGAACCCTGCTGGTAGGCAGGAGCCTCAACAAAAGCTACCTGATGAGGGATTTCCTGTGCCTTCTGCTCCAAGATAGCTGCAAGGGGCTTAAAATCTAGGTCAACGTGCTCCCCCTCCAAAGACTCCAGCAGAACTTCATCGCCTGGACTCAGCAAAGACAGAGAGTCCATAGAACCATCGTCGAGGGCAATCTGAGCCCACTTGCCTAGCCAATGAACAAGTCGCTGCGCTAAAGCATCAGCATCTTGGGCCAGGAGCAGATCAGCGTTGATGTCGATTTCTACCGAAAGCTCATGCCCCCGATAGGGCATCCCGCGGACGGTCACGGTCATATGGGGAACAGGCCCGGCTGCCACGTTGATAACGCGCCCTCTCCCTGCACTGCCGGCACTAAAGTGGGCATCGAAGGGCACGATATTAATCTGGGCTCCCCCCAGCAGTACCCCTTCCTGGGAGGCGCGTGCCTGCAGATCTTCATAGGGCGCAAGGGCATGTTCGGCGTTATATTTCATCCCAGCTTGCACCGCTTCTAGCGCTTTCCGGGCCTTACCACGGGCAGGGCAGACAAGCGGAAGCAGGTTCACAGCACTCAAAGCTGTTTGAGCACTCAGCCGAGGAGGGAGCCCCGGTATCAGCCGGTTCATTTGCGGAACCAGAGCCCGGAAGGAGTCCACCCCCTGATGCCTGCCCAGAAAAGCACCTACTGCCGCAACCATCATGTGCGGCCAAGAAGCCCTCGCGAGGTCACCAATTTTCCGGTAGGTGCTCTGCAACTCAGAAGAGAGTGGGACTCGAACACGCACAACGTCATTTGCTACCCCTGGGCCACCAGCACCAGGAGCAACATCCAGGCTCGGGTCCTCACCCCAGGCAAGCTCCGGTAGTTTCTGCAGGTAGGCGGCACGCTGAATCTCCAGCTCCTGCTGAAGGTGAGCGTCTTCTTCAGCAAGCTCAGCCAGAGAAGGACGCTTGTGGAAAGTCATTACTGCGCCAGCCTCTAGCTGGCTGTAGGCAGAAAAAATCTGCCGCAGGATCTCATAGGCAGCAAAACCGTCAGCAAGGAGGTGGTGAATGGAATGATAAAACCAGTGCTGGCCGTTGACCTGCACCAGGGCAGAATCGAGTCCCTGCCCCTGGCACACGGGCATGGGTTTTTGGCGCCGTTGCTGGGCCCAGGCTAATACGGTTGCTTCTTCATCTCCCGGTGCTGCCTCAAGGGATAGCTCTTCTAGAATCTGTAGACGCTGACTATGCTCCTCCGCTGGAAGCGCAGCCCACACCACCTCCCGCTGGATCTGGCCCCTATACCCTAGCTCAATGACAGTTCTTAGGGTTTCGTGTTCCGCATAAACTGCTCGGATAGCTCGTCGCAGGAGCCCTGCGTCCAAGAGGGTTTCAAACATTATCAGCTCAGCTGTGATGTAGCTAGAACCTTCAGGCTCAAGCTCAGTAGCAAAAAAGATTCCCTGAGCAGAACGAGGAAGAGGGTACCAGGTCAGTGACATCTTAGGCAGTCGCCTCCCTCAAAAAGTGAAGGGTGGGATGGGCAACTAAGTCTGTAAATTCAATCTGATACCCGGCAGATGCCAGGTCATCGAGTAAGAGGAAAGCCCCCATTGAATCTAGACCTGCATCAAAAATATTGCTAGACGGCTCAAGATCCTGTGAGCCCTGGGGAAGATAGGCGGCGAGAAGTTCTTTTAGCTGGTCAAGTGACATAGGAGCGTCCTTACTGTGAGTGCTTGGGGCCGAGCAGCTCTTGTGCGAGCTGGGACCTGAGATCTTTTCGTGAAATTTTTCCAACATTGGTCAGGGGTAGGTCATTGAGGACGAAAACCTGGTCTGGGAGTTTGTACTCACTCAGCCCTAACGCCCGAAGCTGCTTCCTCACCGACTGCACGGTGGGGCACTGGGCTGGTTCCTGAAGGGTGAGAGCCAGACCCACCTTTTCCCCTAGCCGTTCATCTGGGATGCCGATGGCAATAGCGTCCTTGATATCTGCCAACTGCAGGGCAGCGTCCTCAAGCTCATCAATCGATATCTTTTCTCCTGCGCGATTAATCTGGTCTTTGATACGGCCTACCATTTCAAGGTTTCCCAGCCCGTCAATCTTCACCAAATCCCCTGTGCGGTAGAAGCCATCTTCAGTAAAGTTGGCCCCTGACTGGGTGTCAGCACCGTAGTACTGACGGATGGTATAGGGGCCGCGGGTCAGCAATTCCCCTACCTGACCGGTGCCGACCTCCCTACCCCGTTCATCTACGACCTTGATTTCATCGTGGGGGCTAATGGGTCGGCCCTGGGTGGAACACACTGTTTCGGGATCATCGCCCAACCGGGTGTAATTCACCAGCCCCTCTGCCATACCAGCGACCTGTTGCAGGGTTGCCCCTAGCTGAGGCGTAATTTTTCGGGCCAGGGTAGGAGATAACTTGGCCCCACCTACCTGAATAACTTTTAAACTGGGCAAGCTCAGCGAACGACGCTCAGCCAAGAGCAACCAGCTCTGTAGGAGCGGGGGCACTAAGGAAACCTGGGTTACCTGGTGGCGTTGAATCAGGGCAAAAGAGGTTTGGGGGCTAGGGTCGTGGGCAAAGACCAGGGTCGCTCCGCGGTAGAGAGAGCCTAAAATACCTGGCGAGCTCATGGTGAAGTTATGGGCAGCAGGGAGCACCACGAGGTTAGTTGTCTCTTCTGTTACCCCACAAATTTCTGCTGAGGCACGAACGGAGTAGAGATAATCTGCGTGGGTTCGGGGAATGAGTTTGGATAGCCCGGTGGTTCCGCCAGAGAGTTGGAAGAGGGCCGTATTTTCGCTGAGGATTCTTGCCCCGCGGTCGGCTATTGGCTGATCATACTTCAGGTCTTGTTCCTGATGGACAGCAGGTGCCTGGGTCAGGTCTAGGGCCTGGGGAGGTTCTACCCCTTCTTTTTGGAGTTGCTTACTGTAGTCGGCGTAAAGAGCCCAGTAATCTGTGTTTTCTGCGCCTTGGGCAAAGAGGTGCAGGGCTGCGTCTGTGGTTCGCGCATAGTGGGCCAGATCTTGAGCGCGGTGTTTCGGGAGGGCAAAGATGGGCAGGGTACCGGCGATAAAAGCCCCAAGCATGTAGGCGAGAAATTCAAGGGTGTTAGGAAGCTGTAAGATGACGCGATCGCCCGGGCTAATGCCGAAGCTCCGGATATGGTGGGCAGCTGTATGGGCTTCCTGCTCTAGCTGCCGGTAGGTCCAGCTCTGAGTTTCGGTGCTGGATACCGGGTAGTTTCCCCGGGTACTAATTCCATGGGCAGCAATGTTATCGGGGTATTTATTGAAGATCTTTTCTATAAATTCGGGGAAGGTCTCTGGCTGGTAGTAGCCAGCCTCCCGATAGGTACGGGCAAACTCTTCGGGCATGGGGGCGATGGGCTGTAGGGGGCTGCGGGCCGACGTCTTTGTCATGGGGCGTTAGCTTTCGTTTTGAGGGGCAGGAAAGATCTGGATTAAGTGGCCCACGAGGCTGTTTCTCCAACAGGCGTAGTCATGGCCACCGTTATATGTCGTGAGTTGGGCGTCAATCCCTGCTGTGTGGGCAGCTTGTACAAAATCCTGGTGGGGTTCGAGGAGTACCCATTCTTGGGTTCCGCATTCTAGGTAGAGTCGGATTTTTTGCCTTTGGGAGGGAGGCAGGGGGGAGCTGGCTTTCTCCAGGGCTTGTTCTGCGGAGGGGTTCCACAGGGAGGCTGACTGGCTTAGGGCAATTCCAAAGATTTGGGGGTAGGTAAGGACGCCGGTGAGGGCTGCGAGCGCACCGAGGCTTTGGCCCACAAGGACGGTCCGTTCTGGGCGGAGTCTGAGGGCGTATGTGTGAGCCAGGTGGGGCAGCAGGCCGGTGGCGATCTCTGCCAGCAGGGGGCTGTCTTGTCCGAGTTGTTTCCAGCGTTGTTCGCGGCCGCCGGAGTGGATCAGCAGCAGGTAGTGGTCTTGTAGTTTTTCGTCCTTGACTGCTTGAGCACTTGCTGCGGGCAGGCCTTGGTGGGACCATATTTCTCCGTCAAAGATGATGAAGAGTGGCGAGGTATCGGTGGGGACGCCGATGGGAAGGAGTTCGTAGTCTAGGGCGCCTTGATCGGGGTGGAGTTTTGGGGGGGTGTATGTGTTCCAGTGAGGCTGATAAGGTACGCGATAGTCAGCTGGATAGGGGGCATTTGGCGCCTGCGGCAGCTCAACGACGGAGAGCAGGTTACCTCCCCTGTTCGGGCAGTGGCGGGGGTTGGCGGGGTCTGCCTGGCCGGCATCGAGTGCTGCCCTCAGCTGGGGGTGGTGGGTGCTACTGAGCCAGGCGGGTTGCTGGCCTTGAGGGGTGGGTAAGAAGCAGTACGAGGCTCGCCAGTTATTTTCTAGCTCAAAGGAGGCATACCAGTAGGGGGTTGCGGGGATTTTTTCGAGAAGTGTTGCTTCAAGATTAGTCTCATCTGTCAGCCGATTTGCGAACAGGAGCACTGATTCTAGGGGCTCTGTTTGGGCGTAGATAAAGGTGACGATGCTGTGGTTAGGCTTGCTCGTTTCAAGGAGGGGTAGCTGATGCATCAGGTGGCTGATCTGGGTGCTGAGGTCTTGGTCCGTCAGGTACCCGGAGTTTCGTGCCTCCAGGAGGGCTGAGATACGGGGTGAGGTGGTTCTAGGGACGGGGCTAGGACGGGGACGTTTGGGAGGTTGGGGGGTCTGGTTCATGGCTACTGGATGTTTCATGAAGGTCTAGGGGTTGCGGGTATCGTGGGGAATCATGAGCGGGGTATGGCTATGGGGGTCGGTGATGATACTGGCCTTGATGTCAAAGACCTGTTCAATGATTTGCGGGGTGACAATCTCTTGGGGTGAACCTTCTGCCATGATTGTTCCGGCTTTCATCAGGATGAGGTGAGTGGCGTAGCGGAAAGCCAGGTTGAGGTCGTGTAGCACCAGCAGAAGCGTTTTCCCCTGCCGGTGAAGTTCAGCTGCCAGATCGAGCACCTGGAGCTGGTGAGTGATATCCAGGTAGGTGGTGGGCTCATCAAGTAAAAGCAGGGGTGTGTCTTGGGCTAGGGTCATTGCTATCCACACTCTTTGTCGCTGGCCGCCGGATAGCTCTTGTAGGGTTCTGTCTTTGAGGTCTGCTATGCCGCAGGCATCCATGGCTTCTTGGCAGATACGGTGGTCTTCTCTCCGCATTCTTCCCAGGAAGCCTTGGTAGGGGTAACGTCCTAGAGCCACGACGTCCGCGACGGTGACGGAGTCTGGCGCGTGGGGGCTCTGGGGTAGTAGGGCTAGAGTCTGGGCTATTGACCGGTTTGATAGGTCTGTAATTTTCTGCCCTTGAAGATATATTTCTCCTGCTGTTGGCTGGTGGATTCTCGCAAAGGTCTTGAGAAGAGTTGATTTGCCGCAGGCATTAGGACCTAGAATCACGGTTAGCTCTTCGCGAGGGATTGAGCAGTTGATACCGTGAAGTACGGGGTGCTTCTCGTAGGCGACATGGAGGTCTTTGGCTTCTAGCGCACTCTCGTTTAACTTACTCACTGCTGTCCTTACGTCGTGCTCTGTAGATGAGGAAAATGAGGTACAGGCCGCCGAGGGCTCCGGTGACGACTCCGACTTGGAGGGAGGTAGGGAAGGCAAACTGGCCTAGGGCGTCTGCCACTAGGGTGATGAAGGCACCCGTGCAGGCTGCTGTGCCTAGGTTCCCAGCTGCTTGGTGGCTCAGATGACGGGCGATATGAGGAGCTGCAAGAGCAACAAAGGCAATGGGGCCAGTCAGTGCTGTTGCTAGGGCGACCAGGAGCACTCCCAGAATGAGGCTTATTAGCCTGACGCTGGCTACTGGCACCCCGATGCCCTGGGCCAGGGTATCCCCGTAGTTGAGGGTCCGCAGGGGCCTGGCAAGCCAGAGAAGTAGCGGGGCTACCAGGGCAAGCGGGAGAGCTAGAAGGGCTACTTTGCCCCAGGTCATACTGTTCAGGGAGCCTGCCAGCCAGGCTGCTGCTGTTTGAGCTTGTGTCACAGAGGCCTGCACTACTAGCAGGGAGTTTACTGCCGCTAGGGTTGCGCCTAGCCCCAGGCCAACCAGGATCAGTTGAAACCCTTCAAGGCCTCTTGATCGAGTAAGCAGATAGACAGCGCAGGAGGTGGCAGCTCCTCCTACGATTGCGCCTAGGGCAGTACCCCAGGGACTGGTTCCCCACACAATCATGGCGCAGAGGGCCCCGGTAGCTGCCCCGTGCGTGAACCCTATGACGTCAGGGGATCCCAGAGGGTTGCGGGTGATGGTTTGGAAAATTGCCCCCGATAGTCCCAGGGCAGCTCCTACGAGGAGGGCAGCTAGTATTCGGGGAGCTCGAATTTCCCGGACGAAATAGCTTCCCAGCCCTGTTTCGGAGCCGCTGAGGGCAGCTACAACGTCTGTAACTGTGAGGTTGTAATCCCCCTGCATCAAAACCCACAGTCCGAGGAGTAAAGAGCTAAGTAGGGCGGAGAGGGTGACGGCTCGGATGCGGTAGGTCATAGCTCGCGTACCTTTCGTCGAGACATCAGGGCCAGGAAGAGAGGGCCTCCAAGCAGGGTGGTGATGATTCCTACCTGAATTTCTGCAGGCGCCATGATAGTGCGAGCACAAACGTCACTTGCAATGAGCCAGGCGGGACCTGCCAGCACAGCCCCTGCAGTCACCCAGCCCACCTTGTTGCCCAGAAGGGTTCGGAGGATAAAAGGTACCGCTAGCCCAACGAAGGCAAGAGGGCCAATCGCGGCGGTTGATATTGCCGCTAGGAGAGACACCGTCAGTAATGTAAGGCAGGTAATTTTTTTCACTGAGGTTCCCAGCGCCAGTGCAGCTTCTGCCCCGAGCGCTAGCGTACGCAGGGAGGGAATGAGACAAAATCCTAGGATCAGAGCTAAGCCAACGAGGACGGAGGTGGGAAGCAGCACCTCATACCCGCGTCCTTCAAGGGACCCAGCTGCCCAAAAACGAAATTCGTTATAGGCCGTCTGATTAGCAAGCAGGAGTGCCTGAGTGATGGCGGTCAGGGACGCTGCCAAAGCAACACCGGCCAAAATAAAACGCGACATCGACTGCCCTTTTGAGCTACCCAGGGCAAAGACTGCCCCCACGCTCACCAAAGCTCCCATGAAAGCAGCGCCCATGAGAGTCAGGATGGGGAGGGGCCCCAAAATCACCACGGCAAGAACCACGGCTAAAGAGGCTCCCGCGTTGACTCCCAGAAGACCGGGATCAGCAAGCGGATTGCGCGTCAGAGTTTGCATCAGGGATCCAGCGACAGCCAAAGCTGCCCCGCACACCAGGGCAAGGAGGGTACGCGGGATTCGCTGGTCCCAGACAATGGTGTAGGCAGGGCTAGTGCTATCCCCTGCAAGAGCAGCCCATATGTCTTGGCCTTCTAGGGCGTTAGAACCGAACCTCAGGGATAGCAAAAGAGTCAGACCCAGCGCAGCCGCACAGACCGGCAGCACCAGGTATCTCCGAGGGGCTAGGGCTTTGTCTCGCAGGCGCGAGCGCACAGGTGAGGTAGTCATACGGTGGTTTCAGGAGAGCTTATTTCTCAGAAGTCTTGTGACGACGCAGCAGGACGAAGGCAGCCACGATGATTGATGCCCCAAAGACAAGCGCACCCACCCATGGGAAGGTTCCCTGCTGAGCGATACTTGCTGCAGTCTCTTCTTCGGGTTCCTGGCTTGCGCTGGCTTGGGCCTGAGCTGACGCTGTTGAGCTTTCACCGGCGGTTGGGCTCATCGTGGCTGATGGGCTGGCCTGCTGACTTTCGGGGGCTGAAGCTGTGCTTGTTTCTTGTGCTAGCAGGGCTTCATATTCTTCTTGGCTAATAGGATTACCCTCAGCATCGAGGTAGATGGTGGTTCCGTCTGCTGCGGTGTCGGTGCTGACGGTAGCCACGCTAGATTCAGCTGATGAGGAAGTAGTCTCCTGGTTCTGGCTATCTGTTGTGGCCGGGTTAGTAGCCATCTGGTTCTGGTTAGAAGTTTCAGCCTGGGCTACGTTTTCTTCGATGCTATTGATGACGCTCGGATCAACGTTGACGGTCGTACCACCGCTTGATGATTCGTTCACACCCGAGATGGTAAATTCGGGCGATCGGTTGGTGTAGCCCTTTGACCCCTGATAGTTGCCGTCCGCATCGTACATAATTTCTGTGGCCAGGAAGCGGAGGGTATGGGGCCCTTCGCTCAGTTCCTTCGAGAGGATGAAAGAACCGGAAGCGGTACCGTTACTCGATATTTTTTGCTGGTGGACGACGCAGGCGCCTTGGGCAGCGTCTGAGGGGCAGGCTGCGCCGTCATCAACCTTGATGTAGAGCTGTTCGCCTGCGGGGAAACCGGAGACTGAGAAGGTGAGAGTATCGCCTGCCTGAAGGCTTGCAGGTGAAACGCTAGAACTGGTGCCGGGGGTATTGGAGGTTGCGGCTCCGCCCGGAGGTAGGGCATGGGCAGGTGCCAAACCTACTGGACCGCATAAGGCGGCTACTCCTAGACCAAGCGCAACGCAGAAGACTCTCATTTTGGGGAAAACAGACATACTTCTTCCTTATGACTTTTTCTTTTGGCGGGTGAGGGCGAGGGTGGCGAGCAAAACTGCTGCAGCTGCGCACAGCAAGAGGTTATTGGGGTCAAGGAGCGAGGAGCTTCTGGTTGTTGCCGGGTTTTCGGCTTGAACAACAGAGCTATTGCTTGTTTCGGGCTGCTCGGTGACCTTTCCTGGGGCTGGTGGTGTGCTGGCAGGTTTTACGGTGGGGCTCGTGACGGGGCTGGCCACATTCTGACGAGGGGCGGGGGCCCGCAGCACCTGAGAAGGCAGCGAGGCCAGCTGGCTGACTGGGACGTTCATTCCAACAGCTGTGGTGGCAGATGAACCTAATGGGCTGTGGGCGACAGATTCAGCTAGGCTGTAGCCAGCTGCAGCTGAAACAGGGAAGGCTGAGAGGTTGCCGGTTGCCCCGCTCACCTGGGATTGGCTGGGTCGAGTAGCCGGGGTGGACGCAGTCTCCTGATGAGCTTCTGCGACAGAGAGGGATGCCCAACCCAGCAGGGCACCAAAATTTTCTAGCTCCCCGCTTTGGGCGACAACCTGATAGTCACCTGCTGCTAGATCTTCCGGTAGCAGGTAGCTCACAGACTTATTGGCATCTAGTTGGACCCAGCCTGAGCCCCAGTTGCTCCGCACAGACCCACCGATATAGGGATTAATCATCACCCACTGGCCGGCCTCTGCCCCGGGTACGGTTACGCGCATATTTCTACCCGTGAGTTGGGCCGTCATGTGACCTTGAGAAGCAGCTGATAGGTCTTCGCTTGAGAGCGTATCTGGTATGGCGTGAGGAGAATACTGCCCAATCACGAAGTCCAGTTTTCCGACGCCGCCTAAGGTAACGGCCCGGTCCCCTGGGGCAAGAGAGCCAGAGAGCACTCGCAGCGAATGGCTGCCCTCTGCCAGAGCAGGGGAAGAACTCGCTGTAGTTCCGTCAGGCAAGTCGATGGTGGCGTCGATGCGGCCGGTGGCAGGGTCCGGGTGCAAAATAGCCCAGATTGTACGATTCGAGTGAAGGGACGTATCAAGCCGGCTGATTCCACCGTCATCAATTTTCACCGCAACAGTGGTGGCCCGCTGGTTTTCGGTATTGCACCAGCCCTCACCCACGACACGAAGTTTCCCACCCAGTTCAACGGTGGGGTTGACGATTTCAAAGGTGGGACTGTCCAGGTCTGTGGTGCAGACGGTCTGATGGTCATCATCGCTAGGAAGAGAACCAGCTACCCCGTTGACCGGTATTGGTTCAGAGCGGACAGAACGAGTCACATCGGCTTCAGCGTTTCTCCCGGATTGTATGAAGACTGTCAGGTAGTCCCCTGCTGAGCCTTTCTGTACTTCTTCAGGCAATTCAAGTTCAATATCAAAGCTACCGTCAGCGCTAATAGCTAGTAGCCCCTGGTCAGGTCGGGTACGCTCTGCATCTGGGATGAGCAGGCCCCAGCTCGTAGGATCTGCTGCCCGCCCGACAGACTGCAAATAGGATGAAATCGCCCTATCGGTTCGTTCATACTGGCGAACCTTGCCTTCTGCATCCAGATATTCCAGTTTGATCGAGACTGTGGAAGCACTGATGCCATCCTCTTTAGTCCAGCCCTGCCCAATCAGTCGAATGGTGGCTTGCTCCCCTGTTGTTACAGGTGAGATACGCACCTGTGCAGAGCCGGCTGTTACAGAAGGCCAGGTTGATGTGTCCTCAAGGCTTGTCGAGGGAACAGTAAATGAGGCAGCTACAGAGCCAGGGGAATCACCGTCAGCCAGCGAACCTGCCAGGGCCTGAAGTGTGTGAGAGCTGCCTGACTGCCAGTCTGCGTCCTGCACCTTGGCTGTTGTAGAGTCTGGCAGCTTGATATTGACGCTAAAGGTGCCGTCGGGTGCTGCCACCGTATAGAAGTTGACGTTTGCAAAACGGGCTTCGGTCAGGGGTTGTCCGGTCAGGGGGTGAGCCGGAAGCTCATGATTGAAGACCGCTCCCCCATCCCACTTAAAGGCAACCACGGCACCGCGGTCTGGGGCTGTTGAGGTCCAGCCACTACCGGTCACCGTCACCGTTCCATCATCGTTCAGCACCTGGCTTACAGTTACCTGCTTGGTAGCCTTGGTTTCTTGGGCAATAGCCAGGCTACTTCCTTCCAAAAATGCAGCAGGCGCCAGGATTGGCTGCAGGACGAGACCTGAGGCGGCAACGCTTGCGGCCAGGGCAAGCCCGGTGAGGGTCGGCAGGTACTGAACGGAAGACAAACTTTGTGGTGTTTTCATGGTGTGTTTTTTCAAATTGTTTAGAGCAAATGTGTTTTCACGTCTTCGATGATTCCTCGCATCAGCAAGGGGCCACCGGTAGAGGTCCACAGCGAACCGTCAACCAGCAGGATCCGTCCGGCCTGGTAGGCTTTCAGATCTGTGAAGCCGGAGGTTTTTTCGGCCTGCTCTAGCGCCTGTTGCGCCCCCTGGACATTAGCTAAGCCTTCAGCTGTAGGGTCAGATTGGCTGGCTCCCCCCAGGGTTCCCAAGAACATGTAGTCCGCATCTATGCTGGCCAGGTTCTCCAGAGAAACAGGTTCTGAATGGCCCCGTCCCATCTTGTCTTGGCTTTCAGGACGTTGCAGCCCAAGACTTTCAAGGGCTTGACCGGCAGGGAGCTCTTTCAGGATTAAAGATGGCCCGCTCCCCTGCCATCGAACGATAGAGAAAGTTGAAGAACTATATTTCTGGTTCAGTTCTTGGGCTGTGGCCGCTACATATGCCTTGTAGTCCTGCAGATAGGATTCTGCTTCGCTTGTCTTACCTAAGGCCTGGGCGACATAGGTGAAGTTTGTTTCCCAGAGCCCGCCAGCATAGCCGCAGAAGACGACCGGGGCAATATTCCGCAGGATCTCGAGGACGTCGGGCCTGTTATTGATACTGGTTCCGTCAGCCAAAATTAAATCTGGGGAGAGAGCGCCGATCGCTTCATACTGTAGTTCTGAGACGGTGCCAACGATTTCTATACCTGCTGCCTTATCCCCCAGGTAATGGGGGGCGCCGCTTTGCCCCCGTCCGGCAACTGCTCCGACCGGGGTAATGCCCAAGGCTAATACCGCGTCAAGGGTTGGTTCGGAGAGTGTCACAATTCTTTGGGGGTTTTCAGGCAGGGCAACCGTGTTGCCCTCTATATCTGTTACCGTACGTCCTGCCCCAAAATCTGATGGGGCCTCAGATTCAGTGGATTTTTCAGAACAGGCAGTAAACAGTACTAGGGCAGAGAAGCTAGCTGTAAGGAAAAGATGTCGACGGGTGAGAGGCACAGAACTATCCTTCGGACTCAGGGAGTCATTACTTGTTTTTAAGGATAGGCTAACCTTATCTTTAATAATAGTAATTACGCAAAATTTTTCTGCCCTTATTGAGGGTCTAGCTCTGGGTAGAAGATGAGCGTCACCTATTCCCCTGTAGACCCCACCTCACTGAAGGACGATTATGCTCCCTACCATCGATCGCTACGCCCTTAGCACTCAGGACCTTCCTCCCAACACCGTCGGCTGGATTCCAGATAGGGAACGCGCAGCCTTGCTAGTACACGATATGCAAAACTACTTTGTGCAGGCCTTCGACCGGGCACCTGGGTCCGCTATCCAGACCGCAATTTCCAATACAGCCCGCCTGATCCACACAGCTCATCAGCACCAACAGCCAGTAATCTACACGGCGCAACCGCCCCGGCAAACTGCTGGCGACAGGGCCCTACTCACCGACTTCTGGGGGCCAGGACTCACCCAAACAGAAGACGCCCTCATCATTTCTGAGCTTGCCCCCACTGACGCAGATACCGTTCTCACGAAATGGCGCTACTGTGCCTTTTACCGCACAGACCTCGAAGAACGTCTTCGGGCAGCTGGGAAAAATCAACTCTGGATCAGCGGTATTTACTCGCATATCGGGTGCCAAACAACCGCGCTCACTGCCTTCATGAAGGGCTTCCAAGTCTTCTTTATTTCAGATGCCCAGGCAGATTTCGACGCTACCTACCATCGCTCAGCTCTCAGCTACGTCGCCAGCCGGTGTGGCTACGTCACGACCACCAACCAGCTCCTAGAACTTTCATGACCAAACCACAAGCAATCATCATCACCGGCGCAGCAGGAGGAATCGGATCCGCCCTGCTCGATCTGTTACTCCAGCTGCCCGACTTCTCGCACTGCCACCTCATTGCCAGCGATACAGCCCAAAACCTCGAAAAAGCCCAGGTATATACCAAAAGCTGGCCATCACGAGTAATCCCTGTAGCTCTCGACCTAACCGACCACGAGGCGGTGAGGTCCTTCGTTCCTGCTATAGCGCAAGATTACGACCTTATTGGTCTGGCCCATGTAGCTGGTGTTCTTGTCCATGGACCGGTCTTAGAACTTGATTTGCGAGAATTCGATTCTCTGTTAGCTCTCAATGTCACCGCCATGGTCCACCTCTACCAAGCAGTAGCACGCGCTATGGTGAATCAGGCCCAGGAAACAGAAGGGGTAGACCGCTCCATTGTCACTGTTGCCTCCAACGCTGCTAACGGGCCACGGGCGCACATGGCAGCCTACGGGGCGTCCAAGGCCTTTGCTGCTCATTTCACCACATCACTCGGCTTAGAACTTGCACCGTGGCGGGTACGGACCAACGTCGTCAACCCTGGCACTACCCTAACCCCTATGGTCCACACCATGTGGGGCGGCGAAGACCGAACTGCTGAAAGTATCGCCGGCAATCCTCAGCTCTACAGAACAGGAATTCCACTTGGACGGGTCGCAGATCCTTCAGATATCGCCCACCCTGTTGCTTTTCTCCTGTCTCCTGCGGCTAGGCACATCAATCTGGCAGAGCTAACCGTCGATGGAGGGGCAACCCAGCGATGAACCATACAGCGACTTTTGATTTCATCACCCAGCAAAAACTCTATCGAGTAAGAAGCTCAACTATTTGCCAAGATCCGGTACGATCCGCTCAGGCTAGAAAATTTATCCGGCAGGCCCTTACCTCCAGCGAGGGAAAACCTGCAAAAGACAAAGTGGTCTGTGGAATCATCCCCTTCAACCCCCAAGAACCCGCCTACCTGCTTGCAGCCCCCAAGCCTCAAGCTCAAGATCCCGCGGGCTTGGTAGGTAAGGGCACACTTTTTAGCCCAGGGGAAGAACCTCAAGCGTCTGCGGCTTCCAGGTTAAGAGCAGATATTTCCTTCAACCAGGCAGAAGAGCGCCACTACCTGTCAGCTGTTGAAAGAGCCCTCACTATCCTGAAGCAGGGTGAACTGCACAAAATTGTTCTGGGAAGGTATAAACGGTATACGGTAGCCGAAAACCAACCCCTACAGGGGATAGATTTAGCCGGTGCCCTTCACCGGGCTAACCCCCGAGCTGATACATTCTGCCTAAGAACCGCAGATCAGCAGCAGTGGGTAGGCGCTAGCCCCGAAGTCGTTGCAGATGTTCGTGACCACCATTTTTACACTCACCCGCTGGCTGGATCCCGGCACAAACAAACCTGCTCAACTCTCAAAGAAGCCCAGCAGGTTCTCCTCAATTCCTCCAAAGATCTCTACGAGCATTCTTTCGTGGTTGAGCATATCCGCCAGCAGCTCCAGAACATGCCGGGGGTTCGTCTTGGAGCTATCTGCCCACCAGAAATCACTGAAACAGATTCTATGTATCATCTGGGAACGCCGATGAGTGCCCAGGTACCTGCTGCCTACAATCCTTTGCAGCTGGCTTTACAGATACACCCCACCCCAGCTGTGGGTGGTACTCCCGCTGCCATTGCCCTCCCCCACATAACCCGTCTTGAACGAACACCCCGTCAGTACTTTGCAGGGCTCGTGGGCTGGATGGACAGAGCAGGTCAGGGGCGCTGGTCCTTGATCCTACGGTCAGCTCATATCTACGGATCGACGATTGATCTGTGGGCTGGAGCTGGAATCGTGCAGGGTTCTGAACCAGACCTAGAACTGGCAGAAACTGAGGCAAAGATGCAAACAATCCTTTCAGCCTGCCAGAACATTCTCAGTCCGAACATGGTCTTTGCTTCATCGTGCCCATAAAACCCCTATTCGCCCACAGGAGTGACCAGCTAGAAATGGCGGTTTATGACTCACAGAGGATTATGGGCTTGATTCCGCCTTCACTCTATCGGGAAGAGCTAGAGCCAGGAGAACACAAACGGGCTCAGGAGTTTAGCCACCGGCACCTAGGCCAGCAGTGGCTCTTGCACCGGTGGCTGGCTAAAAGGGCGATTGCTTCATACACAGGGCAGAGAATAGAAAATATCTGCTGGGAGACAACTCCTACAGGTAAGCCAATTCAGCCCACCTGTTCGGTCTCAGTCAGTCATTCAGCTAATTACCTGGCTGTTCTTCTTGGCCCTGGCGAATATAACCTAGGGATTGATTGCGAATCTCTTAGAGTAGCTCCCCTCCTTGAGCAGAAGGCGATCAGGATCATCCGCTATTTTCACCCGGCAGACCAGGCTCGTTTAAAACAAGCCCTAGAGGCAGGATGCTTTGTTCCCACCTTCTTGACCCTGTGGACCCGTGGCGAAGCCCTGTATAAGCTGACGGGAAGCGAATCTTTGGTCGAAACTTTAGGTGAAAGACCATTGTTAGATTCTACTTTGAGCGGCAGGGGTAAGGAAGAGTACAGCCTCAAAACCATAGGCTCAGATTCTCGCCTTCCCTGTCTGCTCAGCTATGCCTGTTCCCCTGGGCTTGACGAATAAGGTAGAAAGTCCTTGATACGGCAAAAGGCTCCTGTTTTCCCCTAAGGGGAAAACAGGAGCCTTTTATCTTGTCCTTCTAAGAAAACCTAGGGTTTACTTAGCCTTTTCGAGGATCTCGACGATGCGCCAGCGCTTTGAAGCGGAGAGCGGACGAGTCTCGGCCAGGAGAACGAGGTCACCGATACCAGCAGCGTTCTGCTCGTCGTGTGCCTTGATCTTGGAGCTACGGCGCATAACCTTGCCGTACAGGGCGTGCTTTACGCGGTCCTCGACCTCAACGACTACGGTCTTGTCCATCTTGTCGGACACTACGTAGCCGCGGCGAGTCTTGCGGTAGCCGCGCTCTTCAGTCTTTACTTCACTCATGTGATTTAACCTTCGGTTGCGGGACGAATACCGAGCTCGCGTTCACGCAGCACGGTGTAAATACGTGCAATGTCGCGCTTGACCGAGCGGATACGACCGGGATTTTCAAGCTGACCGGTGGCTGCCTGGAAACGGAGGTTGAACAGCTCCTCCTTCGACTCACGCAGCTTCTCTACCAGATTCTCATTGGAGAGCTCTGCCAGCTTGTCGATGCTCAGATCCTTTGATCCAACTGCCATTTCTATTCACCACCTTCGCGACGCACAACGCGTGCCTTCATCGGGAGCTTGTGGATTGCGAGGCGCATAGCTTCACGAGCCACTTCTTCGGATACGCCGGAGAGTTCAAACATGACTCGACCGGGCTTGACGTTTGCGACCCACCATTCGGGTGAACCCTTACCGGAACCCATACGGGTTTCAGCAGGCTTCTTGGTCAGCGGACGGTCGGGATAAATGTTGATCCAAACCTTACCGCCACGCTTGATGTGACGGGTCATTGCAATACGTGCAGCTTCAATCTGGCGGTTGGTGACGTATGCGGGAGTCAGGGCCTGGATGCCCCACTCGCCGAACGCTACCTCGGTGCCACCCTTAGCCATACCTGAACGCTTGGGGTGATGCTGCTTGCGGTACTTTACTCGACGGGGAATTAGCATTTATGCCTCACCGTTTTCTGCAGTCTTAGCCTCAGCGGGTGCTGAAGCGTTGTCGGAACGACGTTCACGGCGGGGACCACGGCCACCTGCGCGACGACGGTCGCCACCGCGGCCGTTGCCACGACGGTTACCGGCAGCCTGCTGTGCAGCAAGCTCGTTGTCGGTAAGGTCACCCTTGTAGATCCAAACCTTGACGCCGATGCGGCCGAAGGTGGTCTTTGCTTCGAAGAAGCCGTAGTCGATGTTCGCACGCAGGGTGTGCAGGGGCACACGGCCTTCGCGGTAGAACTCGGAACGTGACATTTCAGCGCCACCCAGACGGCCGGAGCACTGGATACGGATACCCTTGGCGCCTGCACGCTGTGCGGACTGGATTGCCTTCTTCATAGCGCGGCGGAAAGCAACGCGTGAAGCGAGCTGTTCTGCGATGCCCTGAGCAACCAGCTGAGCTGACAGATCGGGGTTTGCAACCTCGAGGATGTTCAGCTGAATCTGCTTGCCGGTCAGCTTCTCGAGCTCACCGCGGATGCGGTCAGCTTCGGTGCCGCGGCGGCCGATAACGATACCGGGACGTGCGGTGTGGATGTCCACACGGACGCGGTCACGGGTACGCTCGATTTCGACCTTGGCGATGCCTGCGCGCTCCATGCCCTTGGACAGGAGTTCGCGGATCTTTACATCTTCACGAACGAAGTCTGCGTAGCGTTCGCCTTCCTTGTTGGAGTCAGCGAACCACTTTGAGACGTGGTTGGTGGTGATGCCAAGTCGGAAACCGTTGGGGTTAATTTTCTGACCCATTTAGCGGCCCTCCTCCTTCTCCGGGGTAGCGACTACCACGGTGATGTGGCTGGTGCGCTTGTTGATGCGGAACGCACGGCCCTGGGCACGAGGCTGGAATCGCTTCATGGTGGGACCTTCGTTCGCGTATGCTTCGCTGATGAACAGCTCTTCTTCCTTGAAGGGGACGCCCTGCTGGGCGGCCTTCTGGCGAGCGTTTGCAACAGCTGATGCAACGATCTTGTATACCGGTTCTGATGCGCCCTGAGGAGCGAACTTCAGAATCGCCAGAGCCTCTTCCGCCTGCTTACCACGGATAAGGTTGATGACGCGGCGTGCCTTCATAGGCGTAACGCGTACGTAAGACGCAGTTGCCTTGGCTTCCATTGCCTATCTCTCTTTCGTCTATTGCCGAAAGGAAAACGTTTCTAAGGTACGGGGTGAACCGTAGCTTAGCGACGCTTACCCTTGCGGTCGTCCTTAACGTGGCCACGGAAAGTACGGGTGGGCGCAAACTCGCCGAGCTTGTGACCAACCATGGACTCAGTGATGAACACGGGTACGTGCTTGCGTCCGTCGTGCACTGCGATGGTGTGACCGAGCATGTCGGGGATAATCATCGAGCGGCGGGACCAAGTCTTGATAACGTTCTTGGTGCCCTTCTCGTTCTGAGCTGCAACCTTTACGAAAAGGTGCTGATCAACGAAAGGGCCCTTCTTCAAACTACGAGGCATGTTTCAGGCTCCTTAGCGCTTCTTGCCAGTACGACGGCGACGAACAATGAGCTTGTCGCTTTCCTTGTTGGGGCGACGGGTACGACCCTCGGGCTTACCGTTGGGGTTAACCGGGTGACGGCCACCTGAGGTCTTACCTTCACCACCACCGTGGGGGTGGTCAACGGGGTTCATGACGACACCGCGGACGGTCGGGCGGATGCCCTTCCAGCGGTTACGGCCGGCCTTACCCCAGTTGATGTTGGACTGCTCGGCGTTACCGACGGAACCGACGGTTGCGCGGCAGCGGACGTCCACGTTGCGGATTTCGCCGGAGGGCAGACGCAGCTGGGCGTACTTGCCTTCCTTAGCGACCAGCTGGATGGATGCGCCAGCGGAGCGGCCCATCTTAGCGCCGCCACCGGGGCGGAGCTCAACAGCGTGGATCACGGTACCAACGGGGATGTTGCGCAGGGGCAGGTTGTTGCCGGGCTTGATGTCGGCAGAGGGACCTGACTCTACGATGTCGCCCTGAGCAAGCTTGTTGGGGGCGATGATGTAACGCTTGGTGCCATCAACGTAGTGGAGCAGAGCGATGCGGGCGGTACGGTTGGGATCGTACTCGATGTGTGCAACGCGTGCGTCGACGCCGTCCTTGTCGTGACGACGGAAGTCGATCAGACGGTACTGGCGCTTGTGGCCACCACCCTTGTGACGGGTAGTGATGCGACCGGTGTTGTTACGGCCGCCCTTCTTGGGGAGCGGACGAACCAGGGACTTTTCCGGGGTTGAGCGGGTGATTTCTGCGAAATCTGAGACGCTCGAGCCGCGGCGACCCGGGGTCGTCGGCTTGTGCTTACGAATACCCATTTAGATATTTCTTTCCTTCGCTAAAGTGGTCTCCGGTGCTTATGCAGCCGGACCGCCGAAGAGGTCGATTGAACCTTCCTTGAGGGTTACAATCGCACGCTTGGTGTTCTTACGAGCACCCCAACCGAAACGGGTGCGCTTGCGCTTGCCCTGACGGTTAGCGGTGTTGATGGAAGCAACCTTGACATCGAAGATGGTCTCGATGGCCTGCTTGATTTCCAGCTTGTTGGAGCGGGGGTCTACGAGGAAGGTGTACTTACCTTCGTCGAGCTGACCGTAGCTCTTTTCCGACACGACGGGAGCGATGATCACGTCGCGGGGATCCTTGAAAGTTGAGGTGGTAACAGACATTACTTAGCAGCCTCTTTCTTAGCCTTGGAAGCAACTGCGACGAATACGTCGTAGGCATCCTTGGTGAAGATGACGTCGTCTGAGATCAGAACATCGTAGGTGTTCAGCTGATCTGCGTAGATGACGTGAACGTTCTCAAGGTTGCGTACTGACAGTGCTACCAGGTCGTCCTTGCGGTCGATGACAACCAGTGCGTTCTTGCGGCTGGTGATCTCTGCGATTGCTGCCTTTGCTGCCTTGGTGGAGGGCTTGGTGCCTTCTACCAGAGCTTCGACAACGTGAACGCGGTCGTGACGAGCGCGATCTGAGAGAGCGCCACGCAGTGCAGCTGCAATCATCTTCTTGGGGGTACGCTGTGCGTAGCTACGCGGGGTCGGGCCGTGTACGATGCCACCACCGGTCATGTGGGGTGCACGGATTGAGCCCTGACGTGCGCGGCCGGTGCCCTTCTGCTTGAAAGGCTTGCGACCTGCGCCGGAAACTTCGCCGCGGTTCTTGGTCTTGTGGGTACCCTGGCGTGCTGCTGCGAGCTGGGCTACTACTACCTGGTGAAGCAGGGGAATAGAGGCCTGAGCGTCGAAGATGTCAGCGGGCAGGTCTACCTTTACGGTCTTGACAGCCATGGTTTATTAGGCTCCCTTCACAGCGGTGCGAACCAGAACAACGCCGCCCTTAGGACCGGGGATAGCACCCTTGATCAGAAGAACGTTGTTTTCGGCGTCTACACCCTGAATAGTGAGGTTCATGGTGGTGTGGCGTGCAGCGCCCATACGGCCTGCCATGCGCATACCCTTGAAAACGCGTGCGGGGTATGATGCGCCACCGATTGAGCCGGGCTTACGGTGGTTCTTGTGGGCACCGTGTGATGCACCTACACCTGCGAAGCCGTGACGCTTCATAACACCGGCGAAGCCCTTACCCTTGGTCTTGCCAACTACGTCGACCTTCTGGCCTGCTTCGAAGAGCTCAACGGTCAGTTCCTGACCGAGTGAGTATTCAGCGGCGTCTGAGGTACGCAGTTCAACGAGGTGACGGCGAGGGGTTACGCCTGCCTTCTCGAAGTGACCGGCGAGGGGCTTGGTTACCTTGCGAGCTTCGATTGCACCGAAACCGATCTGGATAGCTTCGTAGCCATCGGTCTCAGCGTTGCGCAGCTGGGTAATAACGTTGGAATCGGCCTTGACGACAGTAACGGGCACGAACTTGCCGTTTTCGTCCCAGACCTGGGTCATGCCAAGCTTGGTGCCCAGCAGGCCCTTAACCTGGCGCTCGAACTTGTTAGTCATTTAGATGCGATCCTCTACAGCTTGATTTCGATGTTTACGTCTGCCGGAAGGTCAAGACGCATGAGGGCATCAACAGCCTTGGGGGTCGGATCAACGACGTCGATCAGACGCTTGTGCGTGCGCATTTCGAAGTGCTCGCGGCTGTCCTTGTACTTGTGAGGCGAACGGATAACACAGTAAACGTTCTTTTCGGTGGGCAGCGGCACGGGGCCTACTACCGTCGCGCCTGCACGCGTAACTGTCTCAACGATTTTCCGAGCTGAAGAATCAATGACCTCGTGGTCGTATGACTTCAGACGGATGCGGATTTTCTGTCCCGCCATCTGTCGGACTCTCTTTCTTGTCTACTTCCCTGTAACGGAGCGGTTGCTCCTTTATCTGGCGCTTGAGGTAAAGAGATGATTCTTCGTCTCTTTCGCGCCACCTCTGCGTAGGCTGAATCCGACATCTGCCGGGTTCCTCACCCTACCGAGGCACCGACCCCCGAACTCGGGCGTGTCGCTTTTTTGCTAGGGCAAAAAGGAGCGCACTTTTCCCTCGAACTGATCGATTGGGTCATATTTGGGCTTACCTTCACCCGATTCGAGAAGGAATCAGGGCTACTTTCACGCGGTAAGCGCTTGAACAACGTTATCCATCTTGCCAGAGTCCAGGCTTCCCCGCAAGGTTTTTCTGCGCGAAGTGCCCAGCCCCACATTCAGCCCGCTTTTCCTTACCTCTTCTACTCAATCACGGGCGTCCGCGCACTGCATAGAAGAGAGAAGAAGCCTGTCATATACCGAGCAATAGTGCGCGCCCTCACTAGGATAAAACTATGAGCACACACCCAGATTTCCGGCCCCAATCTCACCGACGTTCTACTGAGAATATCCTGCTCAATATCGGTCTATACCTGGGCAGTCTTCTGATTATCAGCGCCGCCGGGCTGCTGGCCACCTCTCTAGCCACAGCGCCGCAACAGGCCTTTTTGCTGTCTGCTCTTGCAGCCCTCTTCTATACAGCGGGGCTGGGCACCTTTCGTTGGGTTCCCAAGCTGCGGCTGGCGTCCTACGCTTTTACTGGTACGGCCCTAGCTCTTATCCCCCTGTGCGGGTTCGCTTTCTACACCCTCATCTGGCCGGAATCAGGGCCCCTACTCTGGCTACTGGTTTCCTGCATCGGCACCCTTGCTGCCTGCGGCGCTCTAGCCCTAATGCAGGCCCGGGTGATGAGCTACCTGGCCCTAGCCTTTTTAGTCTCTGACATCCTGGCCATGTCAAAGAACCTGCAAGTCGCGCTGATCTGGTATTTCGTTGCTCTCCTCGTCCTTGCAACCGCGCTTACTCTCTGGCTGCGGGCCTTCCAGGACCGCATGCCTACTCAACTTGCCGCGGGTTTTCTCGATGCTTCTCGTATCTTCGTTCCGGCAACTGTAGGCGCCGCCCTTTTCTACACCAGCCTGGCGCCCTGGGAAATCAGCATCATTGCGGCATTGGCGACCCTTTATGCGGGAGCCCAGCTCAGGCAGCCACCCACCTGGCTCTACTACCTCCAGGCCCGTATCTATTCCTTGCTAGCGGTAGCTGCCCTAGCCCTGTGGCTTCACGAGCGCAGCGTCATCTCGTTCCCTTTCTCTATTCCTGTTGCCCTTTTCCTGGTGGCAAGTGCGCTCGTACTAGCTTGGGCCCGCCCTCCCCTACCCTGGCGGACGGACGTCGATGCTTGGGTTACATGGGCACTCGCCCAGCCTTTCCTTGCGTCTGCCCTCGCATGGCTCATAGACCAGATGCAGGCAGTTCCCACCTTTATTGATACCGCTCCCGCACCACCGCTGGTTTCTTTCACGCAGGAGAATCTTTCGAGCACTGTGCTCCTGGGCCTCCTCAGCCTCGCCACCTGCGCTTCCCTCGGCCTTTTGGCCTACCGCACCCGGCTCAGTCAGTATCTTCCCCTAGGTGCCTTAGCTCTGGCGTGGGTAGGATTTTTCGTTCTACCACCGGTTCCCCTAGCGGTTACCCTGATCCTGCTTGGGGCTTTCTGCCTGCCAGCAGCGAGCAGCATCGCTCAAGAAATCGACGGCAGCAAAGCTACCCGCTTGCGCCCCGTCCGCTGGACTCAGTTCGCCACGCTCACGCTCACTGCTGTCGCGGTTCTTGCTCTAGGGTTCGTAGCAGGTAGCCCCCGTTACCTTGGGCTAGTCCTTCTGACGGCAGGAGCGTCCACTAGCTATCTCCTAGCCGAACTTCTCCTACGTTCCCGGGTAACAAAACCTGCTGCGCCCCACAGGCGTCTTCCTGTCTCCCAGACCTTCCCCTTTTTTGCTCTCCTCACGGGCCTCCTCGGAACAACGGCAGCTATTACGATGCGCCCCTCAGTATCGTTGACCTTCATGGCTCATACCGAACCGATAGGGTACGGCATTCATAGCCTTGGGCTCGGGGTTTATACCGGGCTGACCCTCTGCGCTGCCCTTCTCACCCTGAGCAGAGCTCTGGCTACCCGCACAATACAGGGCAGGGCTGCGGATCCCCTCATTTCCCCCTACAGTAAGGACGGCCCAGCCCAGCTACGCTCCCCTGGCACCCTTGAACCGATAGGGCTTTTGACCACGTTCTATGTGGTTGTGCCCCTGGCTCTCATCATGCTGTGCACAGGTCCGCTACCGGCTGAGTACAATCTTCTCACCCTGGCAGTTGCAGCGGCAGGCGTCCTTGCTGTCCTCCCCCTGCTTAATCATTCAGCACGTTCTCATGCTCTGGTTACTTTGAGGATCTACTTGGTGGGCGCAGCTGTCGTCCTAATGAGTTTTTCTTCCTTCACCGGTCGTAGCCTGTTGTTGCTCCTCCTTAGCTTTACCGCCGCCCTTGCCCTGAGCTCCATACTCTTGCTCTTTCATAGAACGCCGTCTCAGAGCCCGGTGGAGTACATCCTGGGTCTTTGTTTGAGCTGGGGTTCTGCCGCAATGGCCCTATTCCTTATTGATACCGCTTGGAACCCCAGCACGGCTCTTGGCGCCCTCATACTCCTGGCGCTTGCTCTCACCTGGCTACGAGTACCACGCACCCAGGGCGTCCTTGCTGCCCAGTCAGCCCTTATCTCGATTGCTTTCATCACGGGCCTAGCTACCCTGCTATGGGGGCTCACCAGCCTCAGCAACGTCGCTGTTCTGACCTGGATTACGGTGAGCGTTCTAGTAACTACAACCCTGTTGGCAGCTCTAGCCCCGGCAGCACAAGCTGCCCGTCCTCCTGTTCCGGGTCGTGTGCCTCTGCGCGTACGCCCTGCTGACCCGCTAGGACGGTGGGGCTACCAGCACAATCGGGCCATGTCACTGACCGGTCTGATTATCGCTCACTTCACCGGGGTCTACCCCTACTTCTCCGATGAAAGCTTCCCGCTCTCGCTGGTTCTTATTCTGCTTTTCACCCTATCCTGGTTCCTGCTGGTCTCCCCTGCCACCCGGCCCGCAATCCTGCTTCTAGGGCTCAATAGCCTGCTCCTGAAGACCCTGCTCTATCACGATATGGATAACGGGGTGTTCTACTTCTTCCAGGCCCTCGCCCTCAGCTGTGCGCTTTTGGCCCTGGTAAGCCGCCCTGATGTGCTGCCGCTATGGATGCGTGCCCAGCCTGCTGGCGTCCCGCGTCAGAGCAATCGCCCTACCCGTCTTTTCTGGTTAGCCTTTAGCGTCCAGGTCTTCTATAGCCTGCTCATTCTCCCTTTCAACTATCCCTATCTAACCCCCTACGATACGATTTTGCTGCTTGCTGCCACCGGCACGCTTCTCGGGGCCTCCGCCATGGTAGGGAAAAAGTTGGCTCCTCCCCTCACGGCTCTACTGCTGACCTACCAGGTGCTCTACGTCTTAGACGGTTTAAATGCCTGGTCACTCCTCTTCCTGGGATTTGTTCTCATGGGGCTCGTTATCTGGCGGCTCCTTGCCCGGGCAGACGAACCGGCAATGCAGCCTCAAGCCCAGAAGCAGGGCAATCGTGAGACCCCGGTTATCCCCTGGGCTAAGCATCAATAGACACACTGCTCATCAGGGCCTCATCAAGAAACAAAAAGAGGCTGGCCCCGCAGATTGCTCTGCGGGGCCAGCCTCTATCGCCCTCCGCTAGCTAGTAGCTAGCAGGAGTTCAGATCGAAAAGTAAGGAACTTACTTGATGATCTTGGTAACGCGACCTGAACCAACGGTGCGGCCACCTTCGCGGATTGCGAAGCCGAGGCCCTCTTCCATTGCGATTTCCTGGATGAGCTCAACGGTCATCTCAGTGTTGTCGCCGGGCATAACCATTTCGGTGCCCTCGGGAAGGGTGATAACACCGGTAACGTCGGTGGTGCGGAAGTAGAACTGGGGGCGGTAGTTCGAGTAGAAGGGGTTGTGGCGGCCGCCTTCATCCTTGGAAAGGATGTAGACGTTAGCCTCGAACTGGGTGTGGGGGGTGATTGAGCCGGGCTCAACAACAACCTGGCCACGCTCTACGTCGTCGCGCTTCAGACCGCGAAGCAGCAGACCACAGTTCTCGCCTGCCCATGCCTCGTCGAGCTGCTTGTGGAACATCTCGATACCGGTAACGGTGGTCTTCTGGATGGGGCGGATACCAACGATCTCAACTTCGGAGTTGATCTTCAGGGTACCGCGCTCGGCGCGACCGGTAACAACGGTACCGCGACCGGTGATGGTGAAGACGTCTTCGATGGGCATGAGGAAGGGCTTGTCCTTCTCACGAACGGGGTCCGGAATGAAGTTGTCAACCTCGTCCATGAGCTCTTCAACCTTAGCAACCCACTCGGGGTCACCTTCGAGAGCCTTCAGAGCGGAAACGCGAACAACGGGAGCGTTGTCACCGTCGAACTCCTGTGAGGAGAGCAGTTCGCGAACTTCCATTTCAACGAGGTCGAGCAGTTCCTCGTCCTCAACCATGTCTGACTTGTTCAGAGCAACGAGCAGGGTGGGAACGCCAACCTGGCGAGCCAGCAGAACGTGCTCGCGGGTCTGAGCCATGGGGCCGTCGGTAGCAGCAACAACGAGGATTGCGCCGTCCATCTGAGCAGCACCGGTGATCATGTTCTTGACGTAGTCAGCGTGACCGGGGGCGTCAACGTGTGCGTAGTGACGCTTCTCGGTCTGGTACTCGATGTGAGCAATGTTGATGGTAATACCGCGCTGGCGCTCTTCAGGAGCGGAGTCGATCATACCGAAGTCGCGCTGCTCGTTCAGGTCAGGGTACTTGTCAGCCAGAACCTTGGAGATTGCAGCGGTCAGGGTGGTCTTACCGTGGTCAACGTGACCGATGGTACCGACGTTTACGTGAGGCTTGGAGCGCTCGAACTTAGCCTTAGCCAAGAGTATTCCTCCTATAGAGAAGATTTGAGAACCTGCACTCGGGTTTCACACCGGCGCACTCCGCCGTAAAAGGCGGTCTAGCTACCACAATAGCGGATAAGGCCGGTGGGGCGAAACCCGAAGACGGGTTCAATTACAAGGTTTTTTTGAAAAGCGGTGCGGCTCACACGGGGTGAGCCGCACCCGGGTGAGAATTACTCGCCGCGGCTCTTCTGGATGATTTCATCAGCGACGTTCTTGGGAACCTCAGCGTAGCTGTCGAACTCCATGGAGAAGACTGCACGACCCTGGGTCTTTGAACGGAGGTCACCGATGTAACCGAACATTTCTGACAGCGGTACAAGAGCGTGAACGATCTTGACGCCTGCTGCATCTTCCATGGACTGGATCTGACCACGACGTGAGTTCAGGTCACCGATAACGTCGCCCATGTAGTCCTCGGGGGTACGTACTTCAACAGCCATCAGGGGCTCCAGCAGAACGGGAGCAGCGCGACGTGCGCCTTCCTTGAAGACCATTGAACCAGCGATCTTGAACGCCATTTCTGACGAGTCAACATCGTGGTAAGCACCGTCGATCAGGGTTGCCTTGACACCAACAACGGGGTAGCCAGCGAGGATACCGAGCTGCATTGCGTCCTGGATACCGGCGTCAACGGAGGGGATGTATTCACGGGGAACACGACCACCGGTGACGACGTTGTCGAACTCGTAGAGCTCTTCAGCATCGAGGGCGATGGGTTCGAAGGAAACCTGAACCTTCGCGAACTGACCGGAACCACCGGTCTGCTTCTTGTGGGTGTAGTCGACCTTCTCGACCTTCTTGGTGATGGTTTCGCGGTAAGCAACCTGGGGCTTACCAACGTTAGCCTCAACCTTGAATTCGCGCTTCATACGGTCAACGATGATGTCGAGGTGGAGCTCGCCCATGCCGCCGATTTCGGTCTGGCCGGTTTCTTCGTTGAGTGAAACGGTGAAGGTGGGGTCTTCAGCAGACAGCTTCTGGATAGCGGTTGACATCTTCTCCTGGTCACCCTTGGTCTTGGGCTCGATAGCCACGAAGATCACGGGGGCGGGGAAGGTCATGGATTCCAGAACTACGGGGTTAGCAATGTCGCAGAGGGTGTCACCGGTGGTGGTGTCCTTCAGACCGATTGCTGCGTAGATGTGACCTGCCTGGATCTCTTCAACAGGGTTCTCCTTGTTGGAGTGCATCTGGAAGAGCTTACCGATACGTTCCTTCTTACTCTTAGTGGCGTTGAGGACCTGCTGGCCCTGTTCTGCCTTACCGGAGTAAACGCGGATGTAGGTCAGCTGACCGTAGAAGGGGTGAGCTGCAACCTTGAAGGCCAGAGCTGCGAAGGGCTCGTCAGCTGAGGGCTTGCGGGTTACTTCAACCTCTTCGTCTGAGGGCAGGTGGCCAATCATCGGGGGGACATCCAGCGGTGAGGGCAGGTAGTCGAGAACTGCGTCGAGCATGGGCTGTACGCCGCGGTTCTTGAATGCTGAGCCACAGAAGACGGGGTAGGCTTCGTTAGCAACGGTCAGGGCGCGGACGCCCGCCTTGATTTCCTCGATGGTCAGTTCGCCCTCTTCGAGGTACTTTTCCATGAGTTCTTCGGAAGCTTCAGCAACGTTTTCAACGAGCTCGGCACGGTACTGCTCTGCCTTTTCCTGCAGGTCAGCGGGGATTTCCTGGATTTCGTAGGAAGCGCCCATGGTAACGTCACCCTTGGCATCGCCGGGCCAGACGTAGGCCTGCATGGTGAGCAGGTCAACGACGCCGATGAAGTCGTTTTCAGCGCCGATGGGCAGCTGCATAACGAGGGGCTTAGCGCCGAGACGCTTGACGATGGTGTCTACGGTGAAGTAGAAGTCTGCACCCAGCTTGTCCATCTTGTTGACGAAGCAGATACGGGGAACTTCGTACTTGTCAGCCTGGCGCCAAACGGTTTCAGACTGAGGCTCAACGCCTTCCTTGCCGTCGAACACTGCAACAGCGCCGTCGAGGACGCGCAGTGAACGCTCAACTTCAACGGTGAAGTCAACGTGGCCGGGGGTGTCGATGATGTTGATCTGGTTGTTCTTCCAGAAGCAGGTGGTTGCCGCGGAGGTAATGGTAATACCGCGTTCCTGTTCCTGAGCCATCCAGTCCATGGTTGAAGCACCGTCGTGGGTCTCACCGATCTTGTGGTTGATACCGGTGTAGAAGAGGATGCGTTCGGTGGTGGTGGTCTTACCGGCGTCGATGTGCGCCATAATACCGATGTTGCGGACCTTATTCAGGTCGGTAAGCACGTCTAGTGCCACTTTGTTCTCCCTTGTGAGAAACTCCGAAAGCCTGCCGCTATGTACTTGTGCAATAACGGCAGGCTACGAAGAAATTACCAGCGGTAGTGTGCGAAGGCCTTGTTGGACTCGGCCATCTTGTGAGTGTCTTCGCGACGCTTCACAGCGGCACCGAGACCGTTGGATGCATCCAGGATCTCGTTCATGAGACGCTCGGTCATGGTCTTCTCGCGGCGGAGCTTTGAGAAGCCAACGAGCCAGCGCAGAGCCAGAGCGGTTGCGCGGCCTGCACGAACCTCGACGGGGACCTGGTAGGTCGCGCCGCCGACGCGGCGTGAGCGAACCTCGAGTGAAGGCTTGACGTTGTCCATTGCCTTCTTGAGGGTTACTACGGGGTCTGCGCCGGTCTTCTGAGCAACGCCTTCGAGTGCACCGTAGACGATACGCTCAGCGGTTGACTTCTTGCCGTCCAGCAGAACCTTGTTGATGAGCTGGGTAACCAGCGGTGAGCCGTAAACAGGATCGTTTACGAGGGGACGCTTAGGAGCGGGACCCTTACGAGGCATTACTTCTTCTCCTTCTTTGCGCCGTAGCGTGAACGAGCCTGACCGCGGCCCTTAACGCCCTGGGTATCCAGTGCGCCACGTACAATCTTGTAACGAACACCGGGGAGGTCCTTCACACGACCACCGCGAACGAGCACGATGGAGTGTTCCTGAAGGTTGTGGCCCTCACCGGGGATGTATGCGGTAACCTCGACGCCGCCGTTGAGCTTAACACGTGCGACCTTACGCAGTGCTGAGTTCGGCTTCTTCGGGGTGGTGGTGTATACACGGGTGCATACGCCACGCTTCATGGGGTTGCCCTTAAGTGCGGGCGCCTTGGTCTTTACGACCTTGGGTGCACGGCCCTTACGGACCAACTGCTGAATTGTAGGCACTTGTTCTCCGTTTGGTATCGGCGGCCCCGTTAGGGGCTACCGGTTTACTTGCCTTCTGTCACTTGGGATAAGTGCAAAAGAAAATCTTTATGACTTAGCAGGAGCCCAGACACAACAAAAAATGGCATTTAGGCCTCAAGATCGCTGTTCGGACTAGATGCCCGGGCGAACAAGGCCAAAGGACGGTGTCCATTCTGCCATTGGTTCTTATGTACTGCTCAGAACGTGTCTGTGCGGGCAGTAGATACTACTGCTAAGTACTCCAGGTACTACTCTAGCTGGTTAGAAAGGCTTAATCTACCCCCTGTGTGCTCTGGGGGCAGCTTTAAGCCCTTTAATCGGGGTGATGTCTGGCACTTAAGGCTTTTAAAAGAGTAAGGACGCCGGCGCTCCCCTCCCCTGCCAGGGGAAAGGGGGTGCCGGCGTCCGCATCCTGAAGGAACCTGCCCGCCTAGCTGACGGTGAAGTTCTGGGTTGCCCCGGTGAAGGGGGTGATAGTGCCGACCCCGTTCTTGGAATCCCCGTGGTAGAGAATCCGGTAGGTGCCGGGAACCGCATCGGCAGGAATCTTCCATTCGATGGTCACGCGGGACTGGGCCGCCAGGTGCCGCTTCCAGCGGAAGCGGGTAGCCGGGTCGTTATCGCCGGCGACGGTCACCCACTGGTTACCCTCTAGACGCTGAACTTCAAGGTAACTTGAATTGAGCTGCTGGTCATTGTTGGGGTGGGCACCCACAAAGAGAGCGCTGACGGTTGCGCCCCGGGCAGTGTTGGCGGGCTGGGTGAGCACCTTACCGTAGTAGTGGCCAGCGCCGGGCAGGTCGTACCATACCTTGCCCACAGCGCTCTTCATGGGGGTGCGTACGGAAGGCTTATCGCCCAGCGGCAGCTCCGTGCCATCACGGAGGGAAGTCGCCACGGTGTTGAGGGTCTGGCGGAAGGCCCCCATGGTGTTGATGCCAAAGACAGTAGCCCCACCCTCGTACTGCTGAGAAAGATATTCCTGCGGGGTGCTCACGTAGTGACTGTAGGCGTTGGTGTAGCCCTGCACGATAATCTGCGACTCGTCAACGCCCAGCAGGGCTGCCATATCCTGGCGGTACTGTACGCCCACGGTCCCGTTGTGTTCACCGGGCATACCCAGTAGGTAGTAGTTGCCAAAGCGCATCACCTGTACAGGTAGCTTCTGCTGCACCTTCTCGTGGACGGCAAGCAGGTTGGCCTTAGGGTACTGGCAGGAGGTTAGATCAGCGGACGAGCTGTAGGCCAGCCAGTTGAAGTCGCTCCAGACCTTGTTCGCGTTAGCCCCTTCATTGAAGCCTGCCGCACCGGGGCCGTCCTCCACGCTGCCGGCGGCGAAGGGGGCACCCAGCGAGGCGTTACAGGTAGAGCCCGCGTAGCCGGTGCCCGTCCACCGGGCGTCCACCTGCACCTTGGAGAAATCCACATAGGTGATGCGGGAGTCCAGGCCCTGCCCCACCGGGGTACCCGCGCTTGCCAGCTGGGTGCGGACGGCGTCCGCCTGCTTGGTTCCCTGAATCTCAAGGTTGGTGAACATGTCGTTGGTGGGGCCCATGCCCGGTTGCAGCATGGTGTTAGGCGAGACGTCACCGGTGTTGCTGTTGGCAAAGGCCGCGATGAAGGCATCGTCCTCGGAACCCGCGTTGAGGTTGACCCCGTGATCGACAGTTTCGAGCAGGTACTGGGCATAGCCCTTGTTATCTGAAGAGACCAGGGTGTTCTGGTTGGTCAGAGAAGTGGGGTGAATAGCGAACCAGTTCAGGACGGCGCGGGTCACCCCGTCGTGCTCAAAACGGAAGGTGGTGCTGGTGGGGTCTACCCCGTTAATAAGTTCGTCGGTAAGGTTGGCCGGGTCTTGTTCCAGAGCTACCGCCGAGCGGTTGACGCCCACACCGGTGAGCTGGCTGCTGGAGACCGTCACGTTACCGGGAGCCAGGTCGGCCAGTGCCTCGCGGATAGCCTGCATAGACCCGTTGACCTGGTTGTTGAAGGTGGGTTCGTTGAAGCCCAGGGTTGCCAGGTTGTAGAGCACGTCCTTGCTCACGCCGCCGGGGGTAGCGTGGCTGTGGGAGGCTGTAATCATAATGTTCGCTTCGGTGAACTCGGGGCCGAGCTCAGCCTGAATACGGTTCACCAGTTCAGCGCGGATGCTGTTCCAGGCGCTCAGAGCATCGAGTACCACAATCAGGTTGCGGGAGCCGCTAGCAGGGTCAATGACCACGAAGGCGCGGGCGTACTGGCGGGTATGAATACCCGAGCCCTTCTGGGCATCGGTACCGTAGCCCACGAAGGCTACCTCGGCGACCTCACCGGTGATATCGGCAACGCCCGCCCCTACCAGGTAGGGGTTATCAGCGGTGGGCTGGGTGGAACTCACCAGCTGGGCCAGATTCTGGGCGTTGACGCCCGCCGGTGTCAGCTCAACGTCGGCCTGGGACGGGATCAGATAGGCTCCAGCCGCTAACGATAGGGCAGCCCCAAAGACGCCGAGCTTGACCCCTACATGTCGTGATAGTTTCATTCAACCCTCAAAGTGTGCGAAAGGTGAGCAGCTGAGGCCGCTCAAGTGTGCTCAAATAACCCTACCGACCGGAGCCTCTTCCAGCTAGCTGGGTTTGCCCCGCGATTCGTGGTAGAACGGAAGAACTTTAACCCCACGAAAAGGACAGCACGAGTGAGCACCCCCAACGAGTCTTACCTGGTCGGCCTGCTAGGTAGCGGTATCACGGCCTCTCTTACTCCGCCCCTGCACGAGTTCGCAGCAGACCGGGCAGGTGTGCGCTATCTCTACCGCCCTATCGACCTTGATGCTCTGGGCCCCGGGGCGCGAGCAGCCGGTGTGCTGCCCGTTAGAGATCTGCTGCACTGGGGGTTTGACTTTGGCTTTAACGCTTTCAATATCACCTTCCCCTACAAGCAGGCTGTTCTGGAGTACCTCGATGAGGTGTCGGACGCCGCAGCCCGGCTGGGGGCTGTCAATACGGTGGTAGCGCGGGAGGGAAGGCTCATCGGGTACAACACCGATGTGAGTGGCTTTGCTTCTGCCCTAACCCAGGGGCTGGCCCCAGCCCCCGAGGACCTGGCAACCGTCACCCAGCTAGGTGTCGGCGGGGCGGGCTCTGCCACCGCAGATGCCCTGCTGAGTTTAGGAACTAGAACGCTCAATCTATTTGATGTCGATATTGAAAGATCTTCCGCCAAGGCCCAGCAGTTGGCCGCACTCTACCCGGGTGCAACCGTCCGCGCCGTCACCGAAGCCGAACTTACTGAAGCCCTTGCCGCCTCAACCGGCCTGGTCAACGCCACTCCCATCGGCATGCACCACCGCCCCGGCACTCCCCTACCCCTGGACTATCTGCACCCACAACTCTGGGTCTTCGACGTCATCTACCTACCCCAGAACACCCCGCTCATACAGAAAGCCCGTTCTATAGGGTGCAGGGTACTACCCGGCGGGATTATGGCAGTGGGACAGGCAGCCGATGCCTTTGAACTTATCACCGGGCTGAGCCCAGACAGGGCAGAACTCCTGACCCACTTCGAAAAGCTCCTGGCAGCACAGGGCAACCAGCTCACCTAAGATTTCCCCGCAAACAGGCGCCCGTCCGTCCGCCTATTTCTTCGCGCGGACTCAACATACACCTACAAGCAAGGCCCTCCCCCGCAGATACGCGGGGAAGGGCCTTACCTATACCGGGCTAACGGCGGACGGTTTACTTACCGAACTCGTAGTCATCCAGCGGAATAGCCTGGAACTCGGGGCTGATAGCACCCTCGTTGGTCTCGGCATAGCTGAAATCATTGTAGGGAGTTGCGGCCTGAGCAAACAGAGCCTCGCGAGCCTCGTCGGTGGGCTCAACCTCGATGTCGTTGTACATGGCAAGGCCAGTACCGGCGGGGATGAGCTTACCGATGATGACGTTTTCCTTGAGGCCGACCAGCGGGTCTTCCTTACCTTCCATCGCAGCCTGAGTAAGGACGCGAGTGGTTTCCTGGAAGGACGCGGCAGACAGCCAGGACTCGGTAGCCAGTGACGCCTTGGTAATACCCATCATCTCGGGGCGACCTGAGGCAGGACGCTTACCCTCAGCCAGAGCCGCACGGTTGGCGTTCTGGAAGGCGATGTTCTCAACCAGCTCACCGGGGAGCAGGTTGGTCTCACCGGAGTCGATGACGGTGATACGACGCAGCATCTGGCGAACGATAACCTCAACGTGCTTGTCGTGGATGCCTACACCCTGGGAGCGGTAAACGCCCTGGACCTCGTCCACCAGGTGCTTCTGAGCCTCACGGGGACCGCGGATACGCAGGATCTCCTTGGGGTCAACAGCACCGGAGACCAGCTGGGTACCGACGGTGATGTGGTCACCTTCAGCAACTTCCAGGCGGGCACGACGCAGCACGGGGTAGGCTACCGGGTCATCGCCGTTATCGGGGGTGACAACGACCTTGAGGGACTTGTCGGTGTCCTCGATGGTAACGCGACCGGTGACCTCTGAAATCGGGGCAACACCCTTGGGGGTGCGGGCCTCGAAGAGTTCCTGAATACGGGGCAGACCCTGGGTAATATCGTCAGCCGATGCGACACCACCGGTGTGGAAGGTACGCATGGTCAGCTGGGTACCGGGTTCACCAATGGACTGAGCCGCGATAATACCGACGGCCTCACCGATGTCGACCAGGTTGCCTGAGGCCATGGAACGGCCGTAGCAGAGGGCACAAACGCCAACTGCTGACTCACAGGTCAGTACGGAGCGGACGCGAACCTCTTCGATACCGGCCTTGAACAGGTCGTCAATGACGATATCTGAAACGTCGGCGCCAGCAGCAGCCAGAACGGTACCGTCTTCAGCCACAACGTCAACAGCAAGAGCGCGGCCGTGAATTGAGGACTCGACGTTCTCGTGCAGGGAAACCTTGCCAGAGGCGTCCTTCTCAATCAGGGGCAGGGTCAGACCGCGGCGGGTGCCACAGTCGTGCTCGCGCACGATGACGTCCTGAGAAACGTCAACCAGACGACGGGTCAGGTAACCGGAGTTTGCGGTACGCAGCGCGGTATCTGCCAGACCCTTACGAGCACCGTGGGTTGCGATGAAGTACTCCAGAACCGACAGGCCTTCACGGTAGGAAGACTTAATCGGGCGGGGCATAATCTCACCCTTGGTGTTGGACACCAGACCACGGATACCTGCAATCTGACGAACCTGCATCCAGTTACCGCGTGCACCGGAGGTGACCATGCGGTTAATGGTGGTGTTCTTCTCAGCCAGGTTTTCCTTCATGGCCTCGGCGACCTCGTCGGTTGCCTTGGTCCAAATGTCGATCAGTTCGGTACGGCGTTCGACGTCGTCGATCAGACCCATGGCGAACTGGGATTCGATGTTGGCTGCCTGCTCCTCGTAGCCTTCCATAATGGCGGGCTTGGTGGGGGGCGCTGCGATATCGGAAACCGCAACGGTCACACCTGAGCGTGAAGCGTAGTAGAAGCCGGTGTTCTTGAGCGCGTCAAGGGTCTTGGCTACCACGTGCATGGGGTACTTCTCAGCAAGGTCATTGATGAGGGCACCCAGGGACTTCTTGTCGGCAACGCCGGTGTACCAGGGGTAGTCGGCGGGCAGGGTCTCGTTGAAGATAACCTGACCGACGGTGGTTTCTACCAGGACGGGCTGACCGGGCTCGTAGCCTTCGGGGGCTTCCCAGCCCTCGTAGGGTACGAAGTCGTCCAGCACGATCTTGACCTTGGTGTAGAGCTCAATCTCGTGGCGGTCCATAGCCATAATGGCTTCTGCGTAGGACGAGAACAGGCGGCCTTCGTTCTTCTCACCGTCACGGGCGGTGGTCAGGTGGAAGAGACCGATGATCATGTCCTGGTCAGGGACCGCAACGGGGCGGCCGTCTGAGGGCTTCAGGATGTTGTTGGAGGACAGCATGAGGATGCGGGCCTCGGCCTGAGCCTCGGGTGACAGGGGCAGGTGGACTGCCATCTGGTCGCCGTCGAAGTCAGCGTTGAATGCTGAACAGACCAGGGGGTGCAGCTGGATAGCCTTACCTTCGACCAGCTGGGGTTCGAAGGCCTGAATACCCAGGCGGTGCAGGGTGGGTGCGCGGTTCAGCAGCACGGGGTGCTCGGTGATGATCTCTTCGAGAACGTCCCACACCTGGGGGCGGAAACGCTCAACCATACGCTTAGCAGACTTGATGTTCTGGGCGTGGTTGAGGTCAACCAGGCGCTTCATGACGAAGGGCTTGAAGAGCTCCAGAGCCATCTGCTTGGGCAGACCACACTGGTGCATCTGCAGGGTGGGGCCACCGACGATAACGGAACGACCCGAGTAGTCAACGCGCTTACCCAGCAGGTTCTGGCGGAAACGACCCTGCTTACCCTTGAGCATGTCAGAGAGGGACTTGAGGGGGCGGTTACCGGGACCGGTGACAGGGCGACCGCGACGGCCGTTGTCGAAGAGGGAGTCAACAGCTTCCTGCAGCATGCGCTTTTCGTTGTTGACGATGATCTCGGGGGCACCGAGTTCCAGCAGACGCTTGAGGCGGTTGTTGCGGTTGATGACGCGGCGGTAGAGGTCATTCAGGTCGGAGGTCGCGAAGCGGCCACCGTCGAGCTGCACCATGGGGCGCAGTTCCGGCGGGATGACGGGAACGTAGTCCAGTACCATACCGAGCGGGGAGTTGTCGGTGGTCAGGAAGGCGTTGACAACCTTCAGACGCTTGAGGGCGCGGGTCTTCTTCTGGCCCTTACCGGTCTGGATGATGTCCTTGAGTGCCTCTGCTTCGGCTTCCATGTCGAAGTTCTCAAGACGCTTCTTGATTGCTTCTGCGCCCATGGAGCCTTCGAAGTACATGCCGTACTTGTCGACCATGCCACGGTAGAGGGCCTCATCGCCTTCAAGGTCGGCGACCTTGAGGTTCTTGAAGCGGTCCCAGACGCGCTCGAGCTGCTCGATTTCGCGTTCTGCGTTCTTGCGGACGGACGCCATCTGGCGCTCGGCTGCGTCGCGCAGCTTGCGCTTTTCGGCGGCCTTGCCACCGTCAGCCTCGATCTTGGCGAGTTCCTCTTCGGTTTCGCGAGCGATCAGGTTGATGTCGGCTGCGAGCTGGTCCTGCAGGACCTTCTTGTCGCGGTCGTGGGCGGCCTGCAGGTTGGGCAGGTCCTCGTGGCGTGCTTCTTCGTCCACATGGGTAATCATGTAGGCGGCGAAGTAGATGATCTTTTCCAGGTCCTTGGGAGCCAGGTCAAGCAGGTAGCCCAAGCGTGAGGGCACGCCCTTGAAGTACCAGATGTGGGTCACGGGAGCCGCCAGCTCGATGTGGCCCATGCGCTCGCGGCGCACCTTGGCACGGGTTACCTCTACGCCACAGCGCTCACAGATGATGCCCTTGAAGCGCACGCGCTTGTACTTACCGCAGTAGCATTCCCAGTCGCGGGTAGGGCCGAAGATGCGCTCGTCGAAGAGGCCTTCCTTCTCGGGCTTCAGGGTTCGGTAGTTGATGGTTTCGGGCTTCTTAACCTCGCCGTAGGACCAATCCAGAATGTTCTGGGAGGTCGCTAGGCCAATACGCATCAAACCAAGTGAAGATTCGTTGGACATTTGGTCCTTATCTCTTTCCTAGTGTTTTGAAGTCTTGTTCGAACAGATGGGAGGGTTTAGACCTCTTCGACAGAGCTGGGCTCTGCGTGGGACAGGTCGATGCCCAGGTCATCTGCTGCTCGGAAGCCTTCGTCTTCTACATCGCGCATTTCGATGGTCTTACCGTCGGTTGAGAGAACCTCAACGTTCAGGCAGAGGGACTGCATTTCCTTGATCAAGACCTTGAAGGACTCGGGCACACCGGGTTCGGGGATGTTCTCGCCCTTAACGATGGCTTCGTAGACCTTCACGCGGCCGTGAACGTCGTCAGACTTGACGGTCAGGATTTCCTGCAGGGTGTAGGCGGCACCGTATGCTTCCAGTGCCCACACTTCCATTTCACCGAAGCGCTGGCCACCGAACTGGGCCTTACCGCCCAGGGGCTGCTGGGTGATCATGGAGTAGGGGCCGGTGGAGCGTGCGTGGATCTTGTCGTCGACAAGGTGGTGCAGCTTCAGGATGTACTGGTAGCCAACGGATACCGGCTCGGGGAAGGGCTCGCCGGAGCGGCCATCGAGCAGGCGGGCCTTACCTGAGCGGTTGATCAGGCGGTCGCCGTCGCGGTTGGGGTTAGCGTGGTCCAGCAGCTCGAACAGTTCCTCTTCACCGGCACCGTCGAACACGGGGGTTGCGACGTTGGTGGGGCCGGTTTCCTTTGGGAAGTTGTGGAGCTTATCGAGCCAGGCGGGGTTGCCCTCGATCTTCCAGCCCTGCTTGGCCAGCCAGCCGGTGTGAACTTCGAGTACCTGACCGATGTTCATACGACCGGGAACGCCCAGCGGGTTGAGGATGATGTCGACGGGGGTGCCGTCTTCCATGAAGGGCATGTCCTCGATGGGGAGGATCTTGGTAATAACACCCTTGTTACCGTGGCGGCCTGCCAGCTTATCGCCGACGGTGATCTTGCGCTTCTGGGCAACGTAGACGCGAACCAGCTGGTTGACGCCGCTGGGCAGGTCTTCGTCGTCGGTTTCGCGGTCGAAGATACGGACGCCGATAACGGTACCGGACTCGCCGTGGGGAACCTTGAGTGAGGTGTCACGGACTTCACGGGACTTCTCACCGAAGATGGCGCGCAGCAGGCGCTCTTCGGGGGTCAGTTCGGTTTCACCCTTGGGGGTGACCTTACCGACCAGGATGTCGCCGGCCTCAACCTCGGCACCGATGTGGATGATGCCGCGCTCGTCGAGGGCTGAGAGCACCTCTTCGGAGACGTTGGGGATGTCGCGGGTAATCTCTTCAGCACCCAGCTTGGTGTCGCGGGCGTCGATTTCGTGCTCTTCAATGTGGATTGAGGTGAGCACGTCATCGGAGATCATGCGCTGGGACAGGATGATACCGTCCTCGAAGTTGAAGCCTTCCCATGACATGTAAGCCACGAGCAGGTTCTTACCGAGTGCCAGCTCGCCCTTGTCAGTGGAGGGACCATCGGCAATCAGGCTACGCTCTTCAACGCGGTCGCCCACCTTGACCACAACGCGGTGGTTGTAGCAGTTACCGGGGTTGGAGCGCTGGAACTTGAGGATGGGGTAGGAGGTGGTGGTGCCATCGTCATTACGGACGACAACCAGGTCAGCGGAGACCTCAGAGACCACACCGGCCTTCTTAGCAACGACGGAGTCACCGGAGTCAAGAGCTGCGTAGCGCTCCATACCGGTACCAACGACGGGTGCCTCTGATTCGAGCAGGGGAACGGCCTGACGCTGCATGTTAGCACCCATCAGTGCTCGGTTAGCGTCGTCGTGTTCCAGGTAGGGAATCAGGGCGGTTGCCACAGACACCATCTGGCGGGGGGAGACGTCCATGAACTCAATCTCAGAGGCGTCTACCAGCACAGCTTCGCCAGAACCGTCGCCCGCACGGCAGAGGACCTGCTCTTCGGCGAAGGTCATGTCTGCGTTCAAGGGCGCGTTAGCCTGAGCGATGGTGTTGCCCTTTTCGTCATCGGCGGTGAGGTACTTGACCTCGTCGGTGACCTGACCGTTCTTGACGATACGGTAGGGGGTCTCGATGAAACCGAAGGGGTTGATGCGGGCGTAGGTTGCCAGCGAGCCAATCAGACCGATGTTGGGGCCTTCAGGGGTTTCGATGGGGCACATACGGCCGTAGTGGGAGGGGTGCACGTCTCGCACTTCCATGCCTGCGCGGTCACGGGAGAGACCACCGGGGCCCAGAGCTGAAAGACGACGCTTGTGGGTCAGACCTGCCAGCGGGTTGTTCTGGTCCATGAACTGGGAGAGCTGGGAGGTGCCGAAGAATTCCTTGATGGAGGCAACCACGGGGCGGATGTTGATTAGGGTCTGAGGGGTGATGGCCTCGACGTCCTGGGTGGTCATACGCTCGCGAACGACGCGCTCCATGCGGGACAGACCGGTGCGGATCTGGTTCTCGATCAGTTCGCCCACGGCGCGGATGCGGCGGTTGCCGAAGTGGTCGATGTCGTCAACGTCAACGCGGATGTCGACTTCCTGGCCGTCGCGGATGCCCTTGATGCTGGTGCCACCTGCGTGCAGGGTGACCAGGTAACGAATCATGGCTGCGATGTCGTCCTGGGACAGCACTGATGCTGAGGGGTCGTTGACGGGGGTATCGATACCGAGCTTGCGGTTGACCTTGTAGCGGCCGACCTTTGCCAGATCGTAGCGACGGGGGGTGAAGTACATGTTGTCCAGCAGGTTCTGGGCAGCATCAACCGTCGGGGGTTCGCCCGGGCGCAGCTTGCGGTAGATGTCAAGCAGGGCCTCTTCGCGGGTCTGGACGGTGTCCTTCTCAAGGGTGGCGCGAATGGAGTCAAATTCACCGAATTCAGCCAGAATCTTGGCTTCGCTCCAGCCCAGGGCCTTGAGCAGGGTGGTGACGGACTGCTTACGGCGGCGGTCCAGACGGACGCCTACCTGGTCACGCTTATCGATTTCGAGTTCGAACCAGGCACCGCGGGAGGGGATAATCTTCGCGGTGTAGATGTCCTTATCGGAGGTGCGGTCGGCGGTCTTTTCGAAGTAGGCACCGGGTGAGCGAACCAGCTGGGAAACAACGACACGCTCGGAGCCGTTGATTACGAAGGTGCCGGATTCGGTCATCAGGGGGAAGTCACCCATGAACACGGTCTGCTGCTTGATTTCGCCCGTGTTGTTGTTCATGAATTCGGCCTTGACGTACAGGGGAGCTGCGTAGGTCGCATCGCGATCCTTGCACTCTTCCATGGTGTACTTGGGGTCGGCGAATTCGGGATCGGAGAAGGACAGGGACATGGTGCCCTGGAAGTCTTCGATCGGGGAGATTTCTTCGAAGATGTCGGCAAGACCTGAGGTCTGGCTGACGGAGGTATCGCCGGTTTCTGCTGCTACAGCGGCTTTGGCTGCCCAGCGTTCGTTACCGACGAGCTGATCAAAGCTGTCGAGCTGGAGCGCGAGCAGGTTAGGTACCTGCAGGGGCTCAGCAATTTTTGCGAATGAGATTCGGCGCTGCGAACCTACGCCGTTAGCGGCTTCAGTGTTAGAGGTGCTCGAGGCGACCAAGATTGGATCCTTCCACAGACATGTCTGTTCGTACCCGCTCCCCCACCAGGGGCGGTACGCTCAAGGACCCGTTGAAGAGGCAAACCAGCCTGTCATAGCACCTGTGCCGTGCTGGGATAGTGGCTAGATTGATGTTCGGGGTACTGGGGCGTACTTAAAACCTGTTACAACCTGCCCACCGCTATATGAAGGCACAGAAGATTAGGGAAGCGCAAATATTCATGCTACAGCAAAACATTTGCGCTGTCTATACCCAATCTCTGCGACTTTTGCAAACTCCGGCTAGCACTCCACCACGTTGACGGCCAGACCGCCCATGGAGGTTTCCTTGTAGCGGTGCGACATATCTTCGCCGGTCTGGCGCATGGTTTCGATGACCTGGTCCAGGGAGACCCGGTGCTGGCCGTCCCCGCGCAGGGCCATCTTGGCGGCGGTAACGGCGTTGGAGGCCGCCATAGCGTTGCGCTCAATACAGGGAATCTGCACCAGGCCACCGACGGGGTCGCAGGTCAGGCCGAGGTTGTGCTCCATGGCAATTTCGGCGGCGTTTTCTACCTGCTCGTTGGTACCGCCCATGACCTGGGCAAGGCCGGCTGCCGCCATAGAGGAGGCAGTGCCCACCTCACCCTGGCAGCCCACCTCAGCACCAGAGATGGAGGCCCGTTTCTTGTAGAGGGCCCCGATGGAGGCGGCAGCCAGGAAGAAGTCAACCACGGCGTCATCAATGACCTTTTGGCCGCGGTGGCGCACCGAGGGCACGTAGTTGAGGGCGTAGTGCAGCACGGCCGGGATAATGCCGGACGCCCCGTTGGTGGGGGCGGTGACAATCCGCCCGCCAAAGGCATTTTCTTCATTGACCGCTAGGGCAATGAGGTTGACCCAGTCGATAGCAAACTCGGGGGATTTCTTAGGGTCTTCAGCCAGTAGGTCGCGGTGCCACTGGCCAGCACGGCAGCGCACCTTGAGGGGGCCGGGCAGGTAGCCCATGCGTTCCAGGGAGGAGCCAATACATTCCTTCATGACCTGCCGAATATGAAGGATTCCGGCGCGCACTTCGCTCTCGCTGCGTTCGGTCTTCTCGTTTTCCATCTTGAGCTGGGCGATGGAAAGGCCCGCACTGTTGGCCATGTCCAGCAGCTCTTCGCCCGATCCAAAGGGGTAGGGGGCTTTGGAGAGCCCGGTGGAGCCTGAAGATTCTTCGTGTTCTTCAACGATGAAGCCGCCACCGATAGAGAAGTAGGTGCGCTCCAGCAGCACGCTCTCCCCCGCGTAGGCGGTGACTTTGATGCCGTTGGTGTGGCGGGGCAGCACTGTGAGCGGACGCAGGGTGATATCGGCTTCCTTGTAGGTTAGGACGGGTCCGCTCACCTTGGTTGCCTCGGGGCCGGGGGCGCCGGACTCAAAGGCAGCTGAGGGGTAGCCTGCCAGGGGCAGGGTACCGTCCACCTGGTTGCGGTCCATGAGAGCCTCGGCGGCAGCAATATCGATGGTTTCGGGCACGAAACCAGCCAGCCCCTTAATGGCTGCGCTCATGGTGCCGTGCCCGGCGCCGGTAGCAGCCAGGGAGCCGTAGAGGTCGATGTGAACCCGGGTGACGTCCTTGAGCGTGCCAGCATCAATCAGTTCAGCGATGAACCGGTTGGTGGCTCGCATGGGACCCACGGTGTGGGAGCTAGAAGGGCCAATACCGATGGAGAACATCTCGAAGACGGAAATGTCGTAGTCCAGGGCTTCGGCTTTGGTTTGTGCTTCTGAGTGGGGTGGTTCAGAAAGATAATCGGGGGTGGCTGTTAGCTCCATAGGTGATGCTCCTTTGGGGTGTCAAGGGGTTCCTAGGTCATAAAGAACCCTGTGCTACCAACCGGCTTCCGACCGATCGTGGCGGGGTAACGGTAGCACAGGGTTCTAATCGAGATGCGCTCGTGGCCTACTTCTCGCGCTTGTAGAAGGGCAGCTCGACGATGTCGAAGGGAGCAACCTTACCACGGATATCGACGTTGACGGTCGCACCTGAGGTAGCGTGCTCGGTGGCCAGTAGAGCCATGGCAACGGGGTATCCCAGGGTGGGTGAGGGAATACCCGAGGTAATCTCACCGATCTCGGTGCCATTCTCGTCTACCAGCTTGGAGCCTGCCCGGCCCGGGCGCTTGCCCTGGGCCTTGAGGCCGACCAGGGAGCGAGCCGGGGCCTGCTCGGCAAGCTGAACCAGGGCGTCCTTACCCACGAAGTTGGCGGCCTTCTTGGTCAGAGCAATCTCGACCAGCTTGCCCATGCCCGACTCGAAGGGGGTAATGTCGCGGCCCAGTTCGTGGCCGTAGAGGGGCATGCCGGCTTCAAGGCGCAGGGAGTCGCGAGCCGCGAGACCTGCGGGAATAGCCCCGTGCTTCTCGCCACGCTCGGCTGCCAGAGCCCAGAGCTTGGCGGCGTCCTCGTTAGCGACATAGATTTCGAAGCCGTCCTCACCGGTGTAGCCGGTTCGAGCCAGTAGGGCCTCAATATCGCCGAAGCGGATGGGGGCAGCGGCGTAGTAGCCCATGGAGGTGATGGTCTCGGCGTCGGAGGGGTCCATATCGAGCAGGATAGCCTCTGAGGCAGGGCCCTGAACCGCAACCAGGGAGGTGGCGTCGGTTTCGTTGGTCAGGGTCACGTCAAAGCCCTCGGTGCGGGCGCTCATGGCCTCGTAGTCGGCTGCCACGTTAGCGGCGTTGGGAATGACCAGGAACTCTTCCTCGCCCAGGCGGTAGGTAATCAGGTCGTCGATGACGCCGCCGTCCTCAGCCAAAAGCAGGGAGTACTTGGCCTTACCCACCTTGAGAATCGACATGTTAGAGAGCAGGGCGTAGTCCAGGAAGGCACCGGCGTCGGGGCCGGTGACGCGGAATTCGCCCATGTGGGAGAGGTCGAAGAGACCGGCAGCTGAGCGCACAGCCTTGTGCTCTTCAACGTCGTTGGTGTACTTGAGGGGCATGTCCCAGCCGCCAAAGTCGGTGAAGGCGGCGCCCAGGTCTGCGTGGACCTGGTAGAGGGCAGTTTTCTGGGATGACATAGGGGTTAGACCTTTCTTGCCTTAGGCGCTGTGGACTTCGAGGTCGAAGGCTTCCATGGGCGGGCATTCGCAGACAAAGTTACGGTCGCCGCCTGCTCCGTCGATACGGCTCACGGGGGTGAAGTACTTGTTCAGACGCAGCTCGTGGACGGGGTAGGCTGCCTGGGAGCGGGGGTAGGGGCGGGTCCACTCGTCGGCGGTGACGACCTCGGCGGTGTGCGGGGCGTTGCGGAGGACGGATTCCTCGGCGCTAACCTTGCCGTCGATGACTTCCTGAATTTCAGCGTGGATGTTGGTCATTGCCTCGATGAAGCGGTCCAGCTCAGCCAGGGACTCTGACTCGGTGGGTTCGACCATGAGGGTGCCGGGCACGGGGAAGGCCAGGGTGGGGGCGTGGAAGCCGTAGTCCATGAGGCGCTTGCAGACGTCCTCGGCGGTGATGCCGGACGCTGCGGTCAGCTCGCGCAGATCCAGGATGCACTCGTGGGCTACCAGGCCGGTTTCACCCGCGTAGAGCACGGGGTAGAGAGAGCCCAGCTTCTTGGCAATGTAGTTGGCCGAGAGGATTGCGGTCTCTGAAGAGGCGCGCAGGCCCTCGGCACCGGTCATGGCGATGTACATCCAGGAGATGGGCAGCACGCCGGCTGAGCCGAACATGGCCTGGGAGATGGGCAGGGGTGCATCTGCCAGCTGGCCGTCGGCGTCCGCCTCAAAACCGTTGCCGGGCAGGTACTTCTCCAGGTGAGCGCCAACAGCGACGGGGCCGACGCCGGGGCCGCCACCACCGTGGGGAATGGCGAAAGTCTTGTGCAGGTTCAGGTGGGAGACGTCGCCACCGAACTTGCCGGGCTGGGCCAGGCCCATCTGGGCGTTGAGGTTGGCGCCGTCCACGTAGACCTGGCCACCGGCGTCATGCACCAGCTGGCAGACCTCAACGACCTGCTCCTCGAAGACACCGTGGGTGGAGGGGTAGGTAATCATGATGCCGGCGATGGTGTCGCCGTACTTTTCGATCTTGGCCTTGAGGTCTTCGACGTCGATGGAGCCGTCGGGAGCGGTCGCAACACCGGCAACGGCCAGACCCGCCAGGGCGGCAGAGGCAGCGTTGGTGCCGTGGGCGCTCATGGGAATCAGGACGACGGTGCGCTGGGTGTCGCCGTTGGCCTCGTGGTAGGCGCGGATAGCGCGCAGGCCCGCGTATTCGCCGGACGCACCGGAGTTGGGCTGCAGGGAGATGGCGTCGTAGCCGGTGATTTCAACCAGCCAGGCAGAGAGCTCGTCAATCAGGGCCTTCCAGCCGGCAGCCTGGTCGGCAGGCACGTTGGGGTGGATGGAGGCGAACTCGGGCCAGGAGATGGGTTCCATCTCGGCTGCTGCGTTGAGCTTCATGGTGCAGGAGCCCAGGGGGATCATGGTGCGGTCCAGGGCCAGGTCCTTGTCTGAGAGGGAGCGCAGGTAGCGCATCATGGAGGTCTCAGAGCGGTAGAGGTGGAAGACCGGGTGGGTCATGTAGTCGTCAGTACGCAACAGGGCCTCGGGTAGCTCGTAGGCGTCGGTCTCCCCCAGTTCCCCACCCAGGGCAGCAACCAGGGCTTCGAGTACCTGCTCGGTGTGGGATTCGCCCACCGAGATAGAGATACGGTCGGCGGAGAGGCGGCGGATGTTGATGCCAGCTTCCAGGGCCTTGGCGACCAACTCGTCGGCGCGTCCTTCAGCTTCAAAGGCGACGGTGTCGAAGAAGGTGTCGTGGACCAGCTTCAGGCCGGCTGCGGTACCGGCAGCAGCAATGCGGGAGGCCTTGTCGTGCAGGCTGTTGGCAATGGCGCGCAGGCCCTCAGGGCCGTGGTAGACCGCGTAGGCACCGGCAGCGATAGCCAGCAGGGCCTGGGCGGTACAGATGTTAGAGGTGGCCTTTTCGCGGCGGATGTGCTGCTCGCGGGTCTGCAGGGCCAGGCGGTAGGCGGGCTTGCCGAAAGCGTCCTTGGAGACACCGACCAGGCGGCCGGGCAGGTTGCGTTCCATGCCCTTAGAGACAGCCATGAAGGCAGCGTGGGGGCCGCCGTACCAGAAGGGCAGGCCAAAGCGCTGGGAGGAGCCAACAGCGATGTCGGCACCCTGGTGGCCGGGGGCGGTCAGCAGGGTCTGGGCCAGCAGGTCGGCGATGACGGTGACCAGGGCACCGCGGTCCTTGGCGGCCTTGATGAGCGGCTCGATGTCGCGAACTTCGCCGTCGTGGCCGGGGTTGGAGATAATGACGCCGTAGAGGTCACCTTCGGGCAGGCCGTCAGCAAAGTCGGTAATCACGAAGGGAATGCCCAGGGCTTCGGCGCGGCCGCGGACGACCGAGAGGGTCTGGGGCAGGGCACGGGCATCGAGAGCGAAGAAGCCGTTCTTAACCTTGCGGTTGGCGCGGTGCATCATGACAGCTGCCTCGGCAACAGCGGTTGCCTCATCGAGCAGGGAGGCGTTGGCGATGGGCAGGCCGGTCAGCTCCATGACGGTGTTCTGGAAGTTCAGCAGAGCTTCGAGACGGCCCTGGGAAATTTCGGGCTGGTAGGGGGTGTAGGAGGTGTACCAGCCCGGGTTTTCGAGGATGTTGCGGCGGATGACGGCCGGGGTGATGGCGTCGTAGTAGCCTGCACCAATCATCTGGTGCTTGACCTGGTTCTGGGCGGCGTAGGAGGCAATCTTGTTCTGGGCCTCAAGCTCGGACAGGGGGGCGGGCAGGTTGAGGTCGCCCTCTAGGCGAATATTGGAAGGGATGACCTCGTTGATGAGGGCGCCGAGGCTGTCGTAGCCCAGCACCGAGAGCATGGTTTCTTGGTCGTTTGAACGGGGGCCAAGGTGGCGGTCGATGAATGACATGAAACTCTCCAGGGGTAGAGGGTAAACCTGCCCACAGGGGTGCCCTGTGGTGGTGCCCTCCCCGCTCTGTTAAAACCTGAGAGTTTTGGTTCGCAGCTACCCATCACGCTTGGTAGCGGGCGCGAATTTTGCCCCTTCGGTGGGGGTTTGACGCCCCTCTCCAGAGTTGCCTAACTGAGCGGTACATTTGCCTGAGAGTTTCCCGGGGAGGGTTTGCTCCTTCGGCGCCGGTGCCCGTGGTCCCTCAACCTCGGGTGTGTACGGTCTCTCCCGCACCAGTCGTAACGGCGTTTTAGTTTTATCAACCTTTATTGTGCCATACCTTACACCCAAAGCACCAGATGAGCGAACCTGAACCGCCATCGAAATATAATAAAACCGTTATGCGACTTCCTTCCAAAGGGGCAAGAAGTCGCATAACGGTGTTCCGTTCTTAGCGGGTAGTAAATTAAATTAGAAAATCATGATTATACCGTTGCAAAATTGCTCAAGCTAGTCAGCTCTGTAGCAAATTCATTCCCGTTCGCAGTGAATGAAAGCGATGCACCTTTATCGCGGATAATCTGCATCCAAGTTTCAGTGGTCATTCCGCCAACCAAATCATACTTGTCACGCCCCTCGCTTACATCAGACGACTTATCAATAGCCCCTACCACCAGAGCGCCTTTTCCTTCAAGCATACTTGCCAAAACAACTGCTTTACTGCCCGAACATTCCATTCTATGAAACGTCAGAACTGCAGCTTCATGCGGAGCAGCAGGAACTACAGCGATTTCTTCGAGGCCTAAATTCAGAACTTCGGCACATATCGCCTCCCCTGCCTCAGAGCGTAAATAGCGACTTGCAGCTGCTCCAATTTTGCCACGCTGCCGGAGAGTATCTAAATAGGATGCCACTCTGACCACCACTTTTCGATTCCATGGACTTGAACTAGTTGCTGACTCTCTCCATAAGCTTTATCAGCATCTTGTAGCGAGTCTAACACACGCAAAGATGTAACTTTTCCATCTCTCGAAAAAGGCCTCAAGGGACTCCACTCATGCACATGGTAGTTAGCATGACTTGAACAAGCTCGCAAGACATACGGAGTTTTCTGACCATAACGAGGATGGCGAACAAGCAAACCTACACTAAATTTCCAGACAAGCCCCTGGCAGGAAACGTGGTTATCCAAAATTTCCAGGCCATGTTCATGATCAAGATACACACGAATCGGAGGCTTAGTAGGCTCGCAAGTCGAGCATGTCTCTTGGGGATGATAAAGCTGACCTGGCTTTAATCTCTTGTGCTTATCAGCCATATATTTCCTCATTATTAACTATTTTCAGATCAACCTTATAATTTTACACCAAAGATTACCTGGTTAGCTACATTGAACCCGCTACCCCGCCCCTACCCAAAGGCAGGATAGCGGGGCGCAGGCGTCCGGATATCTCCCTGAACAGAGAGAGCCAAACTGGGCTTAAGCGGCGCGGGCAGGCTTCTTATCTGAGGCCATCCAGAGGGAAACCGCAATGGAGATGACGCAGGTCGCGCCAAGGGCCAGAACGCCCCAGAAGTAGTTGCCGAAAGCGGTGTAGGCAGCGCCCATAATCAGGGGCGGGAAGTAGCCGCCCAGACCACCGGCTGCTGAGACCAGGCCCGATACGGTGCCGGTGTCCTGCGGGCGAACGACCTTGCCCAGCCAGCCGTAAATGGTGCCGGTACCGAAACCCACGAAGAGGGCCATGACCACGTGAATCAGGGTGTTCACAGCGGTGCTCTCGGGTTCGAAGGCGATGCAGACAGCCAGCACGGTCATAGCAACAAAAACGATGAGGGTGGTGAGCTTGCCGCCGAACTTATCGGCTGCGACGCCGCCGAAGGGGCGGGCCAGCACGGCGCAGGCTGCGAACATGGCGGCGAAGGTACCACCAGCAACGGCCTCATAGCCGTAGATGTTCTGCATGTAGGTTGACAGGAAGTTGGAGAAAGCCACGAAGGCGCCGAAGACCACAGCGTAGATGAAGCAGAGCTGCCAGGTCACCAGTTTCTTGGACACCGCCAGAATCTTGGGCAGAACAGGCTCGGGGGTGCGGGCCTTCATGACGGGTGAGTCGCGGATGAAGAGCCAGACAATGACGGCGTAGGTCAGGGCTGCACAGCTCATAATGACGTGGGTGGGAAAGTAGCCGAAGGCAGCCAGCATGCGGGGGTTGAAGAAGGCGGCGCAGGCGGTACCGACCATGCCCATGCCGAAAATACCGGTGGCGAGGCCCTTGCGGTGGGGCTCAAACCAGGCAGCAGCGAAGGGGATGCCCACCGCAAAGATGGAGCCACCGATACCCAGGAAGAAGGCTGCCAGCAGAAGCAGGGAGAAGTTACCCATCTGCCCCACCAGGCCGGTAACGAGCACCATGGACCCGGTAAGGGTCAGCATGATGGTGAACATAATGCGCCCACCGAAGCGGTCGGTCAGGGCACCCACCGGAATACGGGCCAGGGACCCAACGATCACCGGGGTAGCGATCAGCAGGGAGCGCTGCCCCTCGGTCAGGCCGTAGGTTTCGGTGTAGTACTTGGCCAGGGGGCCAATCATGGTCCAGCCCCAGAAGCCAATCATGGAGGCCAGGGCCGCCATAATGACGTACTTGAACTGGCCAGCAAGCTGCGGATCTTTCGCAGCAACAGCCGTAGTAGACATGGTGTTTTCCTTAGTATCAGTCTTTGAGTCAGATAGCCTGTCTCAGTGGGGCGGGGATACCCCTGCAGCCGACTGGCTGGGGCTGGCATGAATTGCGACGAGCCCCCAGGCGAGGAGCAAGAAGGTTAGTCGGCTAAGGGGTATCCCCGCGCCTCTTTAGTGGTGGTGGTGCTGGCGCTCGACCGTGCGGGCGTCCTTATTCACGGAGTCTGCGGTGCCTACCGGCGACCAGCCGCGGGCGTGGTTACGCTTGCCCCGTGAGCGGTAGACGATGTAGGGCCGGAAGATGTAGTGCAGGGGTGCGGTGAAGGCGTGCACCAGGCGGGTGAAGGGCCAGAGGCAGAAGAGAATCATGGCCACAATGACGTGGATGTGGAAGGAAGTAGTAGCGCTGGCCATGGCCTCGACGTTGGGCTGGAAGTAGAAGAGGGAGCGGAACCAGACCGAGACGGTTTCACGGTAGTTGTGGTGTCCCTCGATTTCCATGGCGTTGAAGAGGGTGGCAACTGAGCCAAGGACGATGGCGCTGGTCAGGGCTACATACATCATCTTGTCGTTCCAGGTGGTGGCGCGGAAGACGGTGGCCGAGGTGCGGCGGCGGTAAATCATGGCGAAGAGGCCGATCAGGGTAGCAACCGCCGCAATGGAGCCCAGCACCAGGGCGTTGATGTGGTAGAAGTGCTCGGAGATGCCAACCGCGTCAGTCCAGGACTTGGGGATCACCAGACCCACGATGTGGCCCACGAGCACGACCAGGATGCCGTAGTGGAACATGGGGGAGGCAATCCGCAGCAGCTTGGACTCGTACATCTGGGAGGAGCGGGTAGTCCAGCCGAATTGGTCGGTCTTGTAGCGCCAGAGAGTACCGCCGATAACGATGGCGAGGGTGATGTAGGGGAAGATGCCCCAGAGGAAGAAGTCGAGGGCGTTAACTGTGCCGGTCACAGGGTGGCTCCGTTCTTATGGTCGGCACCGATGGTGGCGCCGGGTGTCTGTTCGTGGGGCAGCAAAAGGGGTAGCAAGCGGGGGTCGCCGGGGGCCAGGGCCAGGCCGACAGCTTCTGCGGGCGGGCCTGCGGTGACCAGTTTTTGCACGTCCGCCTGAGTTTCTGGGGAAACTCCGGGCAAGGTCTGGCAGACCGCCTCAATCAGCTCATAGTAGGGCAGGTTGTCATCGCGCAGGGCCAGGCGAAGAAGTTCCAGGGAGGGCCGGTAGGCCTGAAGCGCTGCCCGCCCGGCCCGGGCGTCCACCAGGGCGGTGAATTCAAGAACCATGGGCAGGTAGTCCGGCAGTTCCCCGTGCAGGGTGGTGACCATGCCGGAGTCGCGGTACATCTGCTTGAAACGAGCCAGGGCCTCGCCGCGGCGGCGGGTGTCCCCCTCGGTCCAGTAGGACAGGTGGAAGGCGTGGCGACGCGACAGGTCGTATTCCTGCACATATTCAGCCTGCATGGCGTCGAGCTCGGTTGCCTCGTACCAGGTCTTAATGCGGGCTACACCGCGCATTAAGTAGTCATTACCGGTTTCTTGGGCAAGCGCGGTGAGTTCGGGCAGCAGGGCACGGGTTTCTTCGCTGGGGTAGCGCATGAGGACGCTGGTGAGCTGGTAGACCACGGCGTCGGTGGGGTGCCCGCTCCCCCAGTCCATGTCGAAGGGGTCGCCCGAGGGCGGGGTGGGTGGTTCCACCTCCGCCGCGTTGCGTTTGAGGAGTTTGGAGAAGAATCCTGCCACGGCTAGACCTTCTTGCTTCCGGAAGTATCGGGGAAGAGGGAGTCGGGGCGGGTTTTGCCGTCCCACATGAAGATATCGACCTTGCCGTCGGCGCGGGCGGCGTTAGCGTAGGAACCTGCGGAGACAGGCACGGGGCGATCGCCGGGGTCGGTGAAGGCTCCGTCGTAGAGCATGCCGGGGCCGCCGTCGGTGTCGAGGGAGCAGCCGATTTCTTCGAGGTTGTGGGCGTCCTCCAGGTGGGCCGGAGGAATGACGTAGCGTTCTTCGTACTTGGAGATAGCCATGAGGCGGTACATCTCGTACATTTCTGCGCCGGTCATGCCGACTTCGTGGGCGATCTCTTCGTTGCCGACGCCGCCGAGGGTGATGTCTCGCATGTAGGCGCGCATGGCGGCTAGCTTTTTGAGCACATTGACCACGATGGTGGTGTCACCTGCGGTGAAGAGCTCGGCAAGGTATTCGACGGGGATACGCAGGGAGTCGATGGCTCCGAAGAGGTTGGCCTGGGACTCTGCGTCGTGGCCCTGTTCCTTGAGCAGGTCGATGATGGGTGAGAGCGGCGGTACGTACCAGACCATGGGCATGGTGCGGTATTCGGGGTGTAGGGGAAGGGCGATCTTCCACTCCTTGGCCAGCTTGTAGACCGGTGACTTTTGGGCTGCGGTGATCCAGGAGTCGGGGATACCCTGCTTGGTTGCCTCACGGATGACCTCGGGGTCAAAGGGGTCAAGCATGATATCGAGCTGGGCCTGGTAGAGCTGCTTTTCATCGGGTACAGAGGCGGCTTCGGTCACGCGGTCGGCGTCGTAGAGGAAGATACCGATGTAGCGCATGCGGCCCACGCAGGTTTCGGCGCAGACGGTGGGAATACCGTGTTCGATGCGGGGGTAGCAGAAGGTACATTTTTCGGCTTTGCCGCTCTTGTGGTTGAAGTAGATCTTCTTGTAGGGGCAGCCGGTGATGCACTGGCGCCAGCCGCGGCACTGGTTCTGGTCGACCAGCACGATGCCGTCCTCTTCGCGCTTGTAGATAGCGCCGGAGGGGCAGGACGCCATGCAGGAGGGGTTGAGGCAGTGCTCGCAGATGCGGGGCAGGTAGAACATGAAGGTGCGTTCGAATTCGAACTTGATCTTCTCTTCTGACTGCTGGCGTACTTTTTCAACCAGGGGATCGAGGTGGCCGGATTCGTGAGCGCCGCCCAGGTTGTCATCCCAGTTGGGGCCCCACTCAATAGAGGTATCTTCACCGGTAATCAGGGATTTGGGACGCGCGGTGGGAAAGTCATCGCCCAGGGGCGCGCTGGTGAGGTTTTCGTAGTCGTAGGTCCAGGGTTCGTAGTAGTCCGAGAGTTCGGGCTGAACCGGGGAGGCAAAGAGGGTAAAGAGCTTCTTGAAGCGGTTACCGCTCTTGAGCTCTAGGCGTCCGCGCTTGTTCAGCACCCAGCCGCCCTTCCACTTTTCCTGGTCCTCGTAGCGGCGGGGATAGCCCTGGCCGGGGCGGGTTTCGACGTTGTTGAACCAGACGTATTCGGTTCCGGCTCGGTTGGTCCAGGCCTGCTTACAGGTGACGGAGCAGGTGTGGCAGCCCAGGCACTTGTCGAGGGCCATGATCATTGAAACTTGTGCCATGACGCGCATTAGTAGGTTACCTCCTGCTTGCGGCGGCGAATTCTTGAAACGATATCTCGCTGGTTACCGGTGGGTCCCAGGTAGTTGAAGGCGTAGGCCTGGTGGGCGTAGCCACCGATTAGGTGGGTGGGTTTGACCATGATGCGGGTGACGGAGTTGTGGATGCCGCCTCGCTTGCCCGAGACCTCTGATTTGGGGATGTTGACCAGGCGTTCCTGGGCGTGGTGCACGTAGACCACACCTTCGGGCATACGGTGGGAGACCACCGCGCGGCCCACGAAGACGCCGTTGGCGTTCTCACACTCGATCCAGTCGTGGTCCTTGACCCCGATTTTGGCGGCGTCCTGAGGGCTCATCCAGGCGTGGGTGCCACCGCGGGAGAGAGTCTGCATGTAGAGGTTGTCGTGGTAGGAGGAGTGGATAGCCCACTTGTTGTGCACCGTCACGTAGCGTACAGCCACCGACAGGTCACCGGTCTCACCAATTTCAGGTTCACCGAAGAGGTTGTGCATATCGAGCGGCGGACGGTAGACCGGCAGCTGCTCGCCCATCTCGCTCATCCAGTCGTGGTCGAGGAAGAAGTGCATACGACCGGTGAGGGTGTGGAAGGGCTTGAGCTGTTCGATGTTGAGGGTGAAGGGGGCGTAGCGGCGTCCGCCGGTCTCTGAGCCTGACCATTCGGGTGAGGTAAAGACGGGGCAGGGCCGGTCCTGGGTATCGCGGAACTTAATACGCTTTTCTTCGTTGCCCTCAGCCAGGTGGTGCATTGTCTTGCCCACGCGCTTCTCCAGGGCCTTGAAGCCCTTGAGGGCTACGGGGCCGTTGGAGGTGCCTGACAGAGCCAGGATGGTGTCGGCCAGCTTAATGTCGGTATCAAGGGCCGGCAGGCCGGCACCCTTACCGGTACCCATCACGCCGTGTTCTTCAGCCAGTTGAGCTAGCTGCTCGTTGACGTCCACGGTCACGAACTTGGTGGTGGTGCCCAGCTTGGAGAGCAGGGGGCCGACCGAGGTGTACATGTCGTAGATGGCCGGGTAGTCGCGCTCCACCACGGTAAAGATGGGCATGTTCTTACCGGGGATACCGGCGATGCCCTGGTTCTTCCAGTCCGGGGCGTGGCCGCCGGGCTGGGCCAGCTGACCGGGGGTGTCGTGCTGCAGGGGCACAGATACCAGGTCGCTGCGCTTGCCCAGGTGCTTGGCTGCCCACTTGGAGAACAGGAAGGCGAGTTCCTTGAAGACCTGGTGGTCGGTCTTGGTTTCCCAGGGCGGGTCGATGGCCGGGGAGAAGGCGTGGATGTAGGGGTGCATGTCGGTGGAGGAAATATCGTGCTTCTCGTACCAGGTGGCGGCAGGGAAGACGATGTCCGACAGCAGGGTTGAGGACGTCATGCGGTAGTCGGTCGTCACCAGCAGGTCCAGCTTGCCTTCGGGGGCGGTCTGGGCCCACTTGACCTCGGCGGGCTTGAAGTCTTCGGCGTCCTTGCCCATCACCGAGTTATGGGTGCCGAGCAGGTGCTTGAGGAAGTATTCCTCGCCCTTGGCGGACGATCCCAGCAGGTTGTTGCGCCACAGCACCAGGGTGCGGGGCCAGTTGACCGGGTTATCGACGTCCTCCACCGAGAAGTCCAGGTCGCCAGAGTTAAGGCGCTGGGCAACGTAGTCTGCCGGGGACTCTGCGGTGCCTGCGGCAACCGCTGCGGCACCGGCGTCCGCCAAATCCAGGGAGTTTTCGGGGAACTGGGGGTAGAAGGGCATCCAGCCCATGCGCACGGAGCGGGCTAGGACGTCCGCAGTGTGAACCCCGCGCAAATCCCCCTTGGCTAGGGGCGATTGCAGGGAGTCGGTGGTACGGCCGTCGGAGCGGAACTGGTCGGTGTGCATGTACCAGAAGGCGGTGCCTGCCTGGGTACGCGGCGGGCGAATCCAGTCCAGGGCGTTGGCCATGTGGGACCAGCCGGTGATGGGGCGAGCCTTTTCCTGGCCGACGTAGTGGGCCCAGCCGCCGCCGTTGCGGCCTTCAGCGCCGCACATCATGAGCAGGGCCAGAATCGCGCGGTAGGTGGTGTCGCCGTGGTACCACTGGCAGATACCGGCACCCATGATAATCATGGTGCGGCCACCCGAATCGATGGAGTTCTGGGCGAACTCGCGGGCGGTGCGAATCACGGCCTCGGCGGGTACGGAGGTAATGGCCTCCTGCCAGGCCGGGGTGTACTGGGTGTCGGCGTCCTCAAACCCGGTGGCCCACTGGCCGGGTAGGCCGGGGCGGCCAATGCCGTACTGAGCCAGCATGAGGTCAAAGACGGTAGTGACGGTCTTACCCTCAACGGTGATGGTGGGTACGCCACGGGTAATAATCTTGCCGCGGCCCGAGGGCTCGTCGAAGGCTGGCATCTGGATCTCGACGGCGCGCTCGGCGCCGGTCGGCAGATCAAGGATGGACAGGGCAGGCTTGACGCCCTGTAGGTCCAGGTTCCATTTGCCTTCGTCCTCAGCGTTGTAGCGGTAGCCCAGGGAGCCGTTGGGCACCACGACCTCGCCGGTTTCGCGGTTGAGCAGGGCGGTCTTGAAGGACGCATCGGGCACCTGCGCATGGTCGGTCAGGTTTGCGGCGGTGAGGAACTTAGCCGGAACCGTCACCCCGTCCTCGCGGGTCTCTAGGGTGACCAGGAAGGGGAAGTCGGTGTAGGTGCTCACGTAGTTCTCGAAGAACTCAACGCGGCGGTCGACAAAGTTCTCCTTGAGGATCACGTGCCCCATAGCCATAGCAAGGGCGGCGTCGGTGCCGGCCTGGGCGGGCAGCCATTCGTCGGCGAACTTGGTGTTATCGGCGTAGTCGGGCGAGACGGAGACAACCTTGGTGCCGCGGTAGCGCACCTCTGCCATCCAGTGGGCATCGGGGGTGCGGGTCACCGGGATGTTGGAACCCCACATCATCAGGTAGGTGGCGTCCCACCAGTCACCTGACTCGCGCACGTCCGTCTGGTCACCGAAGACCTGGGGCGAGGCAACCGGCAGGTCGGCGTACCAGTCGTAGAAGGAGGTCATCACGCCGCCGATGAGCTCAATGTAGCGAGCGCCTGAGGCATGGGAGACCATGGACTTAGCCGGAATAGGTGAGAAGCCGATGTTGCGGTCAGGGCCGTAGGTCTTGATGGTGTGAATCTGCGCGGCGACCACCATTTCGAGGGCTTCGGCCCAGGAGCCGCGCACCAGGCCGCCCTTACCGCGGGCGCTCAGGTAGCGGGAACGCTTTTCGGGGTCAGAGACGATCGAGGCCCAGGCTTCGACGGGGTCGCCCAGGCGGGCGCGGGCTTCGCGGTACATTTCAAGCAGCACGCCGCGGATGTAGGGGTACTTCACGCGGGTTGGTGAGTAGGTGTACCAGGAGAAAGCTGCACCGCGGGGGCAGCCGCGCGGTTCGTATTCGGGGCGGTCGGGGCCAACGGTGGGATAGTCGGTGGCCTGAGCCTCCCAGGTAATCACACCGTCTTTGACGAAGACCTGCCAGGAGCAGGAGCCGGTGCAGTTAACGCCGTGGGTGGAGCGGACGACCTTGTCATGGCTCCAGCGATTGCGGTAGAAAACATCGCCTGCGCGACCGCCTTTGAGGAAGGCTGCGCGGCCGTCGTCGGTTTCGTCCCACTTGGTGAAGAATTTGCCGAATTTGATGAGCTTGTCAGTGAGCGGCCCGTCGGGCCCAGGTGTGTGTGATGCCTGCTGTGTCATGGGCACCAGTCTACCCAATAATTCGCACAATAAATACCGAATAAAAATCTTCGCTAATTAAGCATCAGGTATGCACATATTCAGTGGTGGCAAGGCTTTAAAGCACCCGCTCAGATGCCCTACCCCTGGCTTGTCAGCCAGGAGTCAATGCCACCTTCCACGCTGTAGAGATCGCTGAAACCAGCATCGGTGAGCAGCTTCAGCGCCTTGAGCGAGCGCACCCCCGCCGCACAGTAGAGGGCATAGCGCCCCTGGTGGCTGGGCAGGATCGTGTCAATAGCCGACCCTAGATCCGGATCGGTGGATGCGGCCTCAATCAGCGACAGGGGTAGGTTGAAGCTACCCGGAACAGCCAGCGCTGCGTGCTCGTGGGGCTCTCGCACATCAATGAGGGGAACCCCCTCAAAGTAGGGTGAGCCAGCAATATCAGCCCAGGTAACTTCCATACCGTACTGGTCAGGTTCGGCGGTAGCGGGTTCCCAGTCGGTAGCAGGCGGACGCAGGGGTGCAGGGGCCTGCCCCTTCCCCGCTACCTGCCCACCGGCGTCCGCACCGGAACCCGCCGTGCGGGCACTCTGGCCAGAACCCGAACCAGAAGCGGCACGGGAGGTAGAGGCAAGCAGGGGGATGTATTCCCAGCGGCCGGTCAGACCGGTATAGTAGCCCACCTCGCCCATCAGCGGCTGCCCAATACCGGCCAGCAGCTTAATAACTTCCAGGGCCATTGCGGTTCCAACGACCCCAGCCAGGGCACCGATCACCCCTGCGGTAGCGCAGTTGGGTACCGAACCGGGGGCTGGTTCGAGCGGGTAAAGGTCCTCGTAGACCGGCCCGTGCCCCGCCCAGAAGACGCTCATCTGGGCGTCAAACCCGAGAATGGCACCCCACACATGGGGAATGCCCAGGGCGGCAGCAGCGCGAGAGGCGGTATAGCGGGTAGGGAAATTATCGGAACCATCAACCAGCACGTCCACCCCAGCTAGTAGCTCTGCCGCATTAGCGTCGGTCAGACGCTCCTTGACAGCTTCGACCCTAATCAGGGGGTTGAGTTCGCGCAGGGTTTGGGCGGCTGAGTCAGCCTTGGATGCCCCCACTCGGGCATAGGAGTGGACGACCTGACGGTGCAGGTTAGAGGTTTCTACCGCATCATCGTCGATGATGAGAATACGGCCGACGCCCGCCCCGGCCAGGTAGAGCAGGGCCGGGGACCCCAGGCCGCCTGCCCCGATCACCGCAACCATTGCCGCGCTCAGCTTTTCCTGCCCAGCCTGCCCCATCTCCGGCAGAATCATCTGCCGCCCGTAGAGCTGGTAGGCCAGCGACGTTAGTTCAGAGGTCATGGTAGGTCTTTCTCTAGAGTGGGGCTGAGGCCGGTGGGGCCTCGCGTATCGAGCCCGCTGGCTCGGGGCTGGCGTGAATTGGGGCGAGCGCCCCAGCGCGAGACCCAAGAGGGTCTGCGGGCGAGAACGCGAGGGCCACCTGCCATTTCGTACCTTCGATTCGAAAGCCTTAGCCGGTAGGCGTATCGATTCCCACCCACTGCACGCTGCCGTCGGTGAGTTCTTGTTCTTTCCAGATGGGCACTTCTGCTTTGATGCGGTCGGCTGCTAAGGAGCAGGCAGTGAAGGCTGTGCCGCGGTGGGCTGCCGCTGCCAGTACGGTGAGGGCAGATTCGCCGATGGGGATGGGGCCAACGCGGTGGGCTGCCCACAGGCGCACACCGGGGATCTCTTCTGCCACCGAGTGCAGGACGCGCTCCAGGTAGTCGGTTGCCTGGGGGTGGGCGGTATAGGCCAGGGTCGCTACAGGCTCCCCGTGGTCGTGGTCGCGCACGATGCCGTCGAAGACGACCAGGGCGCCCATGGCTCGGGTCATGGTCGCTTCTTTAGCTCCTGCTAGGAGCGGTTCGAGGGGGTCTTCGGTAATGGAGGCGTGAACGACTGTGGAGTCAACCGGTTCGAGCGGACGCCCGGCGTAGGGGTTGGCTCCTGTGGGGTCTGGGTGGTTAGTGGTCATGGTAGTCCTCTAGCTGGCGGCAGATGTGGGTGACGAGGGGTTCGAGCACGGTGCAGCCGTCCTTGACTCCTCCGGTGGAGCCGGGCAGGGTCATGATGAAGCTGGTGCCGATGACGCCGGCGATTCCGCGGGAGAGGACGGCGGCGGGGGTGTTTTTGAGGCCCTGATTCCAGAAGGCATGCATGATGCCGGGGACTTCTTTGGTGAGGTGGGGGCGCACGGCTTCGACGGTTGTGTCGTCTGAGTTGAGGCCGGTTCCACCGCTGGTCAGGATGAAGGTGGGCAGGTTACCGGCAGCGACTAGCCGGTCGATGTAGGCGGGGACGTCGGCGTCCGCTACGACGACCGCGTCAGGGGTGTCGAAGCCCTGGTCGCGCAGCCAGGTGACCGCTAGGGGGCCGGATTTATCTTCGTAGATACCGCGGGCGGCCCGGGTGGAGGCTACGATGACGAGGCCGGTACGGTTCTTGGGCAGGGTGTAGCTGCTGCTCACTGCTCTACCTTCCAGTCACCGGATTTACCGCCGGTTTTTTCCAGTACCCTGATCCCGGTCAGTACGGCCTGCTTATCAACGGCCTTAATCATGTCGTAGACCGTCAGCGCCGCCCCGGAGACAGCGGTGAGGGCTTCCATTTCCACCCCGGTGACGCCACGGGTTTTAACCAGAGCCTCGATGCGGATACGGTCGGGGTGCCGCTCAAAGTCGATGGTGATTTTGCCCAGGGGCAGGGGGTGGCAGAGAGGGATAATCTCGGGGGTTTTCTTGGCTGCCATAATACCGGCGACGCGGGCCACGGGCAGGGCGTCGCCCTTGGGCAGGTCGGCGTCAAAGATTTTTTCAATGACGTCTGCCCGGGTAACGATATAGCCCTCAGCCACGGCGGTGCGGGTGGTTTCGTTTTTCTCGGTGACATCGACCATGTGGGCGCTGCCGTCGGCGCGCACGTGGGTGAGCTGGTCTGCGGGGGTGGGGGCGGTCATGATTCTTGGCTAGCCTCTCAACACAAAATTAATCAGTATTTACTATACGTGATTTGCAGGCGGGGTAACTTTTGGTGCATCTACAGGGGAATATACCGCACCAGCTCACCGCCGCGATAGGTACGCCCGGGTTCCAGCTCCACCAGGGCATCGGCGCGGGCTGCCTGTAGTAGCAGGTGGGAGCCCGTAGCCGCGCTCGGAGCCAGCAGGGTCAGGACGCTCCCGTCCGGCTGGACCTGCCGGGTCAGCTGAGCCCGCCGGTACTGGGTTTTACCTTCCGGGGCAGCAAGGGGAGCTTCGAGCACCAGCCTGCCACGGGCGTCTTCCCGTTCTTCGCCCACTAGATGAGCCAGGGCTGGCCGCAGCAGCAAGTGGTAGCTGATGAGGGTGCTGACCGGGTTACCCGGCAGGCAGACCACCGGCAGTACCCTGCCAGCAGGAAGACCCAGCAGGGCCAGGCCCTGGGGGCCGCCGGGCTGCTGGGTGGCGTGACCAAACCAGTGCGCAAGCACCCGAACCGTGCTGCCAGCAGCAGTGCCCCGAGCAGCAGGGTCGGCAGCCAGGGCCGCCAGCCCCAGACGAACCACCTCATATTTACCGTGGCTGATACCTCCGCTGGTGACGATCACATCGGGCACCCGCTCTGCGAGCGCCCTGCCTAGGGCCGCAGTAAATTTTTCAACAGAATCACCGATGGGTAGGTGGTCGGTGGTGCAACCGTCCTGCTCGGCAAGGGCGGTGAGCACCGGCCCGTTGGCATCAAATATCTGCCCCGAGGCAGGGGCTGTGCCAGCAGAAGCTACCTCGTCGCCCCCGGTAATGATGAGCAGGTTCAGAGGGCGGTAGACCTCAACTTCCCCAATCCCCTGGGCAGCCAGGGCACCAAGCAGGGCCGGAGTCAGACGGCTACCGGCGTCGGCCAGGAGCTGACCGGCGGCAACGTCCTCCCCCACGCTGCGCACAAAAGTACCGGGAGAAGCCTGCGGTAGCTCAACCTGCCCGCCCTCGCCCACGAAACCGGCGGCGTCCGGCTGCCCTACCAGCGGGCGGCTGCGCTCAACCGGTACCACGGTGGTGTACCCAGCAGGCACGGGAGCGCCGGTCATAACGGGGTAGACCACATCATCAGCCACCGGCAGCCCGCTCACGGGCGCCCCGGCGGGAATATCGGGCCCTACCCGAAAGATACGAGTTTCCCCCTGTGCCGCACTACTGGTCAGGGCGTAGCCGTCCATCTGGGAGTTGGCAAAGGAGGGCTGTGGAATCAAGGCGTAGAGAGGTTCTGCGAGCTGGCGGCCGGCGGCCTGCTGCAGGGGTAACCGCTGACTGGTGGGGGTGACGGTAGCAGCTACCAGTTCACGCACACAGGCAGCATAGGCGCCGGGCGCGATGCTCTCCCCCGCGGGGAGCAGCCGGTCAAGGGTCTCTTGGGCTTGTGTCATGCTCGGCGGTTTCCTTTCAGTCGGCCCAGCCAGAGGGCAAAGGCCCCGGCGGCCAGCAGGCCCAGGTAGAGGGCGATCAGCATGAGCGCCGCCCCCAGGGCAGCATCCATGCGGTTAGAGCTTAAAGCCAGGTCAATAGCCAGCGGAAGAGTGCGGGTCACACCCTCAACATTCCCGGCAAAGGTAACGGTGGCACCGTACTCCCCCAGAGCGCGAGCAAAGGTCAGGACGGCTGCCGTCAGCAGGCCGGGAGCAGCCAGGGGTAAGAGCACACGGGCAGTAACCTCGGTGGGGCTCGCCCCCTCAAGCCGGGCAATCTCGGCGTATTCAGGGGGCAGCGCTCGCAGGGTGGTGACCAGGGTGGCTACAAAGAAGGGCAGGGCCACAAAGGTTTGGGCCAGAACCACGGCCAGCGGGGTGTAGGCCACCGAGAGGCCTGCCGTTTCAAGCCAGGAGCCGAGCAGCCCTCGCCTGCCCCAGAAAAAGAGCAGGGCCAGACCAGAGACCACCGGGGAGAAGATGATGGGGGTGTAGATCAACCCGTAGAGGGTCCAGCTCAGGCGGCGAGCGCGAGACTGCTCGAGAACCGTGGCCAGCACTAGGGCTGTAGGGGTGCCTAGCAGGGCTGATACAGCGGTAGCAGCTAGAGCGGTGAGCACCGAGAGCCGGACGGCAGCCAGGGCAGCTGGTTCTGTCAGCAGCTGGGGCAGACTCCCCCAGGGCGTCCGGACCAGGAGGGAAAGCAGGGGACCCGCGATGAGTGCCAGGGTGAGCAGGGTGGGAAGCACGGCGTGCACGGGGACGGATGTAAAGGAGCTGGCCCGCCCTCGTGGCGGCTGGGTGGGTACGGGGCCGGGTGTGCTCATAGTTCTAGTTTAGGCAGGTTCGAAGCCATAGTCGGCCAGAATCTGAGCTGCCGCCTCAGAGGTGGCCAGCCAGTTCGCAAAGTTCTGGGCGCTTTCCTTACCTTGACCGCTGCTGGTGAGGGCTAGGGGGTAGGCGTTGCGTTCGACCTGGGGCAGGGTGATGACGGTGATATCGTCGGTGGCAGAGATAGCAGTGGCGTCGGTGGAGTAGATGAAGCCGGCATCCACCTGGCCGGTGGCTACCTTGGTGGAAACTGCCGAGACGTTAGCTTCTTCGGTGGAGGTGGCTAGCTCTACATCCTGGCGGCTAAGTTCCTGGTGGGCCAGGCGTCCGCAGGGCACCTGCTCGGCGCAGATAGCGGTCAGGACGCCGGGTGCAGCCAGGTCATCAAGGCTATCAATGGCGGCAGGGTTACCTGGAGCAGTTGCCAGCACCAGGGCGTTGGTGGCAATAGTCTCAGGGGTCGAATCGGCGAGCTCTTCAACCTTTTCAAGAGCCTGGTTCATGGTGGTGCTATCGGCTGTAATGAGCAGGTCGGGGGTAGCGCCTTCGACCATCTGCGTAACCAGCTGGGATGACCCTGCGTAGGTGGCAGTGATAGAGACCTGCGGGTTTTCTTGGCGATAGGCTGCTATGAGCTCATCACCCACAGCCCCCAAGGAGGCCGCAGCAAAGAGCTGAACCTCAGCGTCCTGCCCCTGCGGGGAGGTTGCTGCTCCCCCGCAGGCAGTAAGACCCAATAGAAGGGGGACGAGAAGGGTGCTTAGGCGGCGCATGGGGTCTCCAACGACGGGGTAACAGTGGCTAGCAGAGGGTCTTTGTCTATAGATTAGTGTAGAGCCAGGTGGTGTTCTTCGCCCGGTTTAGCTAGGCTAAATATTACATCTGAAATACCGATTAAGATTTGTGAAAGTGCGGGTATGCCCCAGTCCTCAGCCCCCAACCCCCCGGTGCCCCTGGGTTCTTCTATCCCGGTTGTGACCGGCGGTGCCAGTGCAGCTGCACACCCGGGCGTGCCCACCACCGGACCCCTTGCCGACCGCTGGGGTCGAACCGCTACCGATCTGCGCATCTCTCTGATGGACAAGTGCAACCTGCGCTGTGTCTACTGCATGCCCGCTGAAGGCCTCAACTGGCTTCCCGGAACACAGCTTCTGACCCTCGATGAGGTCACCCGGCTGGTGCGGGTGGGCGTACGAGAACTAGGTATAGAGGAAGTACGCTTTACCGGTGGCGAGCCCCTAGTACGAGCTGACCTCACCGACATCATTGCTGCCGTCCGCGCCGAACACCCCCACCTGCCCATCGCCCTGACCACCAACGGCATCGGACTCGATAAAAAGGTAGATGCCCTGGTTCAGGCCGGGCTCAACCGGGTCAATGTCTCCCTCGATACCATCTGCCCCGAAACGTTCGCTCAGCTCACCCGCAGGGATAAGCTAGCCTCGGTACTCGCAGGAATTGAAGCCGCAGCGGCAGCCGGGCTCACCCCCCTCAAAATCAATGCGGTCCTCATGGCCGGCGTCAATGATGAGCAGGGCCATGAACTCCTCACCTGGGCTTTAGAGGGCGGCTACCAGCTCCGCTTCATCGAACAAATGCCCCTGGACGCCGACCACAACTGGACCCGCGAAGGCACCATCACCGCCGAGCAGATTCGTCAGCGTCTGGCTGACCACTACGACCTGCTGCCCCACGGGCGTCCGCGCGGGGCCTCCCCCGCAGCCCTCTGGGACGTCTATCCACTGGGTCACGCCGGCACAGCAGAGCCCCTGGGCCAGGTAGGCATTATCGCCTCGGTCACCGAGCCCTTCTGCTCAGCATGCACTCGCACCCGCATCACCGCCGACGGCAAGGTGCGCTCCTGCCTCTTCTCCCTGACCGAAACCGACCTCATGGGCGCCCTGCGCGGCGGGGCCAGCGATGCTGAACTGGCCCAGATTTGGCGCGGAGCCATGTGGGCCAAGCCCAAGGCTCACGGCAAGGATACCGTCGGTTTCGACGCCCCCGACTTCACCCAACCTACTCGATCCATGAGCGCCATCGGCGGCTAAGATTCAAGGACTACCCCATGCAGATTAACTTCTTCGCTGCGGCCCGGGCAGCAGCGGGCATATCCAGCCTGACAGTGGAACTCGGCCAACTCCCCACCCCCACTCTTGCAGGTCTCCAGGCCTACCTGGCGCGCGAATTCACCGGGACCACCCCCTCGGGCCAGACCCTAGCCGATATTCTGCCGCGCTGCACCTTCCTCGTCGACGGGGTTGCCGCCAGCGGCGAGCAGCTCGATGACTCGGCGCTCCTGAAGCAGGCTGAGCGCCTGGATGTGCTCCCGCCCTTTGCCGGTGGCTAGGAGGATAACCCGGTGAACACCCCCAGCTACTCGGCCCTGATCCTGGCGGGCGGACGCTCCTCCCGCCTCGGCGGGGTACCCAAGGCCCTGCTCTCCAACGGTGAGCACACCCTGCTCGACGGAGTTCTCGCCGCCTGCACGGGTGCGGAGCGCCGCGTGGTCGTCGGCCCGGCAGAGCTCACCTTGCCCGCAGGCGTCCTACAGACCCGGGAAGAACCGGTCTTTAGCGGGCCAGCAGCCGGTATTTCTGCCGGGCTTGCTGCCTTAGCCACAGCCCAGCCTGACTTTTCGGCATTCTCCCACCACTGGGTACTGGTGCTTTCCTGCGACCTGCCCCGAGCCCGGGCCGCTGTGCCCCTACTTTTGCAGGCGGCAGCGTCCGCACCGGATGAGGTCACCGGCTATTGGGCTGTGGCGGAGGGTATCACTCAGCCCCTGCTGGGCATCTATCGGGCCGCGGCCCTGGCTCCTGCCTTTGCCGGAGATACCGCCAACGCCTCCGTCCGCCGTTTTCTCAGCCCCCTTGAGCCCGCAGGACTAGAGCTACCTGCCGACCTGACCGCCGATGTTGATACCTGGGAGGCTGCCCGCGCCGCAGGCTACACCCAGGCACCGCCCCAGCCCTAAGGAGGACCACCGTGCACCACACCAGCTGGCAACAGGCCAGGCAGCTCCTGCACCAGGCAGGGGCGACCCTTGACCGAACCGATGAAGAGGTGCCCCTCGCTGATGCGGTGGGCAGAACCCTGGCCCGCGACGCCCATGCCCTTCTGCCCGTTCCCCACTACGATTCCTCGGCTATGGACGGCTACGCCACCGCCGGTGCCCCGCCCTGGCAGGTACTGACCCACCCGCCAGCTGCCGACGGCGAGAACGTCCACCGCAAAGCCCTCCCTCTCGCTCCCGGCCAGGCAACCCCCATTCTGACCGGCGGGCTGCTTCCCCTCGGTGCCGAAGCTGTCATCCGCCAGGAACATGCCCTGCGAGAAGACAACACGCTCGGCCCCGACCCCCGCTTTTTTAGTGGCCGGGGCTACCCCGCTCCGGGGGCCGACATCCGCCGCGCCGGTGAAGAGACCCCCGCAGGCAGCAACGTGCTTGCCGCGGGCACCCGTATCACCGCCCGGCACCTCGGCGCCCTCGCCACCCTCGGCCTCGATACCCTAACCGTAACCGCCCGCCCCACCGTGGCTATCGCCTACACCGGCAACGAAATTATTACCGCGGGTCTCCCCGGCCCCGGCCAGGTGCGTGACGCCTACTCCCTGGCCTTCCCCCGCATCATCGAAGATCTCGGGGCGGCAGTCACCAGTACCTGCCGACTACCCGATAGCAAAGCCAAACTCACCGACTGGCTCACCGCAACCCGCGCCGACCTACTCCTCATCACCGGAGGCTCCTCAACCTCCACCGCAGACTGGGTACGCCGCGCCCTCCACGACCTTCAGGCCAGCTACCTCTTCGAATCGGTAGCCATCCGCCCCGGCCACCCGGCCCTAGCCGCCCACCTACCGGCCAGCAGCAACCCGGCAGCACCGCTCGTCCTGGGCCTGCCCGGCAACCCGCTGGCGGCCTACACCGCCCTCTACTCCTATCTCGTCCCCTGGCTCACCGGCACCACCGCAGCCCCCCTAGCCGAGCTGCCCACCGGCGTCCTCACCCATGAGGTACCCGGCTACCGCAAACACGACCTGCGCCTGCTACCTGCCAGCCTCAGCCCCTCACCCCACGGGACAGCCCTCACTCCCCTGCCCAAAACCCAGTCCCACATGCTCACCTCTTTCGCCACAGCGGACGCCCTGGCCCTCATCCCGCCGGCTGGTGCGGCAGCAGGCAGCACCGTCAGCTACCTACCCCTGCCCCGCTAGCCCCGTTGCCCTACCCCTCTCTCAGCGCAGGCGCAAACCGCCCCCGTCACACAGCTCAACACTTCTCTGCGCCTGTTAGACAGGACCTATAATTGAGAACAAACCGAGCCCAACTCAACAGACCGGAGCCCCGCGTGCCCAAACCAAAACTCGGCGATGTCGCTGCGCTCGCAGGCGTCTCCCCCACCACAGTCTCCCGTGTGCTCAACAACCGGGGCTACCTCTCCGAAACCACCCGCGTCAAAGTCTTCGACGCCATGCAGCAGCTCGGCTACCGGCCCAACGCCATCGCCCGATCCCTCCAGGGGCAAAAAAGCCAACTCATCGGCCTAGTCTTCCCCTCCGTTGCCAACCCCTTCTACGGGGAAATGGCCTACCGCATCGAATCCCACCTGGCCGACATCGGTTACAAGACGATTCTCTGCAACAGCAACGACCACCCCGAATCAGAGCAGCGCTACCTCGATATGCTCATAGCCAACCAGGTTGACGGCGTCATCACCGGTGCCCACTCCCAGGTTGTTGCCAACTTTCCCCATCTGGGTGCGCCCCTGATCACCATCGACCGGCAGCACACCGGCCGGGGCCCCAACATCAGCTGCGACAACTTCGACGGAGCCTACCGGGCCACCCGCCTACTCCTTGACGGCGGGGCCACCAATATCCTGCACATCACCTCAACCATCTCCCTCGATAACGCCCGCCAACGCGGCTACCAGCTAGCGGTCACCGAAGCCGGCTACCCCCCGCATATCCTCGAACTGGGCTTCACCACCCCGCAGGCCACCAAACGCGAGCGCATCTTCACCTACCTCGACGAGCACCCGCAGGTTGATGCTGTCTTCGCCTCAAACGATGTCTACGCTGCCATGGTGCTGGGCTATGCCCGCTCTAGCGGCCGGCAGGTGCCCAATGACTTGCAGGTCATCGGCTTTGACGGCACCGAAACCAGCCGGGCCCTCCTGCCCGAGCTAACCACCGTCGTGCAGCCGATCGACGCAATGGCCCAGCGGGCCGTTGCCCAGCTCATGCACGCCATGAATGGCGAAGAAAAAGAGCTCACCGGCAGCGATGTGCTACCGGTGAGCCTTCATGAAGGGTCAAGCACCCGCTCCCTGCTCTGGGAAGAGAGCGCGGTGGCATAAGCTAGCGCACCCGGTGCAGCCCCTCGGACGCGCTCCAGGTCAGGTGAGCACCGGACGAGAACCGCAGGTGCATGCGTCCGTCTGCCCCCAGGTGTTCATCGGTAACCGGGTAGCCCAGACGGGTGACGTAGCCATTTGCTAGCCAGTAGTGGTAGAAAGCCCCAGTACCCGACACGCTGCGGGTACCGTGCACCGGGTGCCAGTAGATGGCAGTCAGGCTGCCGCCCTTGCGGAAGAACTGCACTACCCCACCGCCGCTCAAAGCGATTTCTGATGTGGACGGGAAGCCCAGGCGGTCCGGCCCGCCCATGCTGTACCATTTACCGGCGATTGCTCCTCCACCCACCATGGTGTGGGTTCCTGTCTCTGCACTCCACAGTACGGCGTAGCGGGAACCTGTCACGGGGTTCCAAAAATTCTGGGCGGCTCCGTAAGAATAGGCGTACTCGCTACTGGTGGGGTAGCCCAGGTGGCCCAGTTCCCAGCGGTTCTGGCGGTAGTGCTCGCCAATACCGGTACCCCATTTCACCGCGTGGGTGCCGTAGGTGGCCGTCCAGTACAGGGCGTAACCGCGGTCAAAGTTCTGAATAGCGCCGCCCCCGACCGAGCCAAACTCGTTCTGGGTGGGCTTACCAAAAACAGCTTCACCACCGTTGGCCTGGTAGTAAGAACCGATTCCGCCCATCACCCGGTAGGCAGGTGGGGGCGGGGTTACGGTTGCTACAGCCTGACCGGTGTTCACCAGGCGGTAGCCACTGGCGGGGCTACCGGTAGATTTTAGGGTGTTTCGGATCTGCTCGATGGTGAGGTTAGGGTTGGCCTGCTTCATCAGGGCGATAGTGCCCGCTACCACCGGGACTGCCTGGGAAGTGCCGTAGAGCCCGCCAAAGCTGGCGGTTGTAGCGGTGGTGCGCCCCGCGTTAGAGGTTGAGTTCACCTGCTGCCAGGCGGTACCGCCCGGGGCAAGGATATCGAGGGTCGAGCCCCAGTTGGAGTAGGCGGTCAGGGCGTTATCACCGCCGGTAGCTCCCACGACGATAGCGAAGTAGCAGTTAGAGGGTGTCCAGGCGTTTGCGTTAGCACCCGCGTTCCCGGCGGCAACAGCTACCGGAACGCCCCGGGAGTAGGCTCCCTTAATAGCGGCGTCGAGGGCAGCCGGGCAGGTATCAGACGGCCAGGCCAAGGACGCGTTGACGACGGTTGCCGGGGTCGCATTCCGGGGTGCGCCGGGCACGTTCCCGCCAGAGGCCCAGGCGATCCCGTCGGCTATGTCTGAAGCGTAGCCCCAGCCGTTGATGCCCAGCACTCGTACCGGCTGGATCTTAGCCCGCGGGGCTACGCCAGCTAGCCCACTTCCCTGGGCCGCCGCAGCGGCGATACCGGCTACGTGGGTGCCGTGCCAGTTGGAGGGGGTAGAGCCCGAGAAGGTGCCGATATCGGTGGGGTCGGCGTCGCGTCCGCCCCCGTCGCGGGCATAGGCGTCATCAGAAATAAAGTCATAACCCGCCACCAGGTTAGGGGCTAGGTCGGGGTGATAGGTGATACCGGTATCAACCACAGCGATGGTGGTTCCGGCTCCGTCCGCCCGGTGCCAGGCCGGGGCCACGTTCGCGGCCCTAAAGTTCCAGAGGGTGCCGTAGAGGGGTTCGCTGGTGGCCGTGCTGTGCAGGCTTTGCACAGCCCGCACCAGCTGGTCAGGTTCAGCAGCAAGGACGCCCGGGTCAGCTTCCAGCGCCTCAATAGCGCTCTGCTGCTCGGCCTCACTCAGGGGGTGGTCGGCTTCAATCACGCCTGTGGTGGCGTCCTCACCCACAGACTCTTTGACAACCCCTGCCGTCTTAAGGGCCTCGGTATCTTCAAGGGCGCGGTCAACGATAGTCTGGCGCTCTTCGGTCGTGGTACCCTCGGCAAAGGTCACTATCAGGCGGTCGGTTTCTTTGACCAGGGCGCCGCTATCGCCTGTCTGCCCGGCCTGGTAGGTTCCCGTAGCATCGGGGGTTTCGGTTGCTCTTGCATAGGTAGTGCCACTAGCAAGCAGGGTCACCGCGGTGACAGCAGCAAGCTGCGCCTTGGCGACTTTTCGGGTATGTGGCAGCGTGAAAAGGGGCATGGGGGTGCTCTTTCTCCGTGTTGCGTATGTAGTGCCTGCCCGGTGCTACCGGTGGTAGCGGTAGCACCCCGACTGCCACCTATGGGGGATAAGCAGACAGCCCGGCAAACAACAGTATTCTTGCACGCTCACGCGCCCCTGAACAGAGAAAAAAGAATATTACTTGCTTCTATGGTGGTCGTGAAGCGACACCTGAGTCACCGGCGCCGGGTGCAACATACCCAGGGCGGGCTTGCCACCCTTGAAGCGGAAGAACTCAACAAACCCGTGACGGGCATAGAGGGAGGCTGACCGGTAGGTAGAGGCCTCCAGGTAGGCGGGCACCTCGCCCAGGCGCTCGCGGCGGTAATCCAGCAGGTGGGAGCCGATACCGTGCCCGCGGGCGTCCTCGTGCACCCCAATGGTGTAGAGGTACCAGTGGTCGAACTTGGGGCGGGCCGCCAGCAGGCGCAGCTCGGTGACGGTGGCACGAGCCAGACCTTTCCCCAGCACCCGGTAGTAGTCGGGCAGGGCCTTAATGTCGGCCAGCAGGTTACCCTTCTGGGCTTCGGGCGAGAGCCAGAGGGCAGCGCCGAGCACCTTGCCGCTCTCGGTCACGGCAATGTCAATGGTGCCCTTGGGGGCGTAGGTGGTACGTAGCTGGAACTCAAAGAGCCCGCGGACGGTCTCGGTGCGGCCGTCCCCGCCCATGGCCTTGTTCATGACCGGGTCGTGCTCAAAAGCGTTGGTCAGCGCCTCGATGACGCCGGGGTAGTCAGCTTCGGTCGCTTCGCGCACGGTAAAGTCGTAGGTCTGCTCGGGCATGGAATCCTCCTGGGTACGGTGTTACCTTTCAAGATTACCCGGTCACGAAAGCTCTAGAGGGAGGTTTCCTTGCGCATCTTACGGGGGGTGCCCCTGCATCGAAGCTCGTTGGCTCGGGGCTGGCGTGATGAAGTGCTCGGGTGCGAGCGAGCGAGCACACAAGAGAGCACGGAATCAGCCGAGTTTACGAGGCTGGACGAGCCCCCGGGCGAGGAGCAAGAGGGTCACGAGCCAAGATGCGGGGGCACCCCCCATACTGGTATAGCGCAAACAAACCCGCCCCGCGCCCGTCCTTATCATCAGGACGGGTGCAGGGCGGGTTCTTTGCTCCGGTGAAAGCGCTTAGACGGCGGCAGTCTTAGCGGCTACGCTCACCAGCTGGTCGCGACCAGCTGCCACGGTTGAGCCTGCGGCGGCAGCCAGAGCGGTTGAGTCAACAGTCTTCTTGGCGTTGGTAATGACCAGCGGGGTGGTCAGGGGGTAGCCTGCGGCCTTGATGGCGGCCATGTCGAACTCGACGAGGACGTCGCCGCGCTTGACCTCCTGGCCCTTTTCGACCTTGGGGGTGAAGTACTTGCCATCCAGTTCGACGGTGTCGAAGCCGATGTGCATGAGGACTTCTACGCCCTTGTCGGTGCGCATGCCAATGGCGTGGCCGGTGGGGAAGGCCACGGTGACCTTACCGTCGGCGGGTGCGTAGAGCTTGCCTTCGGTGGGTTCTACGGCGGCGCCGGGACCCAGGGCACCGGAAGCGAAGGTGGGGTCTGATACCGCAGAGAGCTCAACAGCGGTGCCGTTGAGGTGGGCGGTCAGTTCGTAGCCTTCGGTAGCAGCTGCGGGAGCGGACGCCGCGGGAGCAGCTACAGACGCAGCAGCAGTTGCGGGAGCGGCAGCTTCAACCTCTTCTTCGGCGACCTGGCCGGCGAAGACGCGCTTACCGTAGATGAAGGAAGCGCCGGTGGAGAGGACGGCCGATGTGAGGACTGCGATGATGAAGCCCATCCAACCCATGCCTTGGGCAGGGTCGATGGAGGGCAGACCCAGGAAGCCAGCAGCACCCAGACCCGATGCCTTGACACCGAAGAGAGCAATCAGGGTTGATGCAACAGCTGATGCGCCCATTGCGATGTAGAAGGGCCAGCGCAGGCGGATGTTAACACCGAAGATGGCCGGTTCGGTAATACCGAGGAAGGCTGAAGGAGCGGTAGCACCCGCCAGTGCCTTCATCTTCTTGTCCTTGGTGGTCAGGTAGACGCCGAGGGCGGCACCACCCTGGGCGACGTTAGCCATGGAGGCGATAGCGAAGATGAAGGAACCGCCTGCTGCCAGTAGCTGCAGTTCGATGGGCGGGAAGGACTGGTGCAGGCCGGTGATGACGATCGGTGAGTAGACCAGACCGAAGAGGAAGCCGCCCACGGGGCCAGCTGCGGTGTAGAGCCAGTTGATACCTTCACCGAGCAGGGTGCCCAGCTTGAACATGGGCGGGCCGACCAGCATGAAGGTGGCAAAGCCAGTGATCAAGAGGGTCAGGGTGGGGGTGAACATGAAGTCAATGGTGCCCTTGAGAATCTTGTGGAAGAACTTCTCAACGTTGGCCAGGATGAAGGCGACCAAGATGACGGGCAGGACGGTGCCCTGATAGCCAGCCTGCTGCACCTGAATACCGAAGACGTCCCAGTAGGTCATGGTGCCGTCTTCGAGGGCGGCAGCCACGTTGTAGCCGTTGACCAGGGAGGGGAAGACCATGGCAGCGCCCATGGTCATACCCAGGTAGGGGTTACCGCCGAAGACCTTGGTGGCGGTGAAGCCGACCAGGACGGGCAGGAAGGCGAAGGCAGCTGCGGAGAGCAGGTTAACAATGCCTGCGAAGCCTTCCCATGCGGGGTAAAGCTCAATCAGTGACTTGGTGGGGTCAAAAATCTTGGGTGCGGTCAGCACGTTGTTGAGTGCCATGAGCAGACCGGTACCGACCAGCACGGGGATGATCGGCAGGAAGATCTCTGAGACGATCTTGATGAAGCGGGTGAAGAGGTTACCCTGGCTCGCAGCGACGTTCTTGAGTTCGTCCTTGGAGACCTGCTTCATACCTGAAGCGGCCATGTGCTTGTAGACCTCGTCAACGTCGCCGGGGCCCACGATGATCTGGAACTGGCCGGAGTTGTTGAAGGTACCCTTGAGGTCCTCGTCGTTGTCCAGGGCGTCCTGGTTGATGACGTTCATATCTTTGAGCACCAGTCGCAGGCGGGTGGCGCAGTGGGCGCCTGCTGCGATGTTGTCCGTGCCGCCGACGGCGGTGAGGACTCGCTCAGCCACGGATTTATGGTCCATGTCTTCTCCTTGGTGTATGGGCCAGGCTCCCCCCTATATCTGTGGTTCAGCCTCGGCGCGAGTGTGTACGTTTGCCCGAAAACAAACATGCCAATCGTTTGACATACTAGCACCAAAAAAGGGGCCAAAACAGCCCCTTACAAAAGGTCGGTGGCCACCTGTGTTAGGTGGCCACCGACCCTATCTCAAGCTTTGTTTTAGCCCTTGCGAGCTGCGGTAATGAAGTCAGCACCGGCCGCTACGTCGCTCCCTGCGTTGGCAACTGTCAGGTCGGCAACGGAGCTCTTGGCATTGGTGATAACCAGCGGGGTGGTCACGGGGTAGCCTGCAGCCTTAACCTGCTCCAGGTCGAACTCCACCAGCACCTGGCCGCGGGTGACGGTATCACCCTTCTTGACCTTGGGTTCGAAGAACTTGCCGTCCAGTTCCACGGTATCGAAGCCCACGTGAATCAGGATTTCCAGACCGTCTGCGGTGCGAATGCCGAAGGCATGGCCGGTGGGGAAGGCAACGGTTACTTCACCGTCTGCGGGAGCTACAACCACGCCCGCGGTCGGCTCAATGGCGGCGCCAGGGCCCAGGGCGCCGGAGGCGAACATCTGGTCGCTCACGCCGGCAAGCTCAACAACGGTACCGTTCATGTGGGCGGTCAGAGCGGACGCGCCAACGGCGGACGGTGCTGCCGCGGGAGTAGCTGCGGGAGCGGAAGTCTGCGCTGCAGTGTCGTCGCTACCGCCGAAGAGCTTTTTGAAGAAGCCTGCCATGGTTGTCACCTCATAGTGGTTGGGAGTGGTGGGGCCGCTGTGTGCGGCGTCTCTACCAGCCTACCACCGTCGATAACCTGTGAGACAGGCCTTACTGTTTCCTGCCGGTGCCAGGTCACGGAAAATTTTTCGCCCTGTGCGCTAAGGCACCGGCGCCATTTACCCTAGTCTTCTACAAGCCGGGCAGCTTCGAGGCTCAGCACGGCCGCTTCGTCTGCTACCAGGCGGACGGTGCGCTTAGCTCCGGTGAAGTAGGTTCGGGATGAGAAAACGGCGGCTCCCCCATCGAGGAAGAGTTCAGTTCCAGAGGCATCGACCAGCAGGTCGAAGGTGCGGGTAGCGCTGTGCTCTAGGGTGCGATGGCGCTCTGCCCCGCCCACGGCGTAGCGGCTGCCGGTGCGATCCAGGTGGGCACCGTCCTCGCTCAGGGTCAGCACCAGGGCCTGCCCCGCGGCGTCCTCCACGATAATCTGCACGGGCTTGGCTACCGCTACCTCACCGCGCAGGCGCCAGACGCGGGCGTCCGCCAGTTCCGCAATCTCGCCATGAGCTGCGGGTTTAACCGGGGCGGGTGCCAGGGCGCTATCAAGCTGATCCACGGGGTTCTGGTAGATACGGCCAGCACGCAGGGTGAGGCGGCGGGGGTAGGTCTGCATGTGCACCCAGTGGTTGTCCCAGGAGGGGTGGTCGTCCTGGTCGGCGTTGCCGAACCAGCCCTGGAGCACCGCGTGGGAGCCGTCCTGCCCCACCCCGTGGAAGCACTGGGGGGCGTAAAACTCGGTACCGGCGTCCAACTCGGTGAAGGGGGTAGTGACCTCAAAGTGGGTGCCGGTGAGGGTGCCCACGATGTAGCCGGTCTGGAAGATGTTGTTGTACTTCTCCCCGTCAGCTTCCATACCCTGGGGGCTGAAAATCAGCACGTCCTTGAGCTCGCCGGTTTCTTCGTCGCGCAGCTGAATCAGGCCGGGGCACTCGTACATGTAGCCCAAGTTGGCCAGGGCGGGGTCTGAGAAGGTGAGCTCACCGTCGAAGGTCCAGGTGCGGCGGTCGGGTGAGGAGTAGAGCACCACGGCCCCGGTTTCGTCCTCGCGCTGGGCGCCAATGACGGCGTAGAAGGTGCCGTCGCGCTCCACTACGTGGGGGTCGCGGTAGTGGGCGGTGTAGCCCTCTTCGGGGCCGTTGATAAAGACCTCTTGCTTGGTGAAGGTCTTGCCCTGGTCAGGGGAGGTAAAGAGCACCTGGTAGGCTTCACGGTTGCCGTCGGCGTCCTTCACGTTGCCGGTGTAGAAGAACTCAAAGGTGCCGTCCTCACCCACGAAGCCGGAGCCGGAGTAGCAGCCGTTCTTGTCAAACCAGTCGGTGGGGGCAATGGCGGTGCCGCGGTCCTGCCAGTGGGTCAGGTCGTCGCTGGTGGCGTAGCGCCAGAAGACGGCACGGGTGGGGTGTACCGGTGAGTACTGGTAGAAGGCGTGGTAAGTACCCTCATGGTAGATCAGCCCGTTGGGGTCATTAAGGCGGCCAACAGGGGGCGCCAGGTGCAGGGCCGGGTAGTCGGGGTCGGTGCGGACCTGCTCATGGTAGGTGGCATAGGCTTGCTCGGCAGCGGCGAGTAGTTCGGCGGCGTCCGGACGTCCGGGCTTAGTCACGCGGGGCTCCTTGGGTGGGGTGCGGTGGGGGCTCTGTCAATCGTTTGTCATATCCAGCTTACCCCTCTGCCCTCCTTCTAGCTCCGGGGTACCAGCGTGCAGGGCAGACCGGCAAATATTCCAGATTGTGCTATGTGCTAGCCCACGTGCCTACCCGCAGAGTCCTACGAGGGCGTTCACTGCCAGGTGGTCAGATTCACCCACCTGCTGGTAGGTCACTTCTTCACCGCGAGCAGGTGGACCCTGCATCACCATGATGTGGTCGATGGGTGCTTTCATTCCTAGCACTCCGCCGACTGGCCAGGTACCCTCGATCCGGTGGGTGGCCAGGGCAGCATCCGCACCCAGGTGTGAGCGTGCCCCCGCGTAGCTGGCGAGGCTACCGTGGAGCAGGGTCGCATTGAAGTCACCGGCGATCAGGTCGAGGCTCCCCTCATCGCGGGCCAGCCGGTCAATCGTAGCGAGGTCGTCACGCCACTGCTGCATGTAGGCAGGGACGGGCGGGGCGGTATGCACCGCCAGCAGCTGGGGCTGCCCGCTGGCCTGGTTTTCAGGAGTCAGCAGAAGGGCCCCGAAGGTCATGGGCACTTCCTGCGCGGTATAAGTGCCCAGCCGGTCGCTCACCAGGGTCAGTGTCGGGGCGATGTGGGCCTTGCCGCTGGTGGAGGCGAACAGCTGGTAGCCCGGAACGCCGCCAGCAAGGGCGGGTGTATCGGGTGAGACTTCAGGGAGCACCAGGAAATCCGGCTCATCGGCCAGCAACCGAGCCAGGGACTGGTCGGTCAGGGTATCGAGGGCGTTGTAGGTAGTGACCCGGTAGGCCTGCATATTAACGCACCCAATGGCAGGCACCCCGCGCGCATGGTAGCGCGCAGCCCCGTAGGGGTCGGTGACAGCCAGCAGACTAGAGACAGCACAGGCTACCGCCGTCAGCCCGGCAAGGGCGCGGGTGGCTCCGCTGGTTGCACGTCGTAGCGCAACCAGTAGGGCCACAATCAGGACGCCCGCCCCGGCAACCGCAAGCAAGGTGGGGAAGGCAACGGCCTGGGCAATGACCAGGCGGGTAGTCAGCCAGGCTATGACCGGGTGGCCCGGCCACACCAGGATAGCCAGCCAGGCCAGAGCACCTGCCAGCAACAGACACCAGAATGCACGAATCAGAGTCTTACCCATGACCCCAGCCTAGCTAAAACCAGCAGGCAGGGGAAGAGGTGAGGGTGGCGTCCGTCCTTAAACAAAAAGCCGCAAGGGCGGCAACCCGTAACGGGTGCCGCCCCTGCGCCAAAGATAAGAAAAGTAAGAAACTTACTTGAGGGTGACGGTTGCGCCAGCGCCTTCGAGAGCTTCCTTAGCCTTCTCTGCGTCTTCCTTGGAAACGCCTTCGAGAACGGGCTTGGGAGCGCCGTCAACGAGGTCCTTAGCTTCCTTCAGACCCAGTGAGGTGAGGGCGCGAACTTCCTTAATAACGCCGATCTTCTTGTCGCCAGCTGATTCGAGGATAACGTCGAATTCTGACTGCTCTTCAGCAGCACCAGCGTCGCCGCCAGCAACACCAGCAACAGCAACGGGAGCGGCTGCGGTTACGTCGAATTCTTCTTCGAATGCCTTAACGAATTCGGAAACCTCAACGAGTGACAGTTCCTTGAATGCTTCAATGAGTTCTTCGATTGAAAGCTTAGCCATGAGATTGGCTCCTTCTTTGATTCAGTTGCAAGCCTCAGTATTTCAGCCTGCGAGCTTGAAAATTGTGGGGTGGCCCAGGTAAGTAGGCCGAAGTCTGTGCGGTGGGCAGAGACGAGGCGATTACTCGGCCTCGGGTGCTGCGCCTTCCTGCTCTTCGAGCTTGATACGCAGAGCGTCAACGGTGCGAGCAACCTTTGCGATTGCGCCCTTTGCGCCGCCTGCGACCTTTGCAAGAAGTACCTCGCGTGATTCGAGGCTTGCAAACTTGTTGATGCCAGCTTCGTCGAGAGCTTCGCCCTCGAAGTAACCGCTCTTAACGATCAGCTGGGGGTTAGCCTTGGCAAAGTCACGCAGACCCTTCGCAGCATCAATGAAGTCGCCCTTGATGAATGCGATTGCGCTGGGGCCGTGGAGCTGACCATCGAATGCGTCGATGCCAACTTCCTTAGCCGCGATAGCGGTCAGAGTGTTCTTTACCACGGCGTACTCGGTCTCAGCACCCAGTGCACGACGAAGTTCCTTCATCTGTGCAACGGTGAGACCACGGTACTCGGTGAGAATTACGCCGTTTGAGGATTCAAGGAGTTCCTTGATCTCAGAGACGGCAGCAATCTTATCCTGTGTTGCCATGGTGTTCCTTCCAGTTCTTATCCCGCCAGGCCAACAAAAAATGCCCCGACGCGCAGGCATCGAGGCATAATACAAGCCCAGCAAAAACTGGTTTGTATTCTGTTATCGGCACCTACGCAGGTGGGCTGGTTAGCCCTTATCGTACCTGTAAAAGGCACAGACCGGCGGTCTTTGGTTACTTCATCTAACCACGGTTAGCGGGGCCCTGGCAAGTTAAAACCGGGTTTAAGGGTGCTTAATCACTTAAACCGCCGCTTCTATCCACCTTTGTACCACATACAGACCAGATGAGGCAGGTTTTTTGGTCAGCACGTGGTACAAACTAGCTTTGCCCTGAGAAACAGTGCAGAGCACCTTGTCGGAGTTTCAGGTAGAGCCCCTGCTCCGCGCCTACCGGGGTTTCTGGCAGCACAGCCGTGAGCGGGCTACCGGCGGGAATGGTCACGGCACCGTCCGGGTGCGGTAGCTCTACCGCCCGAGTGGTTTCAAGGCTAAAACGGCTCCCTGCCGTATGGGCGAGCACGCCCAGCACCCGTACGGACAGGGTATCCGGGGTGTCGGCGTCCGTCCGCTCAAAACCGTGGGCAGAGATACCGGCCGCTACAGACTGCCCCGCAACATCCACACGCAGCTCGTTGTAGAGCGGGTGCAGCAGTCGGGCGACCTGCGCGGACGCCGGGGCAGCCAGTACCTGCCCCGGGGCGGCAACCTGGGCTAGGCGTCCGCCCTCTAGCACCGCAAGCTGCTGGCCCATCGCGAGGGCTTCGTCGGGGTTGTGGGTGACGTAGATGCCCGTGAACCCTAGCTGGCGGTGCAGGGTCAGCAGGTCGGCGCGGATAGCTTCGCTCAGATGCTCATCGACGCTAGAAAGCGGCTCGTCAAAGAGAGCCAGCGTGGGTTTACGCACCAGGGCCCGGGCGATACCGGCCCGCTGGGCCTGGCCACCCGATAGTTGCGCCGGCCTCTTGCGCAGGTGCTCCCCCAGTCCCAGGGTATCGACGAGGGAAAGGTAGTGGTCTCGGTCTAGCTGCTCCTGGGTACGCAGGCGCTGGGCGAAGAGGATGTTCTCTTCCAGGCTCAGGTGGGGGTAGAGCACGGGTTTTTGGAAGACGAAGCCCACCGGCGCTCCCCCTGCCTGCCGGGTCTTACCTGACCCTTTGAAGCGTCTGCCTCCCCCGACGCCCACCGGCCGGTCGCCGAAGAGGACGCTACCGGCGTCCGCCTGTTCCAGCCCGGCAATAATGCGTAGCAGGGTGGACTTGCCCGACCCTGACTCCCCCACCAGGGAGAGCAGGCTGCCACCGGGCACGGTCAGGTCAATTCCGCTAAGAACGGCGGACGCACCAAACCGCTTAGTCAGGCCGGTGATGGTAAGGGCGGGGCTGGTCATGACCTCTATTATGCCCGACGGCTGCACGGTAAGCCCTAACCGTAGCCTCCCCACCACAGCGCACCCCTGATTTGACCGAGAGTGCGCCTTATCGCCGAGCGTGCCGCAGATAGGTGCACGCTCGGCGATAAGGCGCACGCTCGTTAGGGCAGATCAATCAATTCGGGAGTCGGGATAACGCAATTGGCCTGTCTCTATGAGGGCTCGGCAGGATGCCGGGAGTGTTGTGCCGGTGAGTCCCGGTGCTAAACCTACTTCGTCTGAGCGGGTCCACAGGGTCGGCTCAAGGTTTTTTCCCCATTTCAGGACGCCATGTACCCCGCCCTCAACGTGGGCGACGTAGCCGAGCAGGTGGGGCGTGCCGTCCTCCTCATAGCGGTCGACAACCTGGCGGGGCCGCATGGTGTGTACCAGTGAGTAGGGAGGTTTTTCAGGCGGATACGTCTCGCCTGTAGCGGGGGCGTAGGCGAACCAACCATATTCGCTGGTGTCTTGGACGCTGAACCAGTGGGGCAGGTGACGTTCGAAGTTATGGTCGGTGATGGTCAGCTCTTCGCGCAGAAGCTGTGGGAGGTCCCAGGTGATAACCTGCCCTTCTTCGATGGTCTCAGGGGCTTTGGCCGGGGCCTGAGCCAGGTACTCGATCAGGGTTTTCACGTGCGGGTGTAGCCAGTGGCCGGGGTCTTGTTCGTCCCAGCGGATTTCTCCGGTGCGGGTTAGAAGCCCCTGCGAGATGAGTTTGCCGGCGCGGTCTTCGAAGCGGGAATACGCTTCAAACTGATACATCGGCTCGCCGTCCCCGCGTTCTTCCGCAGGCCCCAGAACGGAGATATTGATGCGCGTTTCGCTCTCGAAGGGGCCACCGGCGTAGTTGTAGATGGTGTAGTCGGTGGGAAAGTCCCCCTCGTACAGGGTTTCTAGGCGGTAGAGAAAGACGGTTTGGCTCACCGGTTCTTGCAGGGCTAGCAGCCCGGGGTAGAGCGACTTTTCGTCGCGGT